>JALPYG010000064.1 GCA_023271215.1 Dehalococcoidia bacterium
AGTCAGTGAAGGAAAGGATTCCTTCACACCTCGGAGTTATTTTGATCGTTTTCTAACCCCTGGGCCTGCGGCCGGGGGCAGGCCTTGAACCGTGAACCCTGGAACTTTGAACCTGAGTGGTTACTAAATGAAAACAGTGGGTAAACAGAAATGATCAGGGTTGTTGTCGATGCTATGGGTGGCGACTATGCCCCGCGTGAGATCGTGCGGGGGGCAGTAGAAGGGGCGCGTGGGCATAACATCGAAGTTGTCCTCGTAGGACGACGCGAGGCGGTAGAGAAAGAGCTGAGTGACTACGATCTCGACGGAGCAAGAATCAACACTTGCTGGGCTGAGGAAACTGTGGGCATGGACGAAGACCCAGTCCGGGCCGTTCGTCGTAAGCCAAACTCCTCGATTGCCGTGGGGATCAAGCTAGTCAAAAGCGGCCAGGCCTCGGCATTTGTCTCTGGAGGCAGCACCGGTGCTGTAGCCACCGCAGCTTTACTTAGCCTGGGGAAGAAGAAGGGCGTATCACGCCCGGCATTGGGCATTGTTTTTGGTTCCCCTTCGGGCCCGGTTCTTTTCCTCGATGTGGGGGCGAATTCCGATTGCAAACCTCGGCACCTGGTGCAGTTTGCGGAGATGGGAAACGTCTACATGAAGAGGATATTTGACATTTCTGAACCTCGAATTGGGCTTCTATCAAACGGCGAAGAGGAGACCAAGGGGAATAAACTTGCCCGTGCCGCCTATCAACTGTTAGCAAAAAGCGAGCTGAATTTCCTGGGCAATGTGGAGGGACACGACCTCCCCAAGGGGAAGACCGATGTAGTCGTAACCGATGGCTTTACCGGCAATGTAGTGGTAAAATTAAGTGAGGGATTGGGGGAAGTGTTCGCAGAGCTATCCAAACAGGCGGTTGATAACAATCCGATCTTCAGGGAAGCAGAGAAGCAGATACTGAACTATACCGCTCTAGGAGGAGCATTTCTCCTGGGAGTCAAAGGTAATGTAATAATCACCCATGGGAAGAGTGATGCCGGTGCGATGAAGCGAGCTATCCGACTCGCTGAGCGGATGGTGGAACAACAGGTGGCGGAAGCTATCGGAACTTAGACAGCGTTCAGCACCTCGCGAATTTGTCCCCCTGGCCCTGACCAGAGTCTTGCCCCTGCGCAGGCAGGGGGGCAGGCCTGCGAAGCCCACCCCGCCGGACGGGCCGGGGGCAGGGATGCGGCGATACGCCAAGCAGTAGATTGCAGGAGGAACAGATGACCAAACCAATAGACGTAAGCGATGCCGATTTTGAGCAGCTAGTGCTCAAAGCAACAAATCCAGTTCTGGTTGATTTCTGGGCTCCCTGGTGTGGGCCTTGCCGGGCAGTAGCACCCATTGTAGAGGAGCTGGCCAACGAGTATGCCGGGAGGATAACATTCACCAAGGTAAACGTCGACGAGAACCCCAAGACAGCCTCCGGATACAGCATCATGAGCATACCCACCTTGCTCCTGTTCAAGGATGGTAAGCCGGTCAAACAGATGGTGGGACTCCGGTCAAGGGAGGAATTCAAGAAGAACCTGGATGCCTCATTAGCATGAGCCATTCCGACGGATTATCAGGGATGAATTCTCAGAATAAACTCCTTTTCCTCACCGGACTCTTTGTCATCTGCCTGGGAGCGGCCAATATCCTCTCCGCAGCAAAGCTGATCAGCATCTTTGGATTTACCGTCGATGCCGGAATAATTGCCTATCCCTTGACATTTCTCTTCACCGATGTGATCTCCGAGGTCTGGGGCAAGGGAACGTCGAGAAGCGTTGTCTGGATGGGATTCTTTGCCAACATGCTGCTCATGCTGCTTATCTGGATAGGAGGGATCCTGCCTCCCTCTCCGGTGTGGGGAAATCAGGAATTATATCAGGCGGTCCTGGGGGCCGTTCCGCGAATCGTCGTCGCCTCCATGGCGGCCTACCTGATCTCACAGCATCACGACGTTTTCGCCTTCCACTTCTGGCGGATTAAGACCCGGGGAAGATGGCTATGGATGAGAAATAATCTCTCTACGGGAGTTTCCCAGGCCATAGACACCGTCGTATTCGGCGCCATCGCTTTCTACGGAGTCGTTCCTCTCAACGTCCTGGTGGGTGAGATAATCCTGGCCCAGTATGTAATTAAGCTCAGCATTGCCCTCCTGGACACCCCTATTTGTTACCTTCTTGTTGGCTGGGCCCGCGGCTTCGGAGCCACTGGAAGAACGGCCGAGTTCGGAGGGGCGGGCCGATAAGGAGGCTGTCGATGTAATAGATTTTCTCAGACTCATCTTGTGTTGGAAGAGACTATGCCTCCAATGTGGACGAAAGGCGAGATGCCCTGGGTATGTTCCCTTGAGCAAGCGGTCGATCTGCTGAAAGTATCCCAGATTGACATTCTGAGGGTGGAGGAGGTGAACGGTGTCGAGATCTATGTGATCAAGGTAGTGCCGGATCTTGGTAAACTCTGGGAGATAATGATGACGACGATAATAGCGCCAGGAATGGATCTCGATCCTGTGGCAATGGGTATTGATCTTGAGGAAATGTTCGATAAAATAACCATGAAAAGATGGGTCTGCAGAGACACCTTTCTTCCGGTGAAAGACCAATCACAGATGACCATGGTGCTCGAAGGAATGGAGAAGGAAATGAGCACGATATCGCGGTTTCACAGCTTCAATGAGCCGGTTACCATTCAGTTGCCTGCTGAAGCTGCCGAGGTGGAAGAAATGCCTCAGTGGTGATCGCAAATCCTTAATTGCAGAATCTGGGATCAGTCCCTGCTCGTTTGTCGGCATCTCGAGGAGTCGGCATCCTCAGATGCCGACAAGCGCCTTATTCGCATCCAAGATCATCAAGGGGATTCTCCCCCTGAAACCTCCTAAACCAGTTGTGCCCTGGCCTTTTAGAGGGGCTTCGCCCCTTTACGAAGCATAGGAATCTTTGAAATTCCTATGCTTCAAAATAGGTATTATGTCCCCGGATTAACAAGTGTTTCCCGACCGGAATGTTCAAGCCCAAAGTGGTACCCCTTTACCGCCGTGTCGCAAAGACCGCTATTCGTAGCGAAAAGCCTCGACGGGACGCAGCTTGCTTGCTCGCCGTGCCGGCAACGTGCCGGCGATGGCTCCGGCAAGTAAGGAGAAAAGGAGCGTCCCCAGAATCAGCGGCGCGCTGATCACCACAAGTAGTTCCGCATCGTGAAAGGGACGCAACACGAGTGATGTCCCGACGCTTAGCAGTAGACCAAGAACGACGCCGATTATCCCACCCACAAGCCCCATCAGGCTCGATTTAATGAGGAAGATCGACAGGATATGCCTGTTCTGCGCCCCCACCGCCTTCACGACTCCGATCTCTCTCGTCCGCTCCAGTACCGAGGTGTACATAGTGTTCATCACCCCCACTCCACCAACGAGCAGGGCGATAGCCGCCAGCCCGCCAACAAAGGCTTTGATAATGCCGACCATACCCCGGGTGTCTGCAGCGATATCCTCAAACGTTCTCAAGTAAATATCAGCCACACCCGCTTCGGCAAGCGCTGCATCGATCCTCTCGGCCACTATCCCCACCCTTTCCCCTTCGCCCGCTTTAGCGAGGTACAGGGGCGCTCCGGCATCGCCAAAGACGTCGTCCATCATCGCAAAGGGGATGAAGATCGACTCATCGGTGAAAACCAGTCCCAAGACACGGTGCCCTTCGGGCGCTTTCCCTCTGGGGGCATAGGTTTGCATGATACCAACGACCTCAAATAACTGACCTTCGATCTCCAACGTTTCGCCGGGTGTTACTGCCAGTCTCTGGGCCACGGCGTAGCCGAGGACGGCCTTGCCCTCATCTCCGGCGGTTAACATCCGTCCCCCGACGATTGGAAACTCTCCGATAGACGCCCCGAACTCGGTGACCATCTCCGGGCAAAGGTATAATTATGCCTTCAATCAATACACCTGGATGGCGAAGGGCCAGGATGAGGTCTCTTTTCAGGAAAGCCCTGATGGACGGCTCAAGTGGCAGCCGGCCAAATAGGCTAGCAAACCTGGTATCCCACCCTACCGGAGAGACGCGGCCACATCATAACCTTCTTTCGGGCCTTTCTCCAGCCGATAGGTGAGGGGCCACACGTAATGCAGGGCTATTCCCCCGGCAAGGGCAAGTCCTATTATCAGCCACATCAGTTGCATCAACGACTCTTTGACCAAGAGTAGTTCCTCCTCGATAAGATAAAAAACTGACAATCGCTTCGCCCTAAGCTAATCAGGTTCATGCCGCGATATATCAAGGCGTGTCCTTCGGGGGCAAGGTTGCCAGGCAAAGTCGTGTGCTTGAGATTAAGCTCAGCCCCGGGGAAAAAGGCGATTTCCGGCGAAGTCACCCACCGCGTATTGAGAGCGTAGCACTGCCAAGTGCTCTCTTCATTGCACGGCCCCGGAAATCCTGGACCAGTGGGACAAAGGTCAACAGTCCTTTGTAAATGGGGGAGCAAAGGGAATCCTGGAACTGCTGGCGGCGGGGCTATTTGGCAATAGCCAGCATGGTCAGTCATATATACAAAGTGATAGTCTCTTCCCTTCAGGTCGAGCTTCGAATCACGCAGCTCGCGAAGATGCCGACCCCCATCAGAATAGATAGAATGGATGTGCAGGTCACCCCTGATCCAGGTGGAGGAACCGTCTTTAATGCCTTCTGGAGGAAGGACCAAGTTACTGACGCTTGTCGGCGCGGTGACCAGCTGCCACTTGGTGGGGTCGTTTTTCTTCCTTACCTCGAATGTTAACTCTACAACCGCTCTTTCTCCAGGGTTGACCCGCATAGAAGGTATGATTAGTTGAATTGCTTCTATTTCTTTTGCTTCTTTTTCTAATGCCTCGAGTATTTTTGTCCGGGCACCCCAATATTTTTCTGCAATATCTGGAGCCACCCGTCCATCCGGCTGTGCCGGTTGTCTTACCGCCGATTCACGTAATTCTTCATATTGGGCAAGCAGGTCTTCAACCTGCATACTCACCCGAGCAACCTCTGTCCATTCGACCTTCTCCAAACTGGTTACGAGTTGGTCTCCTATTTGTGCTCCGACGAATCTTGTCTCCATGGCCTCGGGCGAGGCGGTAACGAGTATGGATCCGAAGTTCCACTTATCAGCCTCCTCAACAAAGCCACTCCATTCGGGTACCAAGGCAATCACCCGCGGGAATGGTTCTCCCCCCGCTGAAGACTGGATATGCGCACCGACCCCAATTACTGTGAACATCAGAGCCACTGCCGTCAAGACACCAATTATGCTTTTGTACATCTCAACTCATCCTTCTCTACTAATTCATGTTTTCCCTCATCCATCTTTATGATGACATCCCAATGTTAAGGTTTGGTTAAGAAGAAGGGCACCCCATTACAAGGGTGTTTAAGAGGGACGTCAGAGGCTGTCTGAAAACTACGGAGAAACATACCTTTGTCATTGCGAGCGAAGCGTGGCAATCTTGCTAAGCTCTTTGTGATTGCTTCGGGGTTTCACCCCTCGCACCCCCTCCCCTCCCGGATAAGATAGCCTTTGTAGCGGTCAGGTGACGGCCAGGCCGTTGATGTGGTGTTCTCAACCTAACTTCACGTAGTGCGTTGTCTTCGTACACCACGGCGGTCACTCTCTGTGGCAAGCCCCAGATAAGCGCCTCCCAAATTTCCGCCCGCACAGCTCACAGGTGAAAGCGCCCTATAGGGATTGCCGCCAGCAAGCCCTGCATAACTTCGCCTCGTAGCTTTTCCTACCCCCGCATTCAGGGCAGATAGGTCGACCAGCATACTTGGGACGCTGCCTTTCAAGCCCTAGACTCTCTATTAGCTGTCTTACCCTCTCTTTGGTAATCCCTAGCCTATTACCATATTCCTGAAGCGTGAGATCAGGAGATGCTTCAAAGATTTGCAGGAGTTTTTCCCTTGTAGAAGTCCGAGGACCTCTCCGCATCTCACATCTCTCCCTTATTTGACATTCTCCCTCTCCCTCTTCTGTCTCCGCAGTTCCTTTCCGCTCCAGCCAAAAATACAGCCAGTACTGCAGAACGGCATGGCCCTGCCCTGCTTAATCGCTACTCCTTTATCGTCGTACTGATTCGGCTCTCTGAGCCAGAACTCAGCAAAGGGTTTAATCTCCCTGCCACAAACTTCGCATCTGCGTCTCATCTCTTGGCTCCAATCCCTCCAGATCTTCTGGTCACTTCCCCATCTTTTTTGCACCGCTCCAGGGGTAGTCACCAGGAAGGTGGGCCTTTGAACTCCGCCCTCACGGATTCAGCCAGACCCAATACCAAATACCAACAGTGAGTGTAGCGGTTAACGCTACGTGTTAGCAACGCACACTTGTGGCTGTCACCTGCAGGGTTATTCACAGAAATACCGGAGGAGATTCAGTCGGAACTCACCATTCGCTTAAATGAAGAAGGCGTGGGTTACCCCTATGCCTACCTCGCAAGGGCGTTAAAGTTGGCGTTAATTTGGCGTTAAACTAAAAATGACTGGTTATCACCAGTTGGTATTTTAGCTTCAAAACGGGTTTTGGACAACTACACAAAGGTTCTAATTTGAACCTAACGTGACCTTTTGGGACTACTCGCCTACAATTTCAAGACCGCCGCCTTAAACCACTCGGCCACCCCTCCAGACGAGTCGAGTCAAGAGTCAAGGGTCTAGAGTCTAAAGTCTAAAGTCTAAAGTCTAAAGTCTAAAGTCTAAAGTCTAGAGTCATAGAGTCGGGAGTCAAAAGTCAAGGGTCGACAGTCAACAGCCGAATGGAGGAGGACTCTAGACTGTAGACTCCAGGCTCGTGACGCTTTAGAGTCCGGCTTCAGCCCTCAGAATATCGGCCTTATCAATCCTCTCCCATGGAGCCTCTATATCGTCGCGCCCAAAGTGCCCATATGCCGCTGTTGCCTTATAGATAGGACGTCGCAACTGAAGGGTTTCGATAATGGCCGCCGGACGAAGATCGAAGTGTTTCTGAATAAGGTCACAGATGATGTCTTCATCCACTTTGGCGGTCCCGAAGGTCTCGGGAGAGACCGAAAGCGGGCGGGCAACCCCGATGGAATAGGCTACCTGAAGCTCGAGGCGATCAGCCAGGCCGGCAGCCACAACGTTCTTAGCGATGTAGCGAGCCATATATGCGGCAGAACGATCCACCTTGGTAGGATCCTTGCCGGAGAAGCATCCCCCGCCATGTCGGGCCAGTCCGCCGTAGGTATCAACCAGAATCTTGCGGCCGGTGAGCCCGGTATCCCCCATTGGGCCGCCGACGATGAATCTCCCGGTGGCATTTATGAAATACCTGGTGCCGCTATCCAGAAGCCAACCGGGGATCACTGGCTTTACGACTTTCTCGATGATGTCTTCCCGAATCACCCTGGAGGCAGTGGCATTATCGTGCTGAGCGGCGATAACTATAGCATCGATCCTTTTTGGCACGCCGTATTCATACTCCACCGTAACCTGCGACTTCCCGTCGGGCCTGAGATAGGGGGGATTTTTGTCCTTTCTAGCCCTGGCCAGTTGTTTCGTGAGCTTGTGAGCCAGGGAAATCGTCAACGGCATGAATTCCGGGGTCTCGTTGCAGGCAAAGCCTACCATCATTCCCTGATCACCCGCACCGAGCGCGTCCCTCTGGTTATCCGTCCCGCCTCTAGCCTTAACCTCCTGCGATTCATCAACCCCCAGTGCAATATCGGGCGACTGCTCTTTAATGGAAATCATCACCCCACAGGTTTCGTGGTCGAAACCATATTTTGCCCGGGTGTAGCCTACCTCGCGTATGGTCTCCCTAACGATTTGAGGGATTTCGACATAGCAATCGGTGGTGATCTCTCCCATTACCACCACTGTGCCGGTGGTTGCCATCACCTCGCAGGCAACTCTGGCAAATGGATCCTTGGCTAGAATGGCATCCAGAATAGCATCCGCAATCAAGTCGCAAAGCTTATCCGGATGCCCCTCGGTGACCGATTCCGACGTCACCAGGGCTGACCTGGAATTCATAAAGGTTAGACTCATCTCTTATTGCCTCCTCCGTCAAGATCATC
>JALPYG010000066.1 GCA_023271215.1 Dehalococcoidia bacterium
AGGTAAGAAGATAGGTATGACTCAAATCTTTGCCGAGGACGGCACAGTGGTGCCCGTTACGGCCATCGAAGCGGGTCCCTGTATGGTGACGCAGGTGAAGAGCATGGATGCCGACGGATACAATGCCGTCCAGCTTGGTTTTGGAAAGTCCAAGCGATTGAACAAACCGGAGAGGGGACACCTCAAAAAGCTGGGGACATTCAGGCATCTGCGTGAATTTAGATCTGAGGATGTCGCCGGGATCGAGCCCGGACAGAAAGTGAGTATTGACATGTTCCAGCCCGGAGACATCGTTGATGTAGTTGGCATTTCAAAAGGGAGGGGCTTTGCCGGGGTGGTAAAACGCCACGGATTTAGCGGCGGCCCCAAAACACACGGGCAGTCCGACCGGCACCGTGCCCCCGGATCCATCGGGGGTGGTACCGATCCCGGTAAGGTCTTCAAGGGACAGCGCATGGCCGGACACATGGGCAATGCTCGGGTTACAGTAAGGAATCTTAAGGTGATAAAATCCGATCCCGACCGAAATCTGCTCCTGGTTCGAGGCGCAGTCCCCGGTGCCAGAAATGGCCTGTTGATTATCAAGCGGGTTCCAGGTTCACGGTTCACGGTTCACGGTTCCCCTCCTCCCCGGCAACCTTGAACCTTGAACTTTGAACCCGTTAGCGCCGGAGGCGCTAACGAGGAGACATAATGCAAGTTTCAGTGTATAATACTAAAGGGGCAGTAGTAGGACAGCTTGATCTGGATGAAAGCGTCTTTGCCGTGCCGATGAATGAGGCCGTTGTTCACCAGGCACTGGTAAGGCAACGAGCCAACGCCCGCCTGGGCACCGCCAGCACCAAGACACGCAGCAACGTGTCTGGAAGTGGCCGCAAGCTGTATCGCCAGAAGCATACTGGTCGGGCGCGAGCGGGGGACTTAAGGTCGCCGCTGCGTCGTCGTGGAGGCATAACATTTGGGCCGCACCCCCGGAGTTACCGGCAACAGATGCCCAAGAAGATGCGTCGCCTGGCGATCAAATGCCTGCTCTCGGCAAAGGTAGCGGACGGGGAACTTAAGGTAGTAGATAAACTGGAGATGAGCCAACCCAGAACCAAGGACATGATCGGCATGTTGCAGACGTTAGGAATTGACCGTTCGGCGCTCATCGCTCTGTCCGCCCCTAATAGCACCGCCGTCAAGTCGGTGAGCAATATATCAAGCTTGTCCCCGCGAATGCGGGGAAGGGCTAAGATAATTCAAGCTCAACTACTAAACGTGGTTGACCTCCTAACTTATAGTGATCTAATAATCACCGCCGATGCCGTGCGTGTGGTGGAAAGACTTTGGGGAGCAGAACCGCCCGCAGGGACAGAGGGATAAGAGATCGAGATGCATATCTACGAGGTGCTCCGCCGACCCGTGATTACAGAGAAGAACACCGATCTGATGGCCCAGAACAAGTACGTTTTTGAGGTTATGAAAAGGGCTAATAAGGCTCAGATCAAAGCAGCAGTGGAGAAAGCCTTTAAGGTCACGGTCGTCTCGGTGAACGTGGCGATGACCCCCGGCAAATCCACGGGCTACGGGAGGCTTAAAGGGCAGAGTCCATCCTGGAAGAAGGCCATTGTCACCCTCAGACCGGGGGATAAGATCGAGATATTTGAAGGGGTTTAATTATTTAACCGCAAAGGGAAAGACGTGGGAATCAAGATACACAAACCGACATCGCCAGGCAGAAGGGGAATGACCGGCCAAACCTTCAGTGAACTGACTAGGAAGAAGCCGGAGAAATCGCTCGTCGTGCCCCTGCGCAAGAAAGGTGGCCGCAATAACCAGGGACGGATAACGGTACGGCACCGTGGTGGTGGTGTCAAGAGACACTATCGGATCATTGATTTCAAACGGGATAAGTTTGACATTCCAGGCAAGGTGGCCTCCATAGAATATGATCCCAACCGCTCGGCGCACATTGCCCTTATCCACTACGTCGATGGGGAAAAGCGATATATTCTCGCCCCACTGAATCTCAAAGTCGGCGCGGAGGTTATGTCGGGCGGAAATGCGGAGATCAAGATGGGGAATGCCTTGCCGCTCCGGCTTATACCCGCAGGCACTGCGATCCATAATATTGAACTTCAGCCAGGGCGTGGAGGGCAGATGGTACGAAGTGCCGGAACCTCAGCTCAACTGATGGCCAAGGAGGGTGACTACGCCCTGGTACGGCTCCCTTCAAAGGGGATGCATCGTATTCGGCTGGAGTGCATGGCAACTATTGGGCAGGTGGGAAGCGTTGATCACGACAGCATCAACCTGGGCAAAGCGGGCAGAAAGCGGCTCATGGGTTGGCGCCCGACGGTGCGTGGCACAGCCATGTCGCCTCGCGATCACCCCCATGGTGGTGGGGAGGGAAGAACAGGGATAGGCCTTCCTGGGCCCAAGACCCCCTGGGGCAAACCCGCATCCGGTGTTAAGACCAGGAAGAATAAACGTAGTGACAAGATGATCCATTAAGAAGAGAAAGTAAGTGGAGGTTAGCGTGGGAAGATCCACGAAGAAAGGCCCATTCGTAGACGTCAAGTTGATGAAGAAGGTGAATGCCCTCAGAGAGAGCGGGCAGAAAGCGGTGATCAAGACGTGGGCTCGGAGCTCGATGGTCATACCCCAAATGGTTGGGCTTACTATGGCTGTTCACGATGGCAGGAGACACGTCCCTATTTTTCTCACCGAAAACATGGTAGGGCACAAACTCGGAGAGTTCGTCCCTACGCGGACTTATCGCGGACACACCTCTAAGCAAGAGCGAGTATCTAGCGGGGTCAAGAGGAAATAGTCTCAAGTTTTAAGTTGTAAGTTTTAAGTTGTAAGTTTAACACATAACACTTAAAACCTAACACTTAAAACTTAAAACGTTATCATGGAAGTAAGAGCAACAGCAAAGGGAGTGAGAGTTTCTCCGCAGAAAGCGAGACGAATTGTCAATGCGGTGCGTGGTAAGATGGCCGATGAGGCTCTGACTATTCTGAAATTCATGCCCAGCCCGACAGCTCGAATCGTGGCGCGGGTAGTGAAATCGGCCGCTGCCAATGCGGAAAACAACTTTCACGTGTCGCCGTCAGACCTTACAATCGCAAGAGCGTTTGTTGATGAAGGATTGAGGATGAAGAGAATGCGTTTTAAGGGCCGAGGAAGGGTGAGCCCGATTCTCAAGCGTCTGAGCCATATTACCATCGTGGTTGAGGAGAGATAGATGGGGCAGAAGGTTCATCCCGTAGGCTTTCGACTTGGTTCCTATAAGACCTGGTTATCCAGGTGGCACGACGAACAGAACTATGCCGACCTTTTGCACAAGGATCTGGCCATTCGCCATGCTATTGAATCTCACTATAAAGGGGCCGGCATATCCCGGGTGGAAATCGAGCGCGGCACCGGTGAAATCACCGTTATCATTAATACAGCGAGACCGGGGATAGTCATCGGACGTGGTGGCCAGAGGGTCGACGAGATGAGAGAGCTGCTGCAGAAACTGACTATGAAGAAGATTCATCTGAATATTCAAGAAATTCGAGAGCCAGACCTCGATGCTTACCTTGTAGCCAGAAATATCGCCGACCAGCTTGAGAGAAGAATCTCTTATCGCCGGGCGCTTAAGCGGGCTATCGCCCAAACTATGGAGGCCGGGGCCAAGGGGATAAAAGTAAGTATCGGCGGAAGGCTTGGAGGACAGGAGATCGCTCGACGCGTAACGGAGCACCAGGGCAGCGTTCCGCTTCATACCCTGTGCGCAGATATCGATTATGGCCTTGCAGAGGCGCGTACAAATACGGGCAAGGTTGGGGTGAAGGTCTGGGTTTATAAGGGCAATATTGTCCCCGAGCCTCGCCGTGTGACTGAGGTAGGGGTGTTGGAACCGGTTAGCGAATCGCTTGTCCCCGAGAAGCCCGCCCTGGCGACGGGCCAGGGGCGGGGAGTGGAATGATGAAAGATGCTGCAGCCTAAGAGAGTAAAGTTTCGGAAGAGCCAGCGTGGCCGTCGCAGAGGCAAGGCTCAGTCGGGAAACAAGGTGGATTTTGGCGAGTTTGGATTGCAGGCGCTTGAGGCAGCCTGGATCACCAGTCGCCAGATCGAGGCCGCCAGGCGTGCCATCGTGCACCATCTCAAGCGAGGAGGTCAGGTTTGGATTCGTATCTTCCCGGACAAACCAGTTACCTCCCGGCCGCCCGAGACTAGAATGGGCAAGGGTAAAGGGGCAGTGGATCACTGGGTGGCAGTGGTGAGACCGGGCAGAGTGTTATTTGAGATTGCAGGCATTCGCGAGGACATGGCGCGGGAGGCAATGCGATTAGCCTCTCATAAACTTCCCATTCCTACCCGGTTTATCACCAAGAGCACCGGGGGCACAATCTCCTGAACGGAGTTCAAAGCGTTGCGAATAGGCGAGATTCGGAAACTGAATTACGAGGAGTTGAAGCGAGAGCTTGAGAGCTCTCGACAGGAGCTTTTCAATCTGCGATTCAGGGCAGCTACGAGGCAATTGACAAACTATCGTGAGCTCAATAAGGTGAAGAAGAAAATCGCCCGGCTCAATACGGTGATCCGGGAAATGGAGTTGTCGGGGAGTTAGATACTATGGGGAACAGGAAAACCCTTGTGGGAAAGGTGGTGAGCAATAAGATGGATAAGACCGTGGTGGTGATGGTGACGACGCGCCGTCAGCATCCTCGCTATAAGAAATACATCGAGGATAGCAGGAAGTTTAAGGCTCACGACGAGGCTAATGCCTGTAACGTTGGTGATAGGGTAAAGATTGTCGAAACGCGACCGCTGTCCAGGGAGAAGCGTTGGAGAGTGGCCGAAGTCCTGCCTGAAGAGGCGGTAACAGAGATATTGCCCGAGGGATCAACCGAGGAATCATGATTCAGATATACACCAGACTTAAGGTTGCGGATAACTCCGGTGCGCGGGAGATCATGTGCTTTAACATCCCCGGCGGCACCAGGAGAAGGTATGCGACAGTGGGGGACTTGATCGTGGCCTCAGTTAAGGAGACCGTACCCGGCTCTGCGGTCAAGAAAGGAGAGGTGGTGCGGGCGGTGGTGGTCCGGGTGGCAAAGACGTACGGCCGCCGCGATGGCTCGCATATCAGGTTCGATGAGAATGCCGCGGTTATCTTAGACGAAAGAGGAAATCCCAAGGGCACCCGCATCTTCGGACCTGTAGGGCGGGAGCTTCGGGAGAAGAACTTCATGAAGATTGTCTCGCTGGCCCCCGAGGTGCTGTGATGAGAAAGATCCGCAAGAATGACGAGGTGATGGTGATTCTGGGAAGAAGCCGGGGGAAGAAGGGGAAGGTTCTGGTCTCCATCCCTGGCGATGATCGCCTCGTCGTGGAAGGGATCAACATGATCAAGCGCCATACGAGACCCCGGGGCAAAATGAGACAAGCCGGAATCGTCGAGCGGGAAGCGCCGCTGCACATCTCCGACGTGAAGTTGATCTGCAAGAAGTGTAACCGGCCTACCCGGGTTGGGTTTCGCCTTCTGGAAGATAAGTCAAGGGTTCGGTCGTGCAAGAAATGCGGTGAGGTGATCGACTGATGGCCCCGATGTCGCGACTGAAGCAAAAGTATCAAGAGGGAATAATCCCGCAGATAATGAAGGAACAGGGGTACCGAAGCCCCATGAGAGTGCCCCGACTAGAGAAGATCGTGCTCAACATAGGTTTGGGAGAAGCTATCCAGAATGCCAAGGCTTTGGAAGCAGCGTCCGCTGACCTGGCCACAATCTCGGGACAGCGCCCGGTGATAACCAGCGCCCGCAAGTCGATAGCCGGCTTCAAGCTACGCCAGGGCATGGCTATTGGACTGATGGTGACACTCAGGGGTAGGAGGATGTACGAGTTCCTCGACCGGCTGGTCAATGTGGTCCTCCCCCGTATAAGGGATTTTCATGGCGTTTCCCGAGATTCCTTCGACGGGCGAGGTAACTACTCTTTAGGAATGAAGGAGCAGATTGTCTTTCCTGAGATAAGCTACGACAAGATCGACAAAATTCGAGGCTTGCAGGTTTCTATCGTTACCACGGCCCGCACCGATGAGGAAGGAAGACGTCTTCTGGAGCTCATGGGCATGCCCTTTACTAGATAAGGAGATACTGTGGCAAAGACTTCTCAAGCAGTAAAATCACAGAGAATCCCCAAATATGCGGTGAGGCACAGGAATCGTTGCCGCCTCTGTGGCCGACCCCGGGCCTACCTGCGCTATTTTGAACTCTGCCGCATTTGCTTCCGAAAGCTGGCCAATGAGGGCCAGCTCCCCGGGGTAAGGAAGTCCAGTTGGTAATCCGGGAGAGCAATCATGAGTACAACTGACGTCATAGCAGATATGCTAACAAGGGTGAGAAACGCCAATATGGTTGGCGCCGATTTTGCATTGGTTCCCTCCTCAAGTATCAAGATTGATATTGCCAGGGTGCTCAAGGAGGAGGGGTTTATCAAAGATTATGAGATTCTAAGGGGCAATACTCCTCAGCGGGTCATAAAGGTACACCTTAAGTATACTGCGGAAAAGGAGCCGGTACTCAAAGGACTTAAGCGTGTAAGCAAACCCGGTCTGAGGGTGTACGCCGGGAAAGGGGAAATCCCCCGGATATATGGCGGATTGGGGATCGCCATTCTCTCTACCACGCAGGGGGTAATGGTGGGGAAAGAGGCATGGAGGAGGGGAATCGGCGGTGAGGTTCTATGCTACGTATGGTAGGAGACGATGTCGAGAGTAGGCAGGAGGCCGATACCTGTACCTGAAGGGGTGGAGGTGGAGTTTGCGGGAGGTGAGATTGCCGCCAGAGGGCCGCTGGGAACGCTTAGTCGTTCCATATCACCTGATATGTCGATTGAATTAAGTAATGGGGTTCTCACAGTATCAAGGCCCACAGACAGCAAGACCCACCGTTCCCTTCACGGCCTCACCAGGACCCTTATCGCCAATATGGTTCAAGGGGTAAGCGAGGGGTTTCAAAAAGACCTGGAGATCGTGGGAGTGGGATATCGAGCTCAGCTTTCGGGAGAGAAACTGATCTTCCAACTGGGTTATTCCCATCCTGTCGAGGTCTCCGCTCCACCGGGTATATCATTTAGCATCAAAGGCACCAATAAGGTGATGGTCTCAGGGATTGACAAGGAGCTGGTGGGTAAGGTGTCGGCACAGATCAGAGCCCTGAGGCCCCCTGACCATTACAAAGGCAAGGGCGTACGGTATTCCGGTGAACAAGTACGTCTCAAGGCAGGCAAGTCAGGGAAGGCCAAGAAATAACATGGCAAGTGATAGAGATACCAGGATCAAACGGAAGAGGCAACACCTCAGGATTCGTAAGAGGGTCACGGGCACACATAAGCGACCTCGTCTTTGCGTTTTCCGCAGTCTGAAGCACGTCTATGCCCAGATCCTGGATGATACCTCGGGGCAGACCCTGGCCTCAGCTTCCTCGCTTGATCCCGGGGTGAGGGCACAAACCCAATCCAAGACCGAGGATGCTAAACTCGTGGGCATGTTATTGGGCAGGCGAGCCCTGGATAGAGGCATTGAGCAGGTTGCCTTCGATCGTGGGGGATACAAGTATCACGGCCGGGTTAAAGCACTGGCAGAGGCAGTTAGAGAAGCGGGACTAAAATTCTGAGGTCTTTATGAACGAAAGGATCAATCCAGAGGAGCTGAACCTGACGGAGACGTTGGTTCATATCAGGCGGGTGGCCAAGACGGTGAGCGGCGGGCGGAAGCTTTCCTTCAGCGCCCTGATGGTGGTTGGCGATAATCAGGGTCATGTAGGCTCCGGTCTTGGCAAGGGCAAAGAGATCCCGGTAGCTATCAGAAAGGGGGCAGCCGTAGCCAGGAAGAACCTTATCCGGGTGCCGATGAACGGGAGCACTATCACTCACGAGATAGTTTCCAAATT
>JALPYG010000067.1 GCA_023271215.1 Dehalococcoidia bacterium
ATTGGGTAAGCGTTCAGCTTGTCGCAACGGCTTGACAGCCGGCCGGTTATCCCGAAGACGATGCTCTATTTGCAGGCATCAAGGAGGTGTGAATTAATGGGAAGATGTTTTTGAGAGGGCGGGTTTCAAACCCGCCCCTACCACTCGAAATCATGGAGGAAAGCAGTCATGATGAAAAATGATATTATCGAAGAAGTATGGCGAAATAGGGATAAATTCGCCAAGCAGCATAACTACAATCTAAATGATGTGGTAGCTGAACTTCAAAAATTGGAACAAATCCATTGAGTCGTTTGGTTGATCGAAGAGAATTAGCACCAAGATCATCAGGGGGAGAATCCGCCTGAAACCCCCTAAGAATTCGCGTGAAGAAACTTGACAGCCCTGGCAGCAGTTAGTATAAATTCAATATGAATATTGGGGATTATTCAGCCAGCAATTGATAGCCACAGACAATAGCACCTATGCCAAAGTATGACATCACATTGAAAAGACTCACCGATGCCTTCGCTGCGGATTATGTGAGGTTCGCTCTTGGCGCCGAAGGAGTCGCTGTGGAGGTGATAGACGTTGAGAAAGTGGATAAAGAGCTTCCTTTGCTTTTGAGGGAGGTAGATTTCGCCGCCAGGGTGAAGGTTGAAGAGGAGGAGTTCGTCCTCTTGATGGAGTTCCAAACAGCCTGGAGAGAGGAACTTTCCGAAAGAATGCTCGGCTACACCTGGAGGCTTTTTGAGAAATACCGGCTTCCGGTAAACCCCTTTCTCATCCTGCTTCGGGAAGGGGGGAAGCCGAGAGAATCGCTTGAGGTGAAGGTGCTGGGGAGAAGAGTTTTTCACTTCGATTTCACCATCATCCCCGTTTGGGAGATGGAGGGGAAGAAAATTGTTGAGGAAAAGCTTACCGGGCTTTACCCGCTTTTGCCTCTGATGAAGTGGGAGGAGCCTGTGGAGAGGGTTCTTGAAAGGACCCAGGGGCTTATTCTGGGGGAGGTCGAGGAGCCAGAGAGAAGGGCCGATGCATATGTTGCTTTGAAAGTTCTTTCAGGGATAAAATATCCTCTGGAGGTAATTGAAAAAATCCTGAGGAGGAGGGACATCATGATTGAATCACCGGTGTATGAGCAGATTTTGAAAGAGGGAAGAGAAGAGGGAAGAAAGGAGACCTTGAGGGATGACATCCTTGCTGTGCTAGAAGCCAGGTTTGAGATAGTGCCCCACGATATTGAGGGGGAGATCGGCGGCATTGAAAGACTGAAGCTACTTGAAATCCTCCTTAAGAAAGCGATAGTGGTTAAGGACATTGATGAGTTTCGGGGTTTCCTCGAGAGGGCGAGAGCTTCCTGACTGCCTTGCGAGGCCCTCGATACCAAAAAGAAACATCAAGGAGGTGTGAATTATGAGGAAACTAACCGCAACGGACACTCTTGATTTATCGGTTCCAGAAAGAATTCAACTGGTAGAGGACATTTGGGATACAATAGCTGTAAAAGCGGACTCAGTAGAATTAACCGAAGAAGAATAGTGAACACACACGAAATGTAGAGTCACTATCAGGCCGGAAGCTGAAGGTGATTTAGAAGAAGCGTTTTCTGGGGGTTCTCCCTAACGCCTCAGCTAATCCTCTCGCGGAGGCAGGCAGCCATCTCCCGACACTCCCTCAGCAAGTCGTGGATGTCCACCTCCGGCAATTGCCTCGCCAGCTTGTTGCTGGCCTCATCGTCTTCCCCCGTTTCCATGAAGAAGATATCGAGACTCGAAGCGCCACTCCCTCCCTGCTCCGGCCCTCGCGGTTCGTCCTTCTCCTCTTGCTCCTCTCCCCCCTCTGCTGCTTGCCCTGCGG
Organism: Dehalococcoidia bacterium; assembly: GCA_023271215.1. Classification (GTDB taxonomy): domain Bacteria; phylum Chloroflexota; class Dehalococcoidia; order SZUA-161; family SpSt-899; genus BS503. The sequence goes on from JALPYG010000067.1 coordinate 1,840, forward strand.
ATCCGGAGAACCCCGGCCATGCAGGTGTGCTCTCCTCGCTATCCTGAGGCTCGTCTGACTCTTGTGACTCTTGCCCGAAATCAGGGCCGCTCTTCAGGTTTGTCTCCCATTCCGTATCGGTTAGCCCCCCGACCAGTCCTGCATCCGTGTCCTTGGACTTTTTTCTTCCCAGCAAATTCCTTAAACCCATCTCGACCTCCTGTTCGTGAGTTTTAAGTCCTAGGTTTGGACTATCGACTGTCGACTGTCGACTGTCACCCCACCCCCGCAAAAATGATCGCCGTTAGGTGAGGCACCATGATCAGGCAGGCGCCTGACAGGCCCATGGTAATGCTCAGATTATAAAGAAGCTTGCTGTTATGCCCCCCGTCGGCCATCTTGGGTGCCACGGCATTGACCGCTGTCAGCACCAGGATCACCGGTACCACCAGGGCATTCAGCAATTGCAGCCCGGCGAAGTCGAAAGCCAAGAAGCTACCGACGGCAGATGAGGTTGCTGCCCCCGGTATCTCAGTTTCTATCTTGCCTATCATGTCGCCAAATGTGGTCATGACCTCGGTCACAAACAGCAGGAGCAGTACAACGGCACCGTGCATGCTGAAAGCGAGCCAGCCGAATGGCTTGCTTACCAGCTTGCGTCTGGCCCGGAGCAGGCTCAGTCTCTCGGCATAAGCAGAGGCGCGCTTGCCGGCGTCATCCGCCTCCGCCCCCAGAGCCATGGCATCACGAAACATACCTACGCTTCGGTTGACTATCATACTGCCCGTCTCCAGCACAAACCTTTGCCAGCAAAGGGAGGACAGGATGCCGGTCTGCAATCTCACCTTAAGCCGCATGGTTCCGTCCGATAGCGCGGGTACGGAGCGCAAATCGAGCCTGCCGATGGCGTCGGTGATGGATGTGCCGATCGCTGAGGACACCCCCCCCAGTGAACGCAGAAAGGCCCCGATTTCCTGGTCCCTGCTGGTTATTTTCTTGTCATCCATGGTACTTAGATATCCTACGGGGAAAATCAACATAGCCGACAGAAGCATTATCCAGCCCAGACCGGCACCGCGCATTATCAGGAATAGGGCGACAACTACCGCGGCAGGTAGGAGTGTCATCAGAAAGATATGGGCAAGTTGCTGCTCGCGAGAGCTCGGCTTCGGAAGTGTCACCACCTCCTTGGGAGACATCAGTGATATCAGCCACACCCCGACGATGGTTATGCCGATGGTAAGCCCTACCAGGGACAATATGAAAAGCATGTCCGTTTTCCAGATCATGGTTGATACTACCCCGATGATGATGACCAGTACCCCGGAAATGATCAGGGCACTAAAGGCATCGGTCCACTGCTTCAGCGATTCCAGCTTGCGTTCGTACCCGTCAGCATAGTTCGTTCCCAGGACATCGGCCTCTCGACCCAGGAACTCCGCCTCAGACTCGCCGGAACTCAAGCAGTCGGAGAGACGAAGCAGCAGGCTTCTGAGTATCTCATCCTCGACGGACTCTCCTTCCAGACGGCAGGCTTCAGCATAATCATAACCCAGTCCCTCGGACAGGCGCTGTATTTCTTGAAAATACGGCGCCGCCTTGCCGGGCAGTTGAGCCGAATATTCAAAGATTCGATTCCGGGCGATTCCGGCCGTGGATATAGCCGACATGTACGATAGCTGATAGAAGAAGTCGAAATACAGAAGATCTTGACCCCCGCTGCTCGACGATTTCTTCTTCTGAACGAGGTACTCCCCCGACTTTTCAGGAAGCGCCTTCGGGGAAGAACTATCCTTAGAAGACCCCTTCTTTACGAGCCGCTGAAAGAACCCCAAGTAGTTCATGGAAATCAGTAATTCCTTTCTCTTTGTGTAGTCGCTCCAGGATCCGCGCCCGGCGGTTAAGCTCGTTATAGATGTTCCGCTTCTTTTCCGGAGGGATGCCTCTCTTTGGAGCTATCTTCTCCTCCAGGAGATAACTATTCATGTCGGCGGTAAACTCGAACACGTCTTTGGCCTGGTTCCACCTGAATGCATGGAGGAAGGAGAAGGATTGAGAGGCCGGATCGTATCCCAGAATCTCGCTGATGCTGAGAACGCGTCTCGCGGGCTTTCCATTGGGGAGCTTCACCGCCGACTGAATGATCGCTATGTTGAGACAGTCGATGTACGATTTGGGGACATTTATAGGATCCCCGGTGAGTCGCTGGATCAGTTTTTCCACCGAGGCCGCGTGGAAGGTGGACATTACCCCGTGACCGGTTTGCATCGCCTGGAAGGCGATAAGGCCCTCCGCTCCCCTGATCTCACCGACTATTATCATGTTAGGGCGCTGCCGCAGCGCTGCCCGGAGCAGATCGAACATGCCCACCTCGGCTGCTCTCTGCCCTTTCTTGGCGTCCCGGGATATCTCTCGAAGCCAGTTCTTATGCGGTACCTGCAACTCGGGGGTATCCTCGATGCTCACGATTTTGGCCTCCGGCTTGATGAAGGTGGTAATGGCGTTGAGGGTGGTCGTCTTGCCGGATGCCGTCTCCCCGGCAATAAAGATGTTCATATACTCTTCGAGGGCCAGTGACAGGTAAGCCGCCATCTGGTAGTTCATGGTGCCGAAGTCGACAAGCTGCATTATGCTGGTGGGCACCTCGCTAAACCGGCGAATGGAGAAACTGGTTCCCCGTTTGGAGACGTCCTTGCCATAGACGATATTTATCCGCGAACCATCGGGGAGACTGGCATCCACGATGGGACTGTGAAGCGTGACCGGCCTCTTGATTCGCTCAGACAGCCTCATGGCGAAATCATCCAGTTCATCCATACTGGTGAACGTGACGGCGGTCTTCAGGCTCCTGAATATCTTGTGCTCGACAAAGATGGGGCCGACTCCACTGCCGCTGACGTCTTCGATGTAGATATCGTGAACCAGTGGTTCCAGGACTCCCACTCCCACTTTGTCTCGAACAATCAGGTATTTGACCGCCTCGATTTCACCAGAACTGAGTTCCATTCTGTCGCCGGTCTTTCGGGCGAACAATCCACCCCCTATTGCTTGCAACCTGCCCTTGAGGACGGCAAATCTGCCGTCTCCGCCATACCACTTGCCCCTGAAACCAACCCACTTGCCATCTCCGGGAGGCCGCGGGCCGGCTCCGGCGGCCGTCTTTTCAGTTCTGCCATCTTTGGCAATACAGATCTTGTCTATGACGCTCAGGAAACTCTCCCTTCTCTCCTCGTCCGTCACGTTCCTGGAGAATTCCTCGGTGAAATCCATAAGCCTTTCCTCGATCTTCGGCATGATCTCATCCATGTTTGCGGTGAGAATGGGCTCCACTGAGATGTAGGTATGCCGCTCATTTCCCGGGTCGGGATAAATGTGGGTGAAGGTGCCCCCCTTCACGGGATAGATGAGATTGGGCAGCTTCTCTTCGGAAAGACTTCTGGCGAGGAACTCATAGTATCTTGGGATGCCTATTTCCTCAACCGGTAACATGTGAAGATACTTCAGGAGAAAAACGTTCGCTCGCGCCGCTTCCTTGAGCCCTTTAGGAAGCATGGGATACAAACCGGCACTGAGAAGGTCTCCAGCCTCCAACTCGATTACTCTGGCTTCAAAAGGCAATTCCAGTTTTGGCATGGCTGCTCTCCCCTACACCTTCGCCTTGGATATCGGTATGATCTTCATTCCCCAACCTGGCTCCACCTCGAAGCTCACTATGTTGCCCGTAGTTTTGGAAGCCCCCCTTATCTTGGATACCTCGAGCACCTTTATCAACTTATCTCCCATCTCCTCGATGCGCAGGCTGAGGTGCGCATCGCACATGGAACGGATACGAATGAGTGTGCTATCACTAAAGGCATAGGCGTGGACGACAACAAGTAAAGTTTGGCCCTCATTGCAAAGATTCTTGCAATCCTCAAAAAAGCCAATGGTCGCTTCAATAGGGACATGCGTAACAAAGGCGGTAAGTGAGTCGACGATCACTATATCAGCATTGCTCTCTCGCTGAATGGCTGCCGACAAGACCTGCATAACGAGCTCCAGGTCGCTTTCCCCCTTCATCAACTGGACCGGATATATCCTGAGCCGGTTCAGGAGGAGATGGTCCAGGACGTTCAGGCCGAGACTATCCATCTGCCTCATCAGGTTTTTGATGGTGTGCTCGGTGGAAAAGAGCGTTATCCGGCAATCGGCATGAAGCGATCCCCAGATCAGTTGCTGGGTGAACACGGATTTCCCCGCATCCGACTGACCCTCAACGAGTACCAGGGAACCTGAGGGAATGCCGCCTCCCAGTTTCTTGTCGATCTCGACGCTCCCCGTGGTTATCTCTCTTACTTCTCGCTTTTCCTCTGCCATATCACCATAACCTCGCCAGCAAGACCGTAGCGTCATCATCCTTGCTATGTTTTTCCAGTATCCTTTGAGCCACCGCCGGCAAATCCACCAGCGGATTGAGGGGTGAGGGAATCCCTTCCCTCACCAGGTCAGTCATAAATCTTGATGATATGCCGTCACTGAACATCACCATGGTATCCCCAGGGTGGTATGGATATTGAAACTCCTTCACTTTCCTGAGATTGTGCCCGATGACGCCGTTCATAGATATCAGATGCACCATCCGGTTGTCCTCCGTTATAATCCGGCTCTCTATATTGCCGATGCCGGCATGTGACAGCGTGCTGTTCCCTTTATTCATTAGAGCAAGGCTGATGACGACCCCACGAGTCCCCTGCAATTCCCGGTGACAACCCTGTATCAGTGTCTCTAAACCTGGTTGGCGATAATTCTCCAGGAAGGCGATCGCCCTCCGGGCGGCGCAGTTGGCCTCCTCGCCATGCCCCACGCCGTCGATGACGGCCAGGAGCACCTTGCCGTCGTACTCTCCAACGAAATAGGCGTCGCCGTTTATTGATTGGCCCCTTTTAGGCCTGGTCGCTATTCCTAGATCCATCTCCTGCTACCCCGGCTTCGTAACGCCCTTGAGGAAGTTATCCAGTTTGTCCGGCACCGGCAGCCGGACGATAATTGTAGTACCGGCGACACCACCATCTACCTCCAGCATTCCCCCTTGCCTTCTTATGATGCTGTTGGCGATATTAAGAGCAATACTCTCCCTTGCCTGTGGCAAACTGAAGATATTTTTGCTCTTGCGTGTCGCGTTATTGCTGTAAACCAGTTTGGTGGTGAGATACTCTCGTTTCCTTACCAGGTCTATGGCGGTAGATATCGTCAATTTGCCGCTCCCGTGCATGGCGTCAATAGCACTGGCAATCAGGTTCACAAATGCCTGCTGCATCTCACTGATATTCATATTTATGCTCACCGACGCCTTGTAGTTTGTCTGGATTGCAAGCGAATCAAGGCCCACTACACTTTTCACCAGATTGATTGACTCGGTCAACAAGTCGTTCATGTTAACCGGCTTTATTTCGTCTTTAGCCACTCTCTGAGAATAGAGATATACTGTTTTCAAACTCCCCATTGCCTGAGCTGCCCGCTGCAGTATCACTTTCGGGAATTCCTTATTATCGGCTCCTCCACGGGTCATCATCTTGGAATAACTCGCAATATCCTGCAGTTGATTGCCTGTCTCATTCATCATACCTAGCGAGAGCAGGCCGACACTGGCCAGTTTCTCCAAATCCTTGAATTGACCTCCCATTTCGTATTCGGCCAGTTTCTTTTTGTGTTGTTCCACATATCCCTGGTAAGCCATGGCATAGTTCATCATCAGTTCCAGCAGTGGCTCTGTAGAGCGATGAAAGGCACTGAGTGCCTCATCATGAGTCAATCCCCCTATTACCTTGCCCAGAGCTGAGGAATGTATCTCGGTAACCTGGTCGGGACCGATATCCTCACTCAGGAATTCCTTGCTCAACTTTGAGATGGCGAACAAAGCGCTCTCGCTGCGCCTCTCTATGTAGTTTTTTAGCGCTTCAGTATACTGCGCCTGCAATTCTGGAGTCCGGTCACCACTCATGTTTCATCAGTCTAGAGTCTGGAGTCGAGAGTCTAGAGTCCGGAGTCCCACACCTCTCAACTCTTAACTCGCTATTCTCTGTCCTCTATTTTCTATTTTCTA
>JALPYG010000068.1 GCA_023271215.1 Dehalococcoidia bacterium
CATCTCGGGACTTTCATGCTTCATCTCCGTAAACAGTTGGGCAAACTATAGCACAGCAGATTCCGCCTGTCAAGTTTCGATGACCACTACCCGGTCATCTCCGCTCAAGTCCGGAAGCACCTTAACCGCGGCCCCGGGAAAGTACCGGCCGGCCAGATCGACCACCGCTGCTCGTTGCCCGGGGCTGATCTCCAGCAGAACTGCTCCCCCCGGGCGCAGTTTGTCCTCCACTTGAGCCAGAAGCCGGCCTATCTGCCGGAGCCCATCCGGTCTGCCGGACAGAGCCGGCGCCGGCTCGAAGAGACGGACCTCGTCGCTCAGCTCCCCCATCTCACGGTCGTTAACGTAGGGAAGATTGGCCAGTACGAGGTCAAGCCCCGGACAGGCGAAAGGTTGCAGAAGATCCCCTCGCAGCAGGTGAACCCGGTTTGCTACCTGGTGTCTTTCGCAGTTGAAGGCGGCGACTTCCAGAGCTGCGGCGGATATGTCGACGGCATAAACCTCAGCCTGGGGCAGATGCACCGCCAGGGCTACGGCGATGGCACCACAGCCCGTGCCCACATCAGCGATGGCCAGCAAAGTACGGTTGCCCGCCAGTTCCAGCGCCTTTTCCACCAGGAGCTCGGTCTCCGGGCGTGGCACAAGCGTGTCGCAACTGATGTGGAAATCGAGGCCGAAGAATTCCCTGTGCCCGGTGATGTATGCGATAGGCTCGTGGCCCAGCCGACGCTGGATCAACTGGTCTAGTTCCTGTGTTTGCTCCGCGGAGAGACTATCCTCCAGCCGGAGGTGCAGTTCCACTCTACTGAATCCAAGCAGGTGTCGCAGCAGAAGCTCGGCTTCAAGAGCCGCCTCTTCGAAGCGTTTCAATGTAAGCGTTTCGATTGCCTTTCCGAGTGCTTCTCTTACGGTCATTTGCCTCAAGATACGGGATACGGGAGTGGAGGCGGGGCCTTAAAACTTAAAACTTAAACCTCCGCCACACCCAGCGCGTCGATAAGGTCGTCGAGGTCTCCCTCGAGGATGTTTCTGAGGTTGTGAAGGGTTAGACCGATGCGATGATCAGTGACCCGCGATTGAGGGAAATTGTAGGTGCGTATCTTCTCCGCGCGGTCCCCGCTGCCCACCTGCAAGCGGCGATTCTCGGTTACTTGCTGCAGTTGCTTCCGGTGTTCCTGGTCGTACAGGCGCGCCCGGAGCACCGAGAGGGCCTTCATCTTGTTCTTCAGTTGAGATCGCTCATCCTGGCAGGTGACCACCATTCCAGTGGGTATATGGGTGATGCGGACGGCGCTGGATAGCTTGTTCACTAACTGCCCTCCAGGCCCACTCGCCCGGAAGGTGTCTATTCGCAGGTCTTCGGGGTTGATATTGACCTCGACCTCATCCACTCTGGGAAGGACGGCCACCGTGGCTGTTGAGGTATGGATTCTTCCCCCGGATTCGGTGAGAGGCACCCGCTGCACCCGGTGTACCCCGCGCTCATATTTCAGTCTGCTGAACGCCCCCTTGCCTCTTATCTCAAATATGATCTCCTTGAATCCCCCGATGCCGGTTTCGCTGGTGCTCAAAGTATCAACCTGCCATCCCTTGGCCAGGGCGTACCGGCTGTAGGTGCGGAAGAGATCCCCGGCGAAGAGGGCGGCTTCCCCCCCGCCGGCCCCGGCTCGTATCTCTATGATGACGTCCTTTTGGTCGGCGGGATCCCTGGGCTTCAAGGCCATTCTCATCTCACGCAACAGATTCTCCCGGCGGGCTTCCAGGGTCTCCATCTCCTCCTTGATTAGATCGCCCATTTCGTTGTCGAGCCCGTCGTCCTGCATTTCCCTGGTTTCAGCCAGATTCCGGTCAACAGCTTTGTATGCGCAGTACTTCAGCACCAGTTCCTTGATAGACGCCTGCTCCTGCGCCAGGGTCTGCAATCGCTCCGGGTCGGAGGTGATCTCTTCCCGGGCCATCAGGGCATTGATCTCCTGGTATCTCTTTTCGATGGAGTCCAGTTTCTCGACAACGGGGTCAGGTCTTGTATTTTGCATTTCTATCTCCGGCTTCTCCTTTGATTATAACCAGTATAACGCACCTTTTCAATTTGCCTACTTGCAAGGGGGTGGTGTCACCCTTCAGCCTTCACACCTTCAACCTCCCCCCTTGACAAATCGGCCACAGATGGTAGAATACAAAAGGTGGAGGTTATTGACCGATGCAGACTTATGCCGTAGTTGCTGCCGGGGGAAAACAATACCGTGTTTCGCCAGGTCAGGTTATCGATGTGGAGCAGATACCCGGGGATGAAGGCGCGGCCGTCGAGCTGGATAAGGTTCTCCTGATTGCCGGCGGCGAGAAGATCGTCGCCGGCCAACCGGCCCTCGATGGGGCCCGGGTGAAGGCTACCATCGTGCGCCAGGACAGGCACCGGAAGGTGATCGTATTCAAGTATAAGTCGAAGGTGCGTTACCGCCGCAAGAGAGGCCACCGCCAACCCTATACCAGGCTGATGATCGACGAGATCCTCCTGAATTAAAAGACCGCCAAAAAACTACGTAACTTAAAACCTAAAACTTAAAACTTAAAAAAATGGCACACAAGAAAGCAGGTGGCAGCAGCCGGCTGGGCCGGGACAGCCAGTCCAAGCGACTCGGGGTCAAGAGGTTTGACGGCCAACTGGTGCGAGCAGGGAGCATCCTGGTGAGGCAACGGGGCACAAGGATTCATCCTGGAGACAACGTTGGCCTGGGCAGGGATCACACCATCTTTGCCCTTACCGATGGGCTGGTCAAATTCGGTCGGGCGAACAAGTATCAGAGGAAGGTCAGCGTCTATCCGGTTCAACACGGGACCAGCCCCGGCGCAGGCCGGGGTTGAGGTGGTGGAATGAAAGAGAAGATACATCCCAAGTACTACGATGAGGCTAAGGTTGTTTGTTCCTGCGGCAACACCTTCACCGTCGGCGCAACTCGGCCCACACTGAAGGTCGAAGTCTGCAGCCGGTGCCACCCCTTTTTCACCGGTGAGCAGCGCATCGTCGACACCGCGGGACAGATAGAACGCTTCAAGAAGCGGTTCAGGATCAAGGACTAGCATTTCCCCTTTAAACCCCCTGCCGTCGCAAGCACCGAGCATCTTGCATCGCAGGTGTTTAGCTGACTCCATCGCACGATACAGGAGGGGCAGGATAAGCCATGACCAGACGCTACGATGTCGTTGTGGTTGGCAGTGGGCCGGCGGGTATCTTCACTGCCCTTGAGCTGGCTCAATCCTCAGACCTCAACATACTCCTGCTCGAAAAGGGCAAAGCGCTCGGCAACCGGCACTGCCCGAGCATAGACAACCACAGCGATTGTCGCTCCTGCTCCCCTTGTGGCATGGTCAGTGGCTGGGGTGGGGCGGGGGCTTTCAGCGATGGTAAACTGACTCTATCCCTCGATGTTGGTGGACGGCTCAAGAGATATTTGGGCCCGCAGAGAACCGAGGAGCTAATCGGCTACGTCGACCAGCGCTATCTTGAGTTCGGAGGGTCTGATAGGCTCTACGGACTTGGCCCCGAAGTTGAGCAGTTGAGGCAGAAGGCTGGGCTGGCCGGGATGCGTTTGATCCCGGTGCCCATTAGACATCTGGGCACCGAACATTGCCGTGTCGTATTGCAGCGGATGCATGATTTCCTGGCGAACCGGGTGGAAATGCGCTCGGGCACTGCCGTTACCTCCATCGTGGCCCGAGATGGCGAGATTAAAGGTATCGAAACCGAGGATGGGGAAAGCATCGAAACCCGTTACCTGGTCGTTGCCCCGGGGAGGGAAGGCTCCGACTGGCTGGTCCGGGAGGCCGCCCTCCTGGGACTCACCAAGCATAACAACCCGGTTGATCTCGGCCTCCGCGTGGAGGTTCCCCAGGCGGTGCTGAGGAGCTTGACCGATGTTCTGTATGAATCCAAGCTGGAGTTCTATTCCCGAGCCTTCAAGGACCGCATCAGGACGTTCTGTGTGTGCCCTGCCGGTGAAGTCACCATGGAGTCCACCGGCGGAACCGACCCGGTGATCACGGTCAACGGGCACAGTTACGCCGCTCGCAAGACGGACAGAACCAACTTTGCTCTTCTGGGCAGCGCCACCTTTTCCAAGCCCTTCAATGATCCCATAGCTTACGGTCGGTCTGTTGCCCGCCTGGCGAACCTCCTGAGCGGCGGTGTCATCTTGCAGCGTCTGGGAGACCTGAGAAAGGGGCGTTGCTCCACCTTAGCAGGCATGGAGAAGTGGGTGGTTCAGCCAACGCTGGGGAGCGCTACCCCGGGCGACATCAGTGCCGTGCTTCCCTATCGCTTCCTGAAGGGGATCAAGGAGATGCTCACTGCTATGGACAGGCTGGTTCCCGGCATTGCTTCGCCACACACATTGCTCTACGGGATCGAGGTGAAGTTCTATTCCTCCCGCTTGCAGCTTACCCAACACCTGGAGACAGAGATAGCCAACATGTTCGCTATCGGTGACGGGGCCGGGGTTTCCCGCGGACTGGTACAGGCTTCGGCTTCCGGGGTAGTGGCGGCACGTGAGATACTGCGCCGGGGCTGAAGGGTAAAGGCGAAGGGCTGAAGCTTAAAGGCTGAAGGGGAAGTGGGGAGGGACTCCAGACTCCAGACCGTAGACTATCGACTCTTGACTAGCGAAGCGGGGAGGGACTCTCGACTCCCGACTCTTGACTCTTGACTAGCGAAAGCGGGACTCCAGACTAATAAGAGGAGGATAAAATGCAAGTAGATTGGAGAAATTATATTATGAGCACGCCTGATGTGCTTCGGGGTAAACCGCGAATCAAAGGGACTAGAATTCCAATTAGCCTTATCCTTGGATACTTGGCGGCGGGTAACACCGTTGAGGAAATCACAGAGGAGTTTCCTGACATCACAACTGAACAGATTGCCGCTTGTTTGGATTATGCCAGGGAGTTATCAGAATTTGAGGTTGCGGTTTCATGAAGTTGAGATTCTTCTTAGATCATTGTATCTCCAATTTCATAAGCCAAACGTTCCGAGATGCAGGCTACGAAGTTTTTCGGCTGCGAGATGACATCCCCTTAGATTCAGCAGATCAAGATGTGATATCAATGGTAAGGCTGAAGGATTACTTATCAGCCAACCCTGATATGAATCATCATAAAGGGAAATTGCTTGTGGTGGAAGTTCATAGAATCAGGGTTCGAGAGTAATGAATCTTCAAAGGGCTGAAGGCTAAAGGGGGAGCGGGGGACTCTCGACTCAAAACTTAAGAAAGGCTTGATGGGGACTCAGAGGTGTGCAATACTTGAAGGCATAGGAATTTTAATAATTCCTATGCCTCTTACTACACAGGGCGGGGAGGAGGAATTTTGCAACTTCTCACTACCAGCCAATGTTGTGCCAGCCAGCCTCAAGGGTTCTGTTCAGCCCGCCAAGGACAACCTTAACGGGCTCGGTGAGGTTGATCCAGTATGCCCAACCCGGCTCAAGCATATCAAACCGCTGCTCTTCTGGAATCATCGCAAATTTGGCGTCGCATAGAGGCCGCTCATACCACCTGCCATCCTTGAACGCCCAGACGCTCATCGCCAGCGCATCCCACACCGGCTCCAGCCCTGATCTTACCGTTACCGGCTCAGGCACCGCGATTTCAGCATCCCACCAGCCGATGTTGTGCCAGCCGGGATCTAGCGTTCGTTTCACGCCACCCAGGACGACATCGGTGATGGGTTCGGTGAGGTAAATCCAGTAAGCCCCGCCGCTCACCAGCTCGGTGAGCCGGTACTCCTTCGGGATGAGTGCAAATTTATCGTCATCTGCAGGACGCTCATACCATTTGCCGTCCTGGAACAACCACACGCTAGCACCGAGTTGTCCCCACACAGCATCCAACGCCAACCTCACAGGATCAAGCAGCGTTGCTCGGAAATGAGCGGTGACGCCCTTTGCCGCATCCATAGTTAAGGTGATACTGCGGTCAGTGCCGGCGGCATCGCCGCTCCAGCGATCGAAGGTGTAGCCTGCGGCTGCTGTTGCAGCAAGGGTCACCACCGTTCCTGTCACATATCCTGCGGCTGGTTGAGGGGGGGTCAATTGGACTATGCCGCTGCCATCAGGCTCAATAGTGACCGCCAGGGTATATCGAACTGGGGGCGGCGGCAGCGGGGCGGGTGGCGGTGCCACTGCGGCGAAGTGAGCCGTAACGCTCTTGGCAGCGTCCATGGTTAAGGTAATGGGATTGGCCGTTCCAGTAACATCACCGCTCCACTCATGAAAGGCATAGCCTGATTTGGGGACTGCAGTAAGGATGACCACCGTGCCGTGGGTATAGCCATCAGGGGGTTGTTCTGGAGAGAGAGTCACCGTGCCGCTCTCAGGGGGATCAACGGCTTCCGTGAGCGTGTATCTTATGGCAGCGAAGTGAGCGGTGACCCTTTTTTCGTCGACCATGGTGATCGTTATGGTAGGCTCAGTTCCGACAGCATGCCCGCTCCAGCGCTCAAAAGTGTACCCTGTGGCAGGGGTAGCGGTCAGGGTAACCGGTGTTCTCTTAATATATCCTTCTGCTGGTTGTGGTGGATCAAGGGGCACTGCGCCGCCCTCCGTCGGGTCAATAACAACGGTAAGGGTATGCCTTTGAGCAACTGCCGTCAGGTCGAGGCGGGTAATATCTCCGGGCGTAAGAGTGGCCTCCTGAATTGCTCGAATACCATCAACGTAGAAGTGGATCGTCTCATCAGCGTCCCCGTGCACCTCCAAGAATAGGGGGGCATACCCGTATTTGCCAGCTACCGTTTTAGTCTGGGCACGCTCTTCACCGTTTACTCTGGCAACGATAACCGTGCCATCAAAAGCAGCGGTGCCATTTACCGTGACCGCACCATGAAACCGATGGGGCGCCGGCGGCGGGAGAGCGCCCGCCATTCCCGGGAAAATCAGTGCAAATACTGCTACCAGGATTATTATTACAGAAAGCTTCTTGCGTCGCATATTACTCTCCCCCTTCCAGCTATTTAGGTTGAAGGCCGAAGGCTGAAGTATTTCACTCTGCCCTCACAACATTGAAATTCCTATGCCGGAACGTCTATCTGGAAGGGGGAAGGGAGTCGGACTCTCTTCCCCCCTCTTTTCCACATAACCGGATGGGCCAAACCTTCTACCAGATGAGGTGATCCTCCTCAAGGATTATGGCACCGTCTGTGACCACCTTGATCCAGTAGCCCCTACCTGGCTGGAGGTTTTCCGGGTCTTCGACCCACCGTCCAAGCTCAAATCCCCAGACCACACGGAGATCGAGTCCGGCGAAGTACTCGGCGCTTGGCATCGGGGTACGGCTGGTGAAGCCCACCATGTTCCAACCCTCGACGACCGGGATCGTTGGCGGTGGCACCGGCCCGGCCTCGCGGATAATCTCGGGACCGGTTACGGTGAGGGTTGCCGGGGCGCTCATCTCGATCCAGAATGCCATGCCGTCATCCATGTAGGCCAGATCGCCACCGACTCTCGGGCTGAACGCTTTCCAGGCGCCGTCAGCGGCGTCGAAGTGCCAGACAGACTTCACATGGTCCAGTATGCCGGCAAGCAGGTCTGCCGGAGGTGTGGGGTCTATCATCAGCGGCAGGGATATCAAATTCCATCCCTCATGAAGAGGTATCTCAGCGGTGAGGCAAACAGTAAAGGTGAGGGTGCCGGTTACCTCGTTGCCTGCGGCATCAGCAGCAGTTATGGAGAAGGTGTGATCACCCTCTGCCAAGTCTTTCGTAGGCAGCCCAAAGATCCGATCGTCAATCGTCAACAAATCGTCTATCACGTCCAGATCGCCAATAGTGGCCGCGGTAATTGTCACCGGCTCGTTATAGACGATCGTTATATGAGGGTTGTCGACGAATACCTGTCCCTCTAC
>JALPYG010000069.1 GCA_023271215.1 Dehalococcoidia bacterium
GAAAATATGGTAAAATCGTATCTGATGCCGGGGTGGCGGAATGGCAGACGCGACGGACTTAAAATCCGTTGAACCTTAAAGTTCGTGCGGGTTCGAGTCCCGCCCCCGGCACTGGCGTCCTGTATTGCTGGTGTTTTCGGCGCTCGCTCAGCTTGTGCTGTCCTTGCGCCTCGTGAGATCGATGCACTATAGTATTCGCATTATCTCTGAGGTGACTGACATTAGTTTGACAAGATGCGCTGAATCAGTCATAATCTCATTCATAAGCAAGATTCTCTGGCACCCGGAAGAATCTCTTGTTGAGGCTCCCGACTTATCCCTGACCCCTGGGCCAGCCAGGGGGCAGGCTTGGCCACCGGCTGATCGACGACGACGTATGGGGAGCGATCCTCTCGCCGGTGTCTTGCAGAGGAGGTGATGCCTGGAAGGAAAACGCTTCGATTGCCCCAACGGTTGGATCAATTAAAGTAAGGAGGCGTCTAAAGATGAGCAAGATTCTGCGCGTCAACATGACCGACCTGACAACTCAGTTTGAGAGCGTGCCCGAGAAGTACAAGACCATGGGCGGACGCTGGCTCACCTCCTGCATGGTCTGCGATGAAGTGCCCCCCACCTGCCACTCCCTGGGTCCCAACAACAAGATCGTCTACGCCTCGGGGATTGTCACCGGCACCGCTGCCCCTACATCAGGGCGCATCTCCATTGGCGGCAAGTCCCCTCTAACCGGCACCATCAAGGAGACCAACTCCGGCGGTATGGCCGGTCAGAAGCTCGCCCGTTTGGGCATCAAGGCCATCGTTGTCGAGGGGCAGCCCAAGGAAAAGGGCCAGTACTGGGTCCTTAAGGTGGACAAAGACGGGGCTCAACTGCTGCCGGCGGCTGACGGATGGCTGGGCAAAGGACTGTATGAAACCTATCCCCTTCTCTTCGACAAATTCGGTGAAAAGGTAGCCATCATCGGCATCGGCACGGCCGGAGAAAGACTGATGAGCAATGCGGGTATCTGTGTTAACGACCCTCAGAACCGGCCTGCCCGCTACGCCGGGCGAGGGGGGATGGGGGCGGTGATGGGCTCGAAGGGCCTCAAGGCAGTTATCCTAGACGACAAAGACGGCCCCGGCGTGCCCATCGTCAACAAAGAGGTCTTCGACACCGGCCGCAAGAAGCTGGTGGAGGCACTGCGGACACACGATCTCACCAAGCCCGGCGGCGCACTGAATAGCTACGGTACGGCGGTGCTGGTCAACATCATCAACGAGGCCGGCAGCTTCCCCACCAGGAATTTCCGTGAAGGACGCTTCGAGGGAGCGGCCAGGATCAGTGGGGAGACGATCCACGAGACGTGTGAGAAGCGGGGTGGGGTGGGCACGACCGGCCACGGATGCAGCCCGGGATGTATCATCAGGTGTTCCAACGTCTATCCCAACCCTGATGGCAGCGAGCTGGTCTCCGTCCAGGAGTATGAGTCGGTCTGGTCCTTTGGGGCCAACTGTGGGATTGACGACCTGGACATCACCGGCGAGCTGATTCATCTCTGCAACGACTACGGCCTGGACACCATTGAGGCGGGGGTGGCCATCGGCATCGCTATGGAGGCGGGGCTGGCCGACTTCGGCGATGGGAAGAAAGCCATCGAACTGATGCATGAGATCGGTGAGGGCACCCCACTGGGGTATATACTCGGCAACGGTGCGGCGGCTACCGCGGGGGTCTTCGGCGTGCTGCGATGTCCCACGGTCAAGGGCCAGGCCATGCCGGCCTACGACCCACGAGCCATCAAGGGGATCGGCATCACCTATGCCATCTCCACCATGGGAGCCGACCACACCTCCGGGTACACCATCGCGCCGGAGATGCTGGGGGTGAGCGGCAAGGTAGATCAGTTCATCGTTGAAAAGGCGGATATGGCGCGCAACTTCCAGTATGCCACTGCCTTCGTTGACACCAGCGGCCACTGCCTGTTCATCGCCTTCGCCATCCTGGATATACCATCCGGCCTGGAGGGAATGGTGGAGGAGTGCAACGGGGTGCTGGGCACTGAGTGGACTGCGGATGATGTGGGCCGGATCGGCGGGGAGATCATCAAGATGGAGCGCGCCTTTAACCAGGCAGCCGGCTTCACTAGGGTCCACGACCGCCTGCCCGAGTTCATGAAGTACGAGGAACTCTCGCCCCACAACGTCGTCTTCGACGTGCCGGACGAGGAATTGGACAAGGTTCATGCCCTCTAGGCTAAACCATAGCCCGGAAGAGCAACCCCCCTTTGCTCCTGCGAAGGGGGGTTTGCCTTTTGATAGGAGCTTCGGTATACTTAGAGGCAGGAGCTCCCCTCTCAAGGAGATCAGCCGTGATTGAGGTCCACCTCTACGGAAAGCTGCGCCGCTTCACGGATAACCAGAATCCTGCCCGAGATTCCGTTATCTACGTCCCTGTTGAGGAGGAAGACACTATCGAAGACATCGTCGAGCGCATCGGCATCCCAAGCGAAGAGCTTGGCAGCAACATCTTTCTCAACGGTGAGTATTCGGCAAAGACGCGGCAGGTGAGAGCCAATGACCGTCTGGGTGTCTTCCCGGATGATATGCAACTGCTTTATAAGTGGTACTTTCGCAAGGCTGGTGCTGGTGAGGACCGTGATCGAGATTGAGATCAGACTCTATGCCACGTTAAGAGGATATCGCCCTGAATTGAAGGTGGGGGAGCCCTTATTCCTGAATTTGGATGAAGGGACAACGGTGAAACGTGTCCTGGAGGAGGTGTTGGGCATCCCCGCCAAGGTGGTCAAGACGGTCTTCGTCAACGGCATTTACCGTGATCTCGACCATGTCCTGGCTGATGGCGATCGGGTGGGCATCTTTCCGCCCGTTGGTGGCGGATAGCACTCAAGAACGGAGGTAACCGTTCACCACGGAGAGCACAGAGACCGCTGAATGGTTAGTGGCACGAGGCTACAGGCAGGATGAAACCATCATTGGGAACGGGCTATTTGCCGGCGGCGAATTTCAGATGAGCAAAGATAGGCTGCAAGAGCGGATAAGGATGCTGGCCGAGGTAGAGGGAGATATCGAGGTCATCTCTCTGGAGCAGGTCAAAGTCTTGTCGAGCGAGTTGGGACTCTCCCTCAAGGAGGTGGAGCTGGCCGCTCTGGAGGCTTGTGTGTTGCCCCGTCGCTACCTGCGCAACCTGGGGACGGTGGGTTGGGATGGACAGGCCCGGCTCCTGCGATCCACCGTGGCCGTGGTAGGCCTGGGTGGACTGGGGGGTTACGTTGTGGAGGCGCTGGCCCGCGTCGGGGTAGGGCGGTTGGTCCTCATAGATGGCGATGCGTTCGTTGACCATAATCTAAATCGCCAGACGTTTGCCACCGAGTCGAACCTGGGCTCTTCTAAGGTGCAGGCGGCCGGGGCCCGCGTGGCCGGCATTAACTCAGCCGTGGAGGTGGTAGGCCACGCAGTCGAAGCCACCCCGGAGAACCTGCCGCGGCTTCTGGAGGGCTCCGACGTGGTGGTGGATGCCCTGGATCGCTTGCCCACCCGCATCGTGCTGCAGGAGGAAGCCCGGAGGCAAGGCATTCCCCTGGTGCATGGGGCCATTGGCGGCATGGTAGGGCAGGTGACGACCATTTTCCCTGGGGATGAGGGCCTCTACGCGCTCTACGGGCGAGGAGAGGTGCCTGAGCGGGGGATTGAGGTCGAACTGGGTTGCCCCACTACCACCCCGATGATGGTTGCCTCCTGGCAGGCACAGGAGGTGATAAAGATTCTGGCAGGTATCGGCGAACCGCTGCGTCATCGGTTGCTGCTGATAGACGCCGAGGCAGGCATTGTGGACGTAATCCGCCCGGGAATCTAGGACGAAAAGAGGAGACGTTATGAAAGGTCGAGTATTTTCCGGCGCCAGGCCAACAGGAAGGCAGCACATCGGGAATTATCTGGGAGCGATCCAGAACTATGTGAAGCTCCAGGAGGAGCACGAATGCATCTACTGCATTGTCGACATTCATGCGCTCATTTCCATGGAGGATGTCACACAGATGCAAGGCAACATTCGTGAAATGGCGCTCGATTGGCTGGCTGCCGGGCTCGACCCCCAAAGGAGCATCCTCTTCGTTCAGTCCCACGTTCCCCAGGTCATGGAACTGCATACCCTGCTGAGCATGGTCACTCCCCTGGGATGGTTGCTTCGAGTCCCCACGTTTAAGGAAAAGGCCAGAATGCAGCCTGATAACGTGAATTACGGACTCGTCGGCTATCCGGTGCTGCAGACGGCTGACATCGTTCTCTACAAGGCGGACACCGTCCCCGTCGGAGAGGATCAGTTGAGCCATCTGGAATTGGCCAGGGAGATCGTGCGGCGATTCAACAATCTCTTTGGCCCCGTCTTTCCGGAGCCCCAGACTAAGCTCACCACCTATCCGCTAGTGCTGGGATTGGACGGGATGAGCAAGATGAGCAAGAGCCTGAATAATCATATCGAGCTGGCGGCAACGCCCGAGGAGACGGAGAGACGGATAATGAGCGCCTTCACCGACCCGGCGCGGCGCTACCGCAGCGACCCCGGCCATCCCGATGTCTGCAATATCTATACACTGCACAGCTTCTACAATCCAGACCAGCGGGATTTGATCGCCGAGCAGTGCCGCTCCGCAGCCATCGGATGCGTGGACTGCAAGAAACTCCTGGCGAAAGGAATAAACAGGGCTCTGGAACCCTTTCGAGAGAGGCGGGCGGCGATTACCATTGATTATGTGGAGGAGGTTCTCGCCGATGGCGCTGGTCGGGCCGGCGTGATAGCGAAGGAGACCCTTAGAGAAGTAAAAGGGAAGATGTGCCTGCTATGAGTACCGGCGATGTGGTAAGATATTGATAAAGGGAGGAAAGGGATATGACAGCGCATAGGGAAGAGGCAAAGGATAATGTACTCAAGATGGCCCGGGAGCACGATGTAAAGTTCATCCGGATGTGGTTTACTGACATTCTGGGGTTTCTTAAGAGCTTCTCCATCATGGTTGAGGAACTGGAGACTGCGCTGAACCAGGGTATGGGCTTCGATGGCTCCTCCATTGAGGGATTTGCCCGAATCGATGAGAGCGATATGATCGCCATGCCCGATCCCGCCACCTTCCGGATGCTCCCCTGGAGGCCAAGAGACCACAGTACCGTGGCACGGATGTTCTGCGACATCTTGATGCCCGGAGGCGAACCTTTTGAAGGCGACCCCCGGTACGTTCTGAAGCAGAATCTCAAACGGGCTGCCGATCTGGGATTTACCTTCAATGTTGGCCCGGAACTGGAATTCTTCTATTTCAGGGATTCCTGCGGAACGGAGGGACTCGATCAAGGGGGATATTTCGACATGACCCCGCTTGACGCAGCCAACGATTTGAGAAGAGACACGGTTCTCACCCTCGAGAAGATGGGCATTGGCATAGAGTATTCCCACCACGAGGTTGCCCCCAGTCAGCACGAGATAGATATGAGATATACCGATGCACTCACCATGGCGGACAACGTGATGACCTATCGCCTGGTGGTCAAGCAAATAGCCCTGCAACACGGCGTATACGCCACCTTCATGCCGAAGCCTGTTTTCGGAATCAATGGCAATGGCATGCACGTGCATCAGTCGCTGTTCACCGGTGACCGGAATGCCTTCTTCGACAAAAACGATGAGTATCACCTCTCTGAGACGGCCAGGCGCTATATAGCTGGCCTGCTTAAGCATGCCCCGGAGATCACCTCGGTCACCAATCAGTGGGTCAATTCCTACAAGAGGCTGGTTCCCGGTTATGAGGCGCCGGTGTATCTATCCTGGGCGCGAAGGAACCGGGCCGATCTGATCCGGATTCCGGAGTATCAGCCGGGGAGGGAGACGGCTGCCCGAATAGAATTCAGATCCCCTGACCCGGTGTGTAACCCTTATCTGGCCTTCAGTGTCATGCTTGCCGCCGGGCTGAGGGGGATAGAAAAAGGATACGCGGCGCCCGATCCGGTATCGGAGAACGTCTACGAGATGACCGAGGAGGAAAGAGCTAAGAGGGGTATCGGCACCCTGCCGGCCAGCTTGTTGGAGGCGATACTGCTCACCGAGAAAAGCGAGGTGGTGCGAGAGGCACTCGGCGACCACGTCTTCGAAAACTTTATCAGGAACAAGAAGATCGAGTGGGATCAATACCGAACGCAGGTGACCGACTATGAACTGAAGAGGTACCTGCCGATACTTTAGGTTTCGATCCCCCCTCATCGCTCTCCGCGGCGAATCGTTGCCGCTCTTTTGCGCAACATGTTGCAGGACGTCCCACCCTCTAACTGCACGCCCCATGAAATGGTATGTCGTGGGGCTGGCGACCTCCGGCGAAAAGGCATTGACATCGCAAGAAGGGTGTGTTATCATAAGTATGCGGTAAACGGTTACCGCTAGCCGTAAGGCACCAGGCCTGGAGGGACGGGGTATGCCCTGTAAAGGGGCGAAGCTCCTTTAAAAATCCCACGCATGACCGCTTTTTAGGGGGTTTCAGGGGGAGAATCCCCCTGATGATCCAGATGAAGAGGATTTACATCAAGGAACAGGTTTGCATCGGCTGCCGCCTCTGTGAGGTGTACTGCCAGGTCGGGCACTCACACTCCAGGGACGTAATCAAGGCATTCAAGAAGGAATCCCCCCGACCGTTGCCGCGTTTGGTGGTTGAGGTAAGGGAGACCCTTTCCTTGGCCGTACAATGCCGCCATTGCGCTGAAGCCCCCTGTATCCATGCATGCCTTACCGGAGCCTAGCGGAGGGATCCCGAGACCGGGATCGTCACTGCGGATGAGGAGAAGTGTATCGGTTGCTGGATCTGCATCGCAGTCTGCCCATTTGGTGCGATAAGGCAGGACACATACCGGGGAAGGATCGTCAAATGCGACCTCTGCACAGGGGAGGATATGCCGGTGTGCGTCGTCAATTGTCCGAACGAAGCGCTGCTATATGCAGAGACCGAAGAGGACGTTCTAGCCCGAAAATGATCGCAATAATTGATTATGGCGCCGGCAATCTGCGCAGCGTGCTCAATGCTGTCACCAGACTGGGCTGCCAGCCCAGGATAACCACTAGCCCCGATGAGGTGCTCAGTGCCCAGGCAGTTATCCTGCCCGGTGTTGGCGCTGCCGCTGATACGATGGAAAGTCTTCGGAGACTGGGGTTGGCTGGTCCTATTCGAGAGTTCATCGCCGACGGTCGCCCCTTCTTCGGGGTGTGTATCGGTCTGCAGGTCCTGTTTACCGGCACCGAAGAGGGAGGATGGCACGAGTGCCTCGGTGCCATTCCAGGACCGGTAAGAAAGCTGCCCTCAGGGCTGAAGATTCCTCACATGGGGTGGAACCAGGTCAAGCAGCGGGTTTCTCATCCAGTGTTTGGCGGCATACCAGATGGAGCCAACTTCTACTTTGTTCATAGCTACTATGTAGAGCCGGATGACGAATCGCTGGTAGCCGGTGAGACTGACTATGGCATTCCTATATGCAGTGTAATTGCTACAGGAAACCTGGTGGCAACTCAATTTCACCCCGAAAAGAGCGGGGAGTTCGGGCTCAAGATGTATTCTAACTTTTTGAAGATGGCGCTTGCCGAATCCTAAATCGCGAGAGAACACGTAGGGGAGGATGTCCCTGTCCTCCGGGTTGGGCCGACACAGAGGTCGGCCACTAC
>JALPYG010000007.1 GCA_023271215.1 Dehalococcoidia bacterium
GCCACCGCAAGATCATCGATCTGGGCAAGCTCGATCTGGCCAAAGACGACTGGAAAACCCTGGCCAATCGCATCGAGGAGATCCTTTGCGGGCAACAAACCTTCTTTACCCCTCCGGATGATATCGAAAGCCTGGCTCACCATTATGCCCAACTCATCCGGCAAAGGGAGATGCACAGCCTTCCCATCGAACAGGAGAAGGAACCCGATTGGGAAACCGTTGACTTGAAGTCTCTTTCACCGAGTGGATCCCGCACCATTGGAGGGGAATCGGTTGGTTATGATGCTTTCCAGCGGCTGGGGTTCCCCCGAATACTCTCTGATCTTGGCTTCAATCGAGATCAGAGAGATCGAGCAGCCCTCTTGATCATTGGCCGGCTCCTTCATCCCGGCAGTGAAAGGGAGACCGCTATTTGGGCCAGGGAAATCAGTGCTTTGGATGAGTTGATGGGGACTGATTTTGAGCATTTGTCCAACAATGCCCTGTATCGCACATCAGACCAATTGCTCAAACACCGCGATGAGATTGAGAGACATCTCTCTGAAAGTGAACGGAGTAGCTACAATCTCGGAGAGACGATTATTCTGTATGATCTGACCAATACCTATCTTGAGGGAAGCGCTCATGAGAGTTCTCTGGCGCATCGGGCTCGCTCCAAAGAGAAAAGGTATGATTGTCCATTGCTCACCCTGGCCCTGGTTGTCGATGAAGACGGATTCCCCAAGAAGAGCAAGGTACTGCCGGGGAATGTGAGTGAGCCCGGCACCTTGAAAGCATTTCTTGAAGCGTACGATGATGAATTGAAGCAGAAACTCCCCCTGTTTAAGGAACGCCCTACGGTGGTGATCGATGCCGGAGTGGGTACGCAAGCTAATCTCCGGCTGATTCGCTCGATGGGATTCCACTACATCACGATGAGCCGGAGCAAGCTCAGTGAGACCCCCACAGACGGGCTGGTGCTGCTCAAAAAGGAAAGGGACTGCACTATCAAGGCAAAAAGAATCGAGCATGATGGCGGGGTGATCCTGTACTGCGAGAGTTCCGACTGTGGTCCCTTTATGTGATGCTCAACCAGTTGGAAGATTCCTTTCGCTGTTTGAAGAGTGAGTTGGGTCTCAGGCCGGTCTATCATCGGATAAACCGTCGCCAGGAGGCCCACCTGTTCATCACGGTGTTAGCCTATCACCTGTTGGCAAGCATACAAAGGAATCTCAAGAAGAAAGGAATCTCGTATCAGTGGGACACCATAAGAACACGGCTATCGAACCAGACAAGGGTGACGACCTCCATTACCAATGACAAAGGGCAGCGCATTCACATCCGACAGACAACCGATCCTGAGCCGTTTCATTTTCCAATATACAGGGCATTGGGATTACCTCTCAAACCTCTCAAACTCAAACGCGCGAACATTTGAAAGAAGTAGTCCCCATAAAGTTATTGGAAATGCCTGTTTTGAACGTAAATCAGGGTCGGTAGTGGTAAACCAGGGCTGAGCGAGATTCTTCGGTCGCTTTGCTTCCTCAGAATGACAGAAGCGAAGGGCTCAGAATGACAGCAAGGTGATCGGTCATCTCTCGCGTGCTCCTCGATCCCGGGGTATCGGTGTGCTCCACCTCTCGATCCGCAACCTGCAATGCCCTGTCCAGGATCTCTATACCTTCGTCTACCTGTTCCTCCGTGATAATCAACGGCGGTGCGATGACCAGATTGTCATACCAGGCAGCGAAGTATAGCCCGAGCTTCAGCGCCTCCGCGGCTATTGCATCCGTCATCAGAACCTTACGAAACTTATCCGCCTTGGTGTTAAATCGTTCCTTTGTCTTTCTATTCTTTACTATCTCCAGCGCCCAGAAGTGTCCAATTCCCCTGGCATCTCCAATACACTCATGACGCTCCTCCAACTCATATAACCGCCTCTCCAGGTGCTTGCTGACCCTCTGCGGAAGTCCCGTTGCCATAAGCTTCTTGTATTCTGCCAGTGCCGGAGGGATGGCTGACAGGGCGAGTGGGTGAAAGGAATATGTGTGTCCATGACACATGATTTCCTCTTCAAAATAATCCGCAATCTTGCTCGTTGTCGCGGTAATTCCAACAGGGGTATGTGCAGAGGTACATCCCTTGGCGATGGTCAATATGTCCGGGATGACATCCCAGTTTTGTACCGCCCATGCCGGACCGGTGCGGTAGAGACCGGTCATCACTTCATCGGCAATAAGCAATGCACCGTTTTCATCGCAGATCTCTCTTAATCGAGGGAGATATTCCGGTGGCGGAACCAGCCTGCCGTTCGTGCCGACCACCGGCTCAACAATCACCGCAGCCACATTCCCTTCTTCCTTAATCATGTAGTCTACATATTCCACACATTGTATCTTACAATCGGGATAACCCAGCCCAAAGGGACACCGGTAACAGTAAGCATCCGGAGCGAAGACCACACCCTCTACCGTACATCTCGCCCGTTCGGCGTACCATCGTCTCGGGTCACCCGTAAACGAGATGCCTGCGGCAGTTGCGCCATGATATGAATGATACCTTGAGATTACCTTATACTTGGGCGCCGAATATTGCCTCAGCATCTTCAGTGCTGCCTCATTCGCCTCCGTTCCCGATGTGGAGAAGAAGAACCTATCCACACCGGCCGGCACGACAGTAAGCAAAGCTTCAACTGCCGCCTCCGCTGCCTCATGGGCGAATCCGGGAGCGATGTAAGACATCTTTTCAGCTTGCTTGACAATGGCCTCAATTATTACCTTGTTTTTGTGTCCAAGGTTAGAACACATCATTTGAGACGAGAAATCGAGATACCGCTTATCATTCTCGTCGTACATGTAGACACCCTCAGCATCCTTAATGAATAACGGCTTCCTCCATCCCTTCTGTGCTCTCCAGGTGCCATAGGTATGCTCTGTTAAGGTCTTGAGCCTTTCTTCCGCTCTGGTCATTCCTTCCCTTCTCGTTGGCTTTGTTACTATGGGTAGATTCCTCTGAGGGTGATAGCCCTTGCTATTCTCCCTATTGCAAGCATATAGGCCGCAGTTCTCATATCCACTTTCTCATGTTGACTGATACTCAGTACTTCCGCAAAGGCGTTAGCCACTACGTGTTGCAGCTTATCGTTTACCTCGGCTTCATCCCAGAAAAAGGATTGTATCCCCTGCACCCACTCGAAGTATGATACTATCACTCCCCCCGTGTTAGCCAGGACGTCGGGAATAACAGTTACTCCCTTGTCGCATAGAATCTCATCTGCCTCAGCGGTGGTTGGCCCATTAGCGCCTTCTATGATTAACCTCGCTTTTATGCGTGAGGCATTGGCTTTGCATATCTGGTCTTCGAGAGCTGCGGGCACCAATATGTCGCATTGTAGTTCCAGGAGTTCAGCGTTGGTTACGGTTTCGCTATCCTCAAAGCCCAGGACTGAACCGGTTTCCGTCTTGTGACGGAGCACACTTTCTGGATCCAGGCCCTTGGGGTTGTAAATGCCACCCCGGGAATCGCTTACTGCTATGACCCGGCAACCTTCTTTGGCCAGCAGTTTGGCTGCCACCCCCCCCCACGTTCCCAAATCCTTGAACAGCAAGCGTTGCCCCTTTGAGGTCCATCCCCAGATGATTGGCTGCCAGTCTGGCGCTGAGCATACAGCCACGACCGGTGGCCTCGAACCTGCCCTTACTGCCGCCTATTTCCAGAGGCTTGCCGGTGATCACTCCCAGAACCGAATAACCCTTGTTCATGCTATAGGTATCCATGATCCAGGCCATGATTTGAGGGTTTGTGCCCACATCGGGAGCGGGGATATCCTTTTCAGGGCCGATCAGGATTGAGATTTCGCTGGCGTAGCGCCGGGTCAACCTCTCCAGTTCGCCCTGCGACATAATCTTCGGATTGCAGATGACGCCTCCCTTAGCACCACCGTAGGGGATGCTGACCACCGCGGCCTTCAAAGTCATCCAAACTGCTAAGGCCCGGGTCTCATCCAGGGTAACATCGGGATGGTAACGAATCCCGCCCTTTGCCGGCCCCCGGGTATCATTATGCTGAATCCGGAAACCAGTGAAGATTTTCACTTTCCCGTCGTCCATTCTCACCGGGAAATTGACCACCAGCTCCCGCTCGCATTTCCTGAGCCGAGCTTGAATTCCTTCATCGATATTCATCCGCTCGCAAATAGCACCAATCTGCTCCTGCACCCGTTCAAAAGGACTCGCCACTTCGCATAGCGAAGCGTCTGCACTCTCAACTTGTGATCCTTCGACTCCGCTCAGGACAGGTCTTTGAAACATCTCTAGCCCTCCCAATAAGTAATTACTCAGATTGCCAGGCCTGCCCCCGGCCGCAGGCCCAGGGGTTCACGGTTCAGGGTTCACGGCTCAGGGTTCGCGGTTGTTCGCCTAACCGTTCAATCTTGATCGGTCTAACCTTGAACCCTGTCTGTGTGCGACGCCTGTCTGCGTGCGGCTGCCTGTCGCCTTCGCGACCTATCTGACGGCTGAACGCTTTTAAAACTCACGACCGTGACCCCCGGAACTTTGAACCTGATCCGGGCGCTTTTCTCAAAAGGAAACACACCTTCCTTGTGGCCAGTATAGCACTGAATTCGGAGATTGTCAAGCGGCGAAGGCAGAGGACGGCAAGGGGCAGAGTCAGCCGGCCCTTTTCGGCGCTTTTCGCCTCCAGAAGGGAGTGGTTATGAGAGCGGCAGGGAAAGCGAAGGCGGCGGCGATCATCAGCCAGCCTCCTGTGCCCTCGCCTGCCAGACGGGTGAGGAGTATTTCGCTTTCATAGTCCCGGACCTCGAAGAGGTGCGGCATGGCCAGGCTGGCAAACTCTCTCATTCGCTGCAACGCCCCCTCGGGGGAGCCTTCCACCGGGGCTATGGTGGAGAACCGGATGAGGTTCATCGTATCCCCGGTAAACTGATTCCCTTTGAGCTTCCTTCACCAGATAGCCAAGGCCGTCGTAGCACACTGAAGGCGGGTGAAAGGCGGATGATTGCCGGGCCTGGATGATGAGCGGGAGAAGTCCATCATCTTCTCGTTGCTCTGGAAGCCGGACTTTGCCCAGACAAATACCTCCTCCCCCGTTTTCCACCCCATTTCCGTGCTCACAAACACAGATACGGCTGAGATACCCTGGAGCGGAATTGTCAGCAACCCGAATGCGGGAACAGGTATGACAGTAGCAAGGAGGATGATGGGAAATAGAAGCGGTTTTGCCCCTTTTCCGAGAAAGAGCAGCGAGAATCCCGCCAGAACCGGTAGCAGTGAGAAGGCAACCACCACCGGCATGAAGAAGACGATGCCCAGGAGAGAAAGTAGAAGCCCGCAGCAGAGCGGAATGATATGCCAGACACGCGGCTCAGCACGGCGAACCTCTTTTCGCTTGAGGTATACAAGAGCTGCGCATACGGGCCTCCCCCTATTTATGTCATAGTATAGAGCATGCTCCAATATAAGTCAAGGTGATATACCTTACCCTTAATCCGGCAATCCAGATTCAAGAGGATCACCTTGAGGGTGATGATCTAAGCGAATCCGGCTAGCTTCGATTTTGGCTTTTCATACACGGATTAAGGTTCGTTTCTGAGAACTTGACAGGGACTGGGACTTGATGTACACTATGTAACAATGGTAGGGTTCCGCTCATCTCGCGCCCGTTAGCAATACAAGGAAGACCTTGAATATGCCAGAAATATCGAGATTCTTCGGCATCATCATTGGGATGTTCTATGATGAACATAATCCACCACATGTTCATGCGGAATATTCTGGAAACAAAGCGGTGCTCGATTTTCAAGGAAATGTCATCAAAGGAAATCTATCATCAAGAACAGCAACTAAACTCATCCGTGAATGGATTGACCTGCACGTATCCGAACTTGAAGAGGATTGGAGACTTGCGAGAGAGAGCAAGGAAGTTAGACGAATTGAACCTTTAACCTGAGGAGGCTTATTATGTGGAACATGAATGATGTAACAAAGATAGTCTATAAGGATAAATATATTTACAACATTACATTCGATAATGGGGTATCCGGTGATGTTGATTTTTCCGAATACATTGACAAAGGCCCCATATTCACGCCTTTACGAAAGAAGGAGTTTTTCAACAAAGCAACTATAGAAGGTGGAACGATATCTTGGCCAAATGGTGCAGATGTTGCCCCTGAAACACTGTACGAGAAAGTAAATCGCTAGCAAGGCAAAAGGACTCGGACACTAAAAAGAATTGGGAGAAACATGAAGTAACACCGGCTGAATGTGCGCAAATTGTTTTCAATAGGCCATCGATTGTTGCTGACGATACAAAACATTCTCGATCTGAAAGGCGATTTTATGCATTAGGAAAGACTGATTTACGCCGAAGATTGTTTATTCTTAGATGTTGAGGGTGTGAAATGCAAGATGCCGGTGCTCCGTCAGCCTATCTGGCGACAGCGTAAATGCCGCCATCGCCGGAGCCGACGTAAACAATATCCCCATATACTGCGGGCGAGGAGTAGATGCCGCTTAGCGTCTCGTATCTCCAGTGCAACTCGCCCGTCGCAGCATCCACGGCATAGAGATGGCCGTCCCATGAGCCCACGTATACCGTGCCTTCAGATACCGCCGGAGAGGAATCCACCCAACCACCCGTCTGATACCTCCACCTGAGCTCGCCCGTGGCAGCATCCAGGGCATAGAGATACCCATCCTGCGACCCGAAATACACCACGCCCTCGTAAACCGCCGGGGAGGAATGAACCCAGCCCTGAGTCTGATGTTTCCAGTGGAACTCGCCCGTGGCGGCGGCCAGTGCGTAGAGGAAACCGTCATCCGAGCCCACATAGAGTGTATCCCCGAATACCGCGGGGGAGGACCGCACCGCCGCCCCCGTCCGGTATTTCCATCTCAATGCGCCACTCTCGGCATCTATGGCATAGAGATGGTGATCCCAGGAGCCGGCATAGATCGCGCCCTGGTATATTCCGGGGGATGAGCTAACCCAGTCCCCCATCGGGAATCGCCAGATGAGAGTGCCGGGATAACCTGACGGTTCAGTAGTGGTGGTGGGTGTGGGAATTTCCTCACCGGCGCCATTGAGGCTGGCGGCAAAGCTAACAACAATAATACGGTTCACGGTTCAAGGTTCAAGGTTCACGGTTCTAGGTTCAAGGTTGCGGGGGTCCGAATTAGCGTGTAGCGCGTAGAGTGTAGGGGAACGGGGGCTACACGCTACGTAACTACCTCTTTCTCCATCGCTTTGGGCGGCCGTCAGCGGTCAGACGCCGGCGCTGATCTTCCAGCTATTTAGGTTGAAGACCGAAGGCTGAAGTATTTCCCTCTGCCCTCAAAACATTGAAATGCCTATTACCCTGAGATTGGCATCCACTGAGTGCTGAATGCTGACTACTGAACGCTTACAATTTTGACTTTATCCAGGCGCTTTTGTCAAGAAGAACTTCGCCACCTCCTGGGCCAACTTCTCCCCCTCGTCCTCACTGAGGGCAATTCCTCTCTCCAGCATTTGTATGTGCCGGCTGAGGTCGGGATCTCGCCTCATAAGTTGCTCCAAATCCTCATTTAGCTTTGCTATCTCCAGATCGAGTTCTCTGAAATCCAAACCGAGTTCGAATTTCCGGTCCAGAACTTCGAGGATGCATTTAGACGCTATCGGATCTGCAAGTGCAGACAGGTAAAATGGCACGTTAACCCAGAGTCCGCAGCCGGGGATACCTCTCCTCTTGGCGACCCATAGGAGGAAGCTGCTCAGAGTAGGCATGCTGCCCGCAGGGGTTCGGTAGTCCACATCCAGTTCGACACCATAAGGCGCCAGTTCTCCCTTGAGTTCGCGCCCGTTGACCACGGCGAAAACCCGTCTCGGGCTGAGGTGAGCGGAAGCGGAAACGATCCCACCGACGGTGTAGAGTTCCTTCACCTTGAAATTGTCCCGGGCAAAATCCAGGATGGTATTTAAGAACCTGTAATGCTCACGGCTGGGAGCATCGCTATGGAGGATAATGATATTGTTTGCCGAGGACGGGGAGAAGAACCTGCTCTCCGGGAACTGGATTAGATCATCTTCGATCCGGACCCCGTCTAGAGAGAAAAACCCCACCGGTTCGATCTCGCCAAATGGTTCAAGGCCCAGCTTCTTATCCAGGAACTCGATCACACTGGAGGCTATCCCTCCCGCATCATGACTCCAGGCAACAATCAGGGTGGGGTTGCCTGCCCCGCGCTTTCCATGGATTCTAGCCGACTGCTCCTGGATCAATCTTCCTTACCTCCTTTTTTGAAGTACTCCTGGATATTCTGCATGATCCTTTCCTTGTCTTGTTCCGTTATCGCTCCGGGCTCCTCCTGTCTTACATAGTCAACGTCCTTCAGACGGTCAATATGCTCCCTTATCTCCGGCGGGATCATCTGATAGAGTTCCTCAATCCTCCGGCCCACCTCCTGGCCCAGCCTTTCAAGCGTGCTCAGATCAATCCTGATCCCCAGGTTATGGCTTAGAACCTCCAATATGGATTTCGATGCCTCAGGATATGGCGTAGGGAATTGGGAGATGTAGACCGGCATTTCACCCAGAAGGCAAATACCCTTTAGTCCTCTTTTCCTGGCCACCCCCAGCAGAAGTCCGTTGAGTCCGGTGATGTTGCCCTCACCCCCCCTCCCCTCGATATCGCTCATCAGGATGATGTTGGGATATCTCCGCACTTCGCTTACCAGCTCTTCGGTGTTCGGCACGACCCAGACCCGTGGTTTCATGGTGTGGTGAATCGGCGCAACGGCGGCGGCAGCGGTGTAGATCCTTTCGCATCCCTGAAGCGATGCCACATCCAGAACGAGACTGGCCATCTCGTAGCCCTTTCGTCCTCCACCGGGCTGTTGCTCCCCCACAAAGAATATCAGATCCTTGTGGCCAAGTCTCTTGAAATAGAACCGGCATGCCGGGAATTCCAGGTCCCTTAGCTCACCACCCCTGATCGAAACCGCACGTGGATAGAAAAAGTCCCAGGGCTCTACTTCGGCAAATAGTTGGGCGTTGAGCGCTCCTCTCAGGGTATCGACGGCAATCAGCCCGACGTTGCCAATTCCCGGCCAGGCAGCGATTAAGTCGGGCTTCTCCAGCTCCGGTTTCTGGTGAAATCTGATTCCCATTGTTCCCACCCCCTGGGCTGCGATAAGCGCCTTTAGAGCCGCTCCCTCAAATCCTTACTATCTCAGCCTTTACCTCGTCCTCGATGGTCAACAGCCCGTAATAGTTTCTGGCAGGCCCGGGATTGAAGAGGAGGCTTCCCTGAATAACCTTGCTATGTGGCTCGTGGGAGTGGCCGTATATAATGATGTCCACGTCATCGAACACCGGCCTTATTCTTTTCGCTATCCCCCAGGGCCCTCCTGAACCATGGATGAGTCCTATCCTTTTTCCGTTAACTGTAAACAACTCCTTTGATGGCAGCATTCGCTGGAGCTCGCTTGAGTCCATATTGCCGTAGACCGCCTTCACCTCTCCAAGCGTCCGGAGCTCCTCAAGCACCGCGCCTTCGGTAAAATCCCCGGCATGGACGATGAGGTCTACCTCCTCCAGCTTCATCAGAATCGGAGTCGGGATACTGCCGAGCGACTCAACATGGGTATCGGATATCACAGCGATCTTCAATGGATGCCTCCGTTTATCTATCAAAATCATCAGGGGGATTCTCCCCCTGAAACCCCCTAAAACGGTTATGCTCTGGGGTTTTCAAGGGGCTTTGCCCCTTTACGAAGTATAGGAATTATTGAAATTCCTATACTTCATTATAGGCGACTTCACGGACTAAAGCCACCCCCCCGGCGTGACTATTCGTAGTCTTATTATACATCCACCGGGGCTTTTTATCACTGGTCTTCTACGCTATAATTGAAAAGCACAGGGAGTTCATGGTAATGAAGTCTAAACGAGGGGTATCATGGGGTTGGCTGGGAAGGAAATTGAGAGCGCAATTCCTGACGGGCATACTCGTTGTTGTTCCTATAGGTGCCACCATATTGATACTGATCTGGATTTTTGACGCCATCGACGGCATTCTGCGGCCTGTAATCATGGCTATATTCGGCCAGGCGGTCCCCGGTGTAGGCTTTGCTGTAACGATGGTATTGATTTACCTGGTTGGGGTCGCTGCCGGCAACGTTGGTGGAAGAGCACTGATTCGTTACGGCGAGACACTGCTGGCAAGGCTGCCGGTGGTTCGGCAACTTTACGCCAGT
Source organism: Dehalococcoidia bacterium (assembly GCA_023271215.1). Classification (GTDB taxonomy): domain Bacteria; phylum Chloroflexota; class Dehalococcoidia; order SZUA-161; family SpSt-899; genus BS503. The sequence goes on from JALPYG010000007.1 coordinate 10,239, forward strand.
ATCAAGCAAATCCTGGAGAGCTTTTCCGCCCCGGGCAAGACCGGCCTCATGCAGGTGGTACTCGTAGAATTCCCCCGGAAGGGGATGAGAACTATAGGCTTTATCACCAATGAATCGTCGGATGAATCCGGCAATAAACTGATCAACATCTTCATACCGACCTCCCCTAACCCGACATCCGGTTTCCTTCAGATAGTGAGGGAAGAGGAGATCATCCGCACCAATATACCGGTCAATGAAGCGATGAAGATGGTCATCTCCGCCGGTAAGGTGTCACCCGGGGAGATAAGTGAGAAGTTGGCAGAATTCCTAACCTTTCCATCGGAGGTAGATGATGGAGATCATCGATTTACGCAGTGACACCGTCACGTTACCAACGCCGGCGATGCGAGAGGCCATGTATCACGCCCAGTTGGGCGATGACGTCTTTGGCGAGGACCCCACAGTCAACCGCCTCGAGGAGATGGCCGCCGGAAAAATGGGAGCTGATATGTCTGGAGAACACCCATAATCGTTGCAATGGGTCTCCCCTGACGGTCCAGTATACCGGCTCAGTGGTGGCGCTGGCGGGGCGCCGCGGCCTCTCGACGCATCTGGATGGCGCCCGGATATTCAACGCCGCTCTGGCCCTCGGTGTGGACGTCAAGAAATTGACGCGTGGGGTCGACTCCGTGATCTTCTGTCTGTCCAAGGGACTTGCCGCACCGGTGGGGTCAATGGTGTGTGGTTCTCGCACCTTCATCGCCGAGGCGCGGCGGAATCGCAAGATACTGGGTGGTGGTATGCGCCAGGCCGGAGTAATTGCGGCAGCGGGCATCGTAGCTCTGGAGCAGATGGTTGATCGGCTGGCCGAGGATCAGGCCAATGCTAGTCGCCTCGCTGCCGGGATTGCTGAGATACCCGGATTATCCATTGATCTCGCAAGGACGCAGACCAATATCATTTATTTCGATTTAGACAGTGACCGACTGGCCGCCGGTGAGTTCTTAAGCCGGCTTGATAAGAAAGGAATCAAGCTGCTATGTACCGGGGGCTCCAGCTTTCGGATGGTGACTCATCACGGCATCCGCTCCGAGGGAATCGATGCGGCTTTGACAGCCTTGGCATCCGTAATGAAGGGGGACTAGTTAGACCCGAACGCTGCTGATCTGAAAATTCCGAGTTATGAGCCAGGTCCATCTCTTGGGGATAGATGATGAACAGAGCCGAGCAAATAAGGCTTTTTTTAGAACCCAGGTCTGTGGCCCTGGTTGGGGCCAGGAGGCAGGTGGGGAAGGGATCCTTCAATGCCCTGGAGAACCTCCTCAATCAGGGTTTCCCGGGGGAGATTTATCCGGTGAACCCGCACGCCGAGGAGATTCTGGGGCAAAAGGTTTATCACGAAGTCAAATGCCTGCCCCGGGGGATAGACCTGGCAGTGGTTATGGTGCCTCGTGAGGCCGTTCTTCAAGCGGTGGAGGAGAGTCTCGGTCGAGGAATCAAAGCCTTAATTGTGGTAAGCCAGGGATTCGCTGAGGCTGATAACCGCGGCAGGGGGCTTCAGGCGGCACTGGAGCTAATGGCAAAAGAAGCCGGGGCGAGAGTCGTCGGTCCTAACTCATTCGGGGTGATCAACGCCTTCCGCCGGTTCTCCACCACCCTTCTCCCCTCCCCACGGGATCAGGTGCCGGTTGCCCTGGTCTCGCAGTCGGGAGGACTCCTGGAAGGGTTCTGGGGCTTTTCGTTCGGCAAGGCGGTGGATCTGGGCAACATGTGTGATGTGGACTTTGCCGATGTCCTGGGGTACTTGGAGAGCGACCCGGAAACGAGGGTCATCGCCGTGCACATGGAGGGGGTGGGGGATGGGCGGAGATTCATCGAGGTTGCCCAACTGGTGAGCCAGAAAAAGCCGGTTCTGGTTCTCAAGCCAGGAAAATCGGGAAAGGCGCTGCAGGCAGTCGCCTCGCATACCGGTTCCCTGGCGGGGGTTGACCTGGTTTACCAGGCGGCTTTTAGGAAATGCGGCCTGATTCGAGCGGAGAATGTAGAGGAGCTGGGCGACTTTGCGCGGGGCTTTCTCCAGCTACCTCCTCTGAACGGAAACAGACTGGCCATCGTCACCCCCACCGGTGCCGGTGCCATCATGGCCATGGATGCTATGGAAGAGCAGGGCTTTGCGCTGGCCGAACTCTCGGCGGAAACGGTGAGCCGGATCGGCGAATTCTTTCCCCCCTGGGCGCCTCCCTCAAACCCGGTGGACATGCTCTTTGCGGGAATGGCTCATGGGTACGGGAGAATCTACCGGGCAAGTCTGGAAGCAGTGCTGGACGACGAAAACGTGGATGGGGTGCTTTGCATTGCCGGGAGTCCGAGCCTCAAGAGTATCAAGGGTATTGCTGAAGGAAGAAGCAAGCCGGTCGCGGTCTGGCTTCAGGGAGGGCTGGACGAAGAGGTACTGGCCAGGATAAAGGAAAGCGGCTATCAGGCGGTGTTCCCTTCTCCCGAGAGGGCGATAAAGGCTCTGGCGGCCTTGAGGGATTACTCGGAAACCAGCGTTATCCGTGGAACTCCTTGCAGCGTTCCGTTCTAAGGTATATGATACTCCGGAGGGAAGCGCGCAGATGCCGGCAAGGGTTTGGTGTTAGTCTGGCGCTATAGGAATTTCAACCCGCTGGAAATCCTAAGCACTAAATCCGAAATCCTAAACAAGTTCCAATCGCCAGATTCGCCCCGCGAAAAGAGATTTCAGCCTTCGCAGATGGGTGTGGTTTAGAGTTTAGATATTCGGATTTGGGATTTTGCCCCAAGGGCATATTTGTTGGGAGGTTCCTGATGAGGGAAATCTTGAAGTTGCTGGAGAAGGATAGCCGAACCAGTCCGGAGCAGATCGCCACCATGCTTGACCGACCGGTGGGTGAGGTGGAGCAGACTATCAGAGAGGCAGAGGCGGAACGGGTCGTCGTGAGATATAAAACCATAATCAACTGGGATAAGCTGGAGGAAGAGGTGGGGGTGTCGGGCGACTATGACCTGGCGGTGCTGGTCCGGGGGAAGACGATTCGGGAGGTGGCCGGATTTGTGGCCCAGAAACTGGCTCCGATGGAGTCGGTTCAGGGAACGGTGACCCACTTTCTCCTCAAGCGCTACAAAGAGGACGGCGAGATCCTCGAGAGAGAGGAAAAGCCCAAACGCCTCCCGCTGAGCATTTGAAAAGTAAGCATTCGGCCATCGGCGCTCAGCACCTTTGCGGCGACACCTTATTGCCGGCTGCTGACTTTGCAGGGCTTCCTTATGCTCTGTTTCTGCGCTATAATCAAAGAGTAATGATCGAGAAATATAACCCTCCAGAAATCGAAGAGAAATGGCAATCGAGATGGCAAGAGACCCGGCTCTATGCCACAAGCGAAGATAGCGACCGCCCCAAGCTCTACGAGCTGACCATGTTCCCCTACACCTCCGGTGACCTCCACATCGGGCACTGGTATGCCATGGCCCCGGCAGATGTCCATGCCAGATTCATGCGGATGAAGGGCTATAACGTGCTGCACCCGATGGGCTTCGATGCCTTCGGCCTCCCCGCCGAGAATGCAGCCATCGATCGGGGTATCCATCCGTACACCTGGACGATGAAAAACGTAGAGAACATGCGTCGCCAGTTTCGCAGTATGGGAGCTATGTACGATTGGAGCCGGGAGGTGGTCACCTGCCTGCCGGACTACTATCAGTGGACGCAGTGGCTGTTTCTCAAGCTCTACGAGGCTGGTCTGGCCTATCGGGCTAAGGCCCCGGCTAACTGGTGCTCCGGATGCCAGACGGTCCTTGCCAATGAACAGGTGACCGCCGAAGGTCGATGTGAGCGCTGCGCCGCGGCGGTGATCAAGAGGGACTTAGAGCAGTGGTTCTTCCGCATCACCAGGTATGCCGATGAGCTTATGCAGCATGAGGGTCTCGATTGGCCGGAGCGGGTCAAGACGATGCAGCGCAACTGGGTCGGTCGGAGTGAGGGAGCAGACATTTCCTTCAGCATCGAGGAATACGGTCTCGATGAAAAGGAGATCCGGGTATTCACCACGCGTCCCGACACCGTCTACGGTGTCACCTTCATGGTACTGGCTCCGGAGCATCCACTGGTGGAAAAACTCACCTCGCCCGAGTATAAGGACCGGGTTGATGATTATGTGAACCGGGCTCGTCGCCGGTCGGAGATTGAGAGGCTCTCCACGGAGCGGGAGAGAACCGGACTCTTCATCGGGGCTTACGCCACCAACAGGCTGAACGGAGAGAAGGTGCCGATCTGGATCGCCGACTACGCGCTCCTGAGCTATGGCACCGGGGCGGTCATGGGCGTGCCGGCCCACGACCAGCGGGATTTCGAGCTCGCTAAGGAGTTTGGCCTTCCAATAAAAGTGGTCGTTGCGCCCGATGGATGGAGAGGTGAAGATCTGGAGGAGGCACATGAAGAGCCGGGCACAATGGTCAATTCCGGTCCCTTCGATGGTCTGCCCAGCGAAAAAGGGAAGGACGCCATAGTTGCTTTTATGGAGAAAGATGGCTGTGGCAAGAAGGCCGTAAGCTACCGGCTGCGCGACTGGCTGATCTCCCGTCAGCGTTATTGGGGCGCGCCGATCCCCGTGGTTCAGTGTCCCCGGTGCGGCATCGTGCCGGTGCCGGAGAAGGATCTGCCGGTACTCCTTCCTCAGGATGCCGAGTTCAGGCCCACCGGAGAATCCCCGCTCAAGTATTGCGAGTCCTTCGTCAATACCACCTGCCCTGCTTGCGGCGAGCAGGCGCAGCGCGAGACCGATACCATGGATACCTTCATGTGTTCCAGTTGGTACTTCCTGCGTTACGCCAGCCCGCAGCATTCTGATGGACCCTTCGATCCCGAGAAGCTGAAATACTGGCTCCCCGTCGATCTCTACACCGGCGGTGTGGAGCATGCCACCATGCATCTGTTCTATGCCCGCTTCTTTATCAAGGCGCTGCGAGACATGGGGATAGTCGACTTCGGTGAGCCCTTCATCAGACTTTTCAATCAAGGTAAGATTATCCTGGGGAGACAGAAGATGAGTAAGTCACGCGGTAACGTCGTCAGTGCTGATGAATATGCATCTGAATTCGGCGCGGACGCGGTGCGGGCTTATCTGATGTTCATCGGTCCCTGGGATCACGGGGGGGAATGGAACGATAACGGATTGGTCGGCATCTGGCGATGGCTCAATCGAATCTGGAATCTGGTACTGGCTGAAGCCACGGGCACCTTACGGCTAGATCAGGACGAGGAACTATGCCGCACGACCCATAAGACCATCAAGAAGGTGAATGAAGACCTGGAGAGATTCCACTTCAACACCATGCTGGCGGCGCTGATGGAGTTCAGCAATTACCTGGCCAGGGTCAAGGAAACGAGCGCAGTCGAGGGAAGCCCCGCCTGGAGGGAGGCCATCGATTCCCTGCTTCTCCTGCTGGCGCCGGCCCTCCCTCACCTGGCGGAGGAGCTCTGGGAGCGGACCGGCCACGCCTATAGCATACACCATCAGCCATTTCCTGCCTGGCGGGAGGAACTGGTTGCTGAAGAGGAGTTTACCCTGGTAATCCAGATAAATGGGAAGGTTCGCGATAAAGTATCTGTCCCGATTTCCATCTCCGAGGATGAGGCTAGGAAATTAGCCCTGAGCCGGGGGCGAATCAAGGCTCAGTTGGGGGATCGCCGGATCGTCAGGGTGATATACGTGGCGGGACGTTTGGTGAACATTGTGGTAAAATAATAGCATTGGCCAGTCAGCCAGTGTTCGGATAAACCTGGAAAGGAGTTTTTGATGCGTTCTGATCTTATCGGCAAGATTGAGAAGGCCCATCGCTACGCCGGGGAGCGGGATCGAATCAACATCCGGGATTTCAATGTGGATTTCCGAGGGGAGCACGGCACCTACACGACCGGTTACAACGGCGGGGAGTGGCATTGTGCCTGTAACTTCTTCGCCAAATGGGAGACCTGCAGCCACGTCATGGCGATGCAGAAGATCCTCGGAAATATGCTCCCTGAGGAAGCTCGCTCCTCGTTTGACTAGCACCCCAGGGATACAAGCGGTATGTAGAGGGCGTTCGAGGAGGCAGAAGCCGCCTTCGCTCTAGTTTACCTTTGAGTTCCCAGTCCTCTCCCTGGGTCACCACAGGGGATTGAGGCGAATATTTCACATCCAGCAGTAAGCTCATTTCAGGCCAGTCTGGCGATCTCCCTGAAGAACCGGCGCTCGATCACCCAGGTCCTCTCTCCCTCAGGGATTTCCCCAGCACGATGGCGAGGTAAGAATTCCAAGTGCCAGGCAAGAAACCCTGGCCGCCCGAATCGTTCCCATAGTTCACCAAGGCTCTTTAAATCATCAAGAAGGGATTCGTCACCATACAGAGCAACCCCATCTTGTGCAACTATAGCCGCTCCCTTCTCTCCGTCCCAAAAACTAGGGGGATTAAAGCTAAGGGCCTTCTTATCCCCGACGATGCCCATAAAGGGGAGGAATGAGATAAACTCACTCCTCCCCTTGTTTTCCCAAGATTCGGCGATTTCCTTAAAGATGTCAGGGAGAGGATGCACCGCCTTTGGCTTACGACTACAGATCCTCGCAATATCCTCAAAGCTGGGTTTCTGTTCAATGCCAAGCTTACCCTGAATCGACATGAACCCTGAGAGGCCAACGAATTTCCCCAGAAGTCTCTCCTCTTCTTTCCAGATGTGCACCAAGGGATTGAAGCCTTCGGCCCCGTGCTGGAGGGGGATGAGCATGAATCCATTGCTCCCAAGCTGCTCAGCCCAGCGCGGGGAGACGTCAGGGCAACCAACGGTGGCGATGACGCGATCATATGGCGCATTCTCAGGGAAGCCTTCGGCACCATCCGTGGCGATCACCTCGATCTCAGCGTAGCCAGAGGCCTGAAGAAGCCTTCTCGTCTGCTCCACAACGTCATCTTGAATGTCAATCGTTGTAATGTGCCCGCTGCTGCCGACGATCTCCTGCATCAGAGCGGCGTTGTATCCCGTCCCGGCCCCGATCTCTAAGACATTCATCCCCTTTTTAAGCTCTAACAACTCTAGCATATTGGCTACGAGGGTTGGCTCGGAACTAGAGCTGGGTGGATTGACCCGGGTAGACAGAGGCCGCATTGAATAGATGATCTTTAACAGCTCAAGATCTGGCTTGCGTGGATCAAACTTTCTTTTGGCAAGCCGCCATCCCTCACACTCGAACTCCCCCTTATCGTCCTTTAGATAGACCCATTCCACAAGCTTATGCCGTTCAACCCGGAGGAAGGCGCACTCGACCTGCCTGGTCTTGATCGCCCCTCTCTCCTTGAGCTCCTTGACGTACTGTCTTACCGTATCTGAAACTACTTGTGCCATGATGATTACCTCCATTTCAGGGGATACCGAAGCTGTCCTCTTGCACCGGACTCTTCAGACGAATTTGAAGGCACAAGATCATCAGGAGGATTCTCCCCCTGGCGGTCTTCACTCCTCAAACCTTCGGAAGACCAGACAGGCGTTCTGTCCCCCAAACCCAAAGCCATTGGAAAGCACTACCCTAACGTCTCTCTTGCGAGCCACGTTGGGCACGTAATCGAGGTCGCATTCCGGGTCAGGGGTTTCATAGTTGATGGTTGGATGGACAATTCCCTCGTTGAGCGTCTTCACACAGGCAATGGCCTCCACCCCGCCCGCCGCCCCCAGGAGATGCCCGATCATCGACTTGGTGGAGCTGATGGCTACCTTATAGGCATGGTCCCCAAAGAGTTTCTTTATTGCCCGGGTCTCGGAGACGTCATTCAGAGGAGTCGATGTCCCGTGAGCATTGACATAATCGACGTCGCCGGGGGCCAGCCCCGCATCTGCAATCGCCAGTCGCATGGCCCGCATGGCTCCATCCGGATCGATAGCGACCGCATGATAGGCGTCGGAGGTGATACCGAATCCTGCTATCTCAGCCAGAATCGGAGCCCCGCGACTCAGGGCATGTTGGAGACTTTCCAGAATGAGCACCCCTGCTCCCTCGGCGGGAACGAATCCGTCTCGATTAGCATCGAAGGGACGGCTGGCTTTGGTGGGTTCTTCGTTACGGCCGGTCAGTGCCTTCATTACGGCAAAACCGGCGACGCCGATCGCCGTTATCCCCGCCTCGGTGCCTCCGGCGACCATCACCTCAGCGCTGCCCCGCCGTATGATCTCCGTCGCCTCGCCGATGGCCTGGGTGGCGGCGGCACAGGCCGTTGTCACCGTAGAGGTGTATCCCTTAAGTCCAAATGCAATGCTTACGTGACCGGCAGCCAGATTGGTCAGAATTATGGGCATGAAGAAGGGATTAAGCCGCATTCCGCCCCTGGCCCTCAGTACCCGGCAGCCGTCCTCGATGTCGGGCAAGCCCCCGATACCATTCCCCAGGTACACCCCCAGCCGTTCAGGGTCCTCCTTTGCTAGATCGAGCTCGGCATCCTCTACGGCCATCGTCACAGCGGCTATGGCAAACTGACTGAAACGAGCCATGTGCCGGGCCTCTTTGCGCCCCATAAAATTTACCGGGTCGAAGCCTTTCACCTCGCCGGCGACCTTGCAGGACAGGTCAGAAGAGTCGAAGTGGGTGATTGGCCCGATACCCGACCTTCCCTCTACCAATCCCTGCCAGTATTCGCTAACGTTGAGCCCCAGGGGCGTTACCGCCCCCAGTCCGGTAACGACAACCCGGTTTCGGGTTCTTGTGTCCTTCATCGAATCCTCCTTTTGCTAATCAGGCTGAAGTCTGAAGGCTGAAGTTTCCTAAAGGTCTTCAGCCTTCAGTCTATCCACCTAATATGGATAGCGCTCGCCGGATGTACCCCTTATTGCTTCGATGACTTCGGCGACGAGGAAGAGCGATCCGGTGGCGCAGATGAGGTCTCGCTTCCCGGCCTGCGCCAGCGCTTGAGAGACCGCCTGGGCGACGTTTCCTATCGCTTGAGCTTCGACTCCGTGTCGCGCAAATTCTCCGGCTAATGCCTCCGCTGTGGCGGCGCGGGGGTGTCGGGCGGCGGTGGTTATTACCTTATCGAAGAACGGCGCCAGCTCGGCTATTATCGCCGGGGAATCCTTGTCGGCCGAAATCCCCATGATCAGAATCGCCCGATCAAACTGGAAGTATCGCTCCAGAGCCTCTCTCAGCCTCCTGGCCGAGTCGTCATTGTGGGCGCCGTCGGCGATCAGGAGAGGTTCTTTTGTGAGAACTTCGACTCTCCCCGGCCAGTAAACGTTGGCCAGCCCGGAGATAATGTGGTCTTTCGCGATATCAAGAGTTTCCAATGCAGCCACCGCTGTGGCCGCATTCTCGATCTGGTGCTCGCCAAGCAATGGGATGGTAAGGTGGTACTCGCCTTTTCTCCCCCTCACTTCCAGTGATTGGCCGTCGAGGCTTGATTCTCTTCCCTGCCAGGTTATCTCCTCGCCCCCCATGATGAGTTCGGCCTCTTTCTTGAGGCAAAGTTTGCGGATTACCTTAGCCGCTTCCGCAACCTGGGGAGAGCTGACTACGGTGACGCCGGGCTTGATGATTCCGGCCTCCTCGGCTGCTATTTGCGGGATGGTATCGCCGAGAACAGCAGTGTGATCCCGGCTTATCGAAGTGACGACACACACCTCTGAGCTAACCACATTGGTGGCATCCAGTCGCCCTCCCAGGCCCGCCTCCACCACCAGAAAGTCCGCCCTTTGTTTCTGGAAATGGTGGAAGGCCATGGCGGTGAGGATCTCGAAGGTGCTGAGTTCTTCTGTCTGGCCTCTATTTGTTGCCTCGATCTCAGGCTTCATCTCAAAGAGAAGCCCGGCAAATTCGTGCTCCGCGATGAGCTGCCCATCGATTCTTATCCGCTCGCGCATGGTGTGCAGATGTGGAGAGGTGTAGAGTCCGGTTCGGAACCCCGCAACGGTAAGGGCGGAGGCGATCATCGCTGCGGTGCTCCCCTTTCCCTTTGAGCCGGCGATGTGGACGGTTCTGGTCCCCAGATGTGGTGACCCCAATCGCCGAAGCAGGTCCTCCATGCGCTGCAGGTCAAACCGGGCGGCATACCCGAAGCCAGGCCAGCGCTCGTAATCGGTAAAGCTCAAGATGTAATCGAGGGCTGCTTGATAATTCATCTCTGAATTATTATATCATATCGTGGCCGGAGCAGGGCCACCCACTTGCCATATCGGATTTCAATGGTTTATACTAGAGGTAATATGAAAAGTAAGGACTTGCTCTCAGTAGCCGACCTGAAGCCAGATGATCTTCAGCGTATCCTGGATAATGCCCTGGCCATGAAGCGAAAGGGCACTGAGCCCTTGTTGGCAGGCCAGACCCTGGCAATGATCTTCGAGAAACCATCGCTGCGCACCCGGGTTAGCTTCGACGTAGCCATGTATCAACTTGGCGGCCATGCCATCTACCTCGCCGGGGGGGAAGTCGGATTGGGCCAAAGAGAACCGATGAAAGATGTGGCTCTGGTGCTCAGCCGTTATGCCGACTTGATCATGGCGCGGACGTTTGCCCACCGAACTGTCGAGTCCCTGGCCCGCTGCGCCACTGTGCCGGTGATCAACGGTCTCTCCGATCGCGAGCACCCCTGCCAGGCCATCTCCGATCTCCTGACCGTCTACGAGAGGAAAGGTAAGCCTAAGGGATTGACGCTGGCCTATATTGGGGATGGGAATAATGTGGCGGCAAGCCTTCTCTTAGCCTGCGCTCTGATTGGAATGCATTTCAAAGTCGCCTCCCCCAGGGGTTATGAGATCGAGGACGAGATCGTGGGCGTTGCGAGGGGAATCGCCACAGCGACCGGAGCCCAGGTGGTGCTCGCCGAAAGTCCGCACGTGGCGGTTGAAGGGGCTGATGTGGTCTACACCGATGTCTGGACAAGCATGGGGCAGGAGAATGAGAGTGAGAAGCGCCGCCGGGATTTCGCCGGTTACCAAGTTACGCTTGAGCTTCTGGCTCAGGCGGAGCCCGACGCTATCCTGATGCATCCCATGCCGGTGCATCACGGCGAGGAGTTCGCTGAGGGACTGATGGAGTGCCCTCAGTCGGTGCTGATTGATCAAGCGGAGAACCGGCTCCATGCCCAGAAGGCGATTCTGGTGGAGATGGCCATAAACAACAGATAAAGGTAAATACTCAGGTTCGATGGTCCGGGGTTCACGGTTCAAGGGTTCCCCTGAGGGATCACCCGGAAGTGTTAGACCGATCAAGATTGAACCGTTAGGCAACCAACCATCAACTGTGAACCCTGAACCGTGAACTGTGAACCGTCAACCGTGAACCCCTGGGCCTGCGGCCGGGGAGCAGGCCTGACAATCTGAGTAGTTACCGCGAAAGGAGGTTTGCAGACAGAATGTCAAAGAAGAAATCTACACGAAAGAGAAAAGTTACGCCAAAGAAGAGATTCAGCCTGTTCCCGGTAGTCGTCGTCGGGTTGATTCTGGTTATTATAGCCGTGGGAGCGTATATCGTTATGAGAGATCCACCTGAGCCAGTAAATCAGGACCCAATAGCAAAGAAAGTCGTTCTGGAGACCAATTTCGGCGAAATCGAAATCGAGCTTTTTCACGCCAAAGCGCCCCGGACGGTGGAGAACTTTCTGACGCTTGCCGGAGAAGGCTTTTACGACGGAACAAGGTTCCATCGGGTTATAGAAGACTTTATGATTCAGGGAGGCTGTCCCTATTCTGCGGATGAGGCTCTGAAGGCTGACTGGGGGACGGGCGGCCCGGGACATACCTTTGATTGCGAGATTCACGACGAAAACTTCAATCTGAGAGGCACAATCGCAATGGCTAACGCGGGACCAAACACAAATGGCAGCCAGTTCTTTATTAACGTGGCCGATAATAGGCATCTCGATACTGGTCACACAGTGTTCGGCAGGGTTGTCTCCGGAATGGATTTCGTGGATGAAATTGTTGCTGTTGAAACAGGCCCGGGAGACGTTCCGCTGGAGGAGGTTGTTCTTCAGCGGGTTATCGTCCGATAGGGTTTAACCCTGAGAAAGGGTAACAGGGTCAGACGGAGGTGGCTAACATGGGCACCTTTTTCCAAACCATTGAAATCGCAGCGTCGCTGAGCGGTCCTTTCGAGTCTATAGAGGCGCTGGTAGATACCGGGGCAAGCTATACCTGGGTCCCATCTCCTGCACTTTCACGTCTGGATATTGTCCCGCTTTTCAGGCGGCAGTTTACCTTAGCCGATGGGACCATCATCGAGCGCGATGTGACCCAGATAGTGGTGCGCTTGGAGGATCAGCCCCTCTTTACCATTTGCATTTACGGGGACGAGGGCTCGATGCCGCTTCTGGGGGCAGTGACGCTAGAGGAATTCGGGCTGGGTGTGGATCCGGTCAACAAACGATTGATCCCTGTCCCGGGCTTCTTGGTCTGATTGAGACCGCTGGGCAAATCCCTGGAGCTCGCCATCTGGTGACGAGAGAGGCGATACAGGCAGCGCTGGTTCTTTCAGAGGAGACGGAAATGGTACCGATATCGAAAGATAAGGATATTCAAATAGAGAGGCTCGAATTGGGGCCTTTCGGCACCAATGCCTACGTGTTGATTTGCCAGAGGACCGGTGACAGCGTGCTGGTGGATGCGCCGGCGCGGGCAAACGACATCTTGAAGGCATTGAAGGACACTGGGCCGAAATGCATATTGATCACCCATACCCACATGGATCATCTGGGGGCGCTTCCTGAAGTAAAGTCCATGCTTGATATCCCCGTGGCTGTCCATCGTTCAGAGGCTGAAGGATTGCCCATAGCACCAGATGTGCTGCTGAATGACGGCGATACGATAGCGTTCGGGAACATGGAACTCAAGGTTCTACACACCCCCGGGCACACTCCAGGAAGTATATGTCTTTTGATAGGCCGACACCTGATATCAGGGGACACCATCTTCCCCGGCGGACCAGGCAAGACCGGCTCACCGGGGGATTTCAAAGTGATAATCCAATCCATCGCCAGTAAGATACTGGTTCTCCCCGATGATACCCGAATTTATCCCGGACACGGCGATTCAATAATCCTGGGGAAGGCAAAGGAGGAATTCGCTGTCTTCTCCTCCCGGCCTTACGATCCCGGTCTGTGCGGCGATGTGCTCTGGTTATCGTCGTAGCTCCGGGCAGCGCGGCCTACCATAATATCTCCACCCGGTGGAAGGCCTCGGCTAATTCGAAATCCTCTTCCTCGGCCAACTGTCGATACCTTTGACAGAGCCGATCTTCCCACTCTGGTGACGGGAAATGTCCCACCTGGCTGTCATGGCAGCGCAGGGCAGCCATCTTCACGGCGAAGGTTTCCGTTATGTCGGAGCGATAATTGGGATTCTCGGGGCCCCAGCACCACACCTCCTTGACTGCATGGGGTTTAAGTCCCTCCTGGAGTAAATCGGGATAGGAAAGATGATCTCTGGCAAATGGGAAGACCGCATCGAGGGTGACTCGACCAGCGACTCGATGATCACGGTGCCAGATATAACGACGGTGCGGATCTGACGTGGCCACTATTTCCGGCTTGAACCTCCGTATCAAGCGGACGATGTCCTTTCTGAACTCAGGGGTATCCTCCAAACCCTGATCGGGATAGCGCAGGAATACCACCTCCCTCACACCCAGCAACCTGGCTGCTGCAAGCTGCTCCCGCTCCCTGGTCTTCATTAGTTCCTCTGGGCCCATCTTCACATCGTTGGTGCCTTTATCTCCGCTGGTGCACACCGCGTACACGACTTCCTTACCCTCGGCGGTCCATCGAGCCACTGTTCCCGCAATGCCATATTCGGCATCATCCGGATGCGGGGTAACTACCAGGGCATGAGTCGAGTTGACTCTCATAAACTGTCCTCCTGATTTCGTGGTTGGTGTCCGTGACTTGACGGCAGCCTATTTGATTGTATAGTATCTATTGGCCGGTTACAATTCTCGAGTTGGAGGCATTTGTGAGTGAAATAAGCAGGTCATCCTACGTAGTCAGGAATTACCGTTCGGATGATTTTGAGAGCTACGTTCGACTGAACCTCGAAGTCGCTCATCTGGCCCAAACCGAGCGTCTGGCCTCAGCGCAACTCATAGTCGAACGCCTGAGCCGGCCTAACTTTTACCCTGAGCAACATCTCTTTGTAGTTGAGACAGCCGGCAGCATCGTTGGGTATTTGGAGGTCACGCCGGAGCTCAAAATCGGACGGGTTATCCTGGACTGTCTGGTGCATCCTAAACATCGCCGAAGGGGTTTAGCTACTACACTCCTTGCCCGCGCCATGCACGCTACGTCAGAGTCAGGGGCCAGGGTGGCTCATGTCAACATTCTGCAGGATAATCCCGGCGCCGCGAATTTGCTATCTAAGCTCGGATTTGCCCTCGTGCGACGCTTTCTCGAGCTGTCGCTTGACCTTTCGGGTATTGATTTTCCAGATACAGATCACTGGTCCTCCTCATGCTGTCACCTGAAGCGTGGTGAGGAGGAGAAACTCGCCCGGATTCAGAATCTTGCCTTCACCGGCACCTGGGGATACAATCCCAACACACCGGACGAAATCGCATATCTCATCACTCTCGCCGATCCGGAGGACGTTATCCTGATCTGTGAGGACGGGGAACCGATCGGCTACTGTTGGACCAGGATAGAGTTCGCCGAGGGCGAGGGCAAAGGGCGCATCTACATGACCGGCGTCCATCCGAGGCACCGCGGAAGGGGGGTGGGGAAAGGGGTGTTGCTTGCGGGATTACGCTATCTTGCGGGCAAAAAGCTCAAATCTGTTGACTTGACGGTAGACAGCGAGAATACGGTGGCCTGCGCTCTATACCAGTCTCTGGGATTCAAGGTTCAAACTACCAGTTTATGGTACGAGAAGTCGTTGCAGTAGCCGGCCGCCTCATACTCCGAAGCGTTTCCTCATACTGCTTGAGCATCGCAGCGGCTACATTTGACCAGTTGAATCCGGCTACCGATCCTCGAATGTAGCTGGCAGACCTTATGCCGTTGCTTTGACTTGAAAACAGCGTGGCTATCGTATCTGCCAGGGTTTCCGGGGCGTTGCCGGCAACTATATAGCCCGTCTCGCCCTGTCGTATCAGGCTCTCAATTCCACCTACTCGGGTAGCTACCACCGGTGTTCCGCAGGCCAGAGATTCCAAAGCCACCAGCCCGAAGCTCTCATAGTAAGATGGGACCACGCAGACATCGGCAGCGTTATACAATTGAGGCAGGTCTTCCTGACTCATCGAGCCGAGAAAGGCGACTTGATCGTCGATCTGCAACTGTCTGGACAAGCCTTTTAATCTCTCCACCTCAGATTGGGTTTTGTCGCCCCCGCCGGCCACTATTAGTTTCAGATGGTGTGTCCTGCTCAGATTGCTTACAGCCACCAACAGGTTCTCGATCCCTTTCAACGGATCGATCCGGCCGACGAACAGGACAACCCTCTCCCCATCCAGGTTCAATCGTTGTCGGGCGAGGGTCCGATCCACGGGTTGGAACAATTCTAGATTCACCCCGCATGGGATGACGCTGATGGTATCAGGGGAAGCACCGTAGTGATGAACGAGGTCGTCCCTTTCCTTGGTGGTGGCAGCGATAATCCGGTGGCACTTATTGGCCAGATCCTTTTCGGTTTCAATGCGAAGCTTGGCCTCACCCTCACTGATGCCAACCGCGTTTTTGACCGCGCCCAGAGTGTGGAACATCGTGATATGTGGGATGCCCCACCATTCTTGCATCCGCTCACCCACCCAGCCAGACAGCCAGTAGTGGCTGTGTATCAGATCGTACCGGATATCGCTGCATTTCCTGAAATCCTCCAGGTTGCAGGCGAATTCATCCAGATGAGGATAGAGCGCCAGCTTATCAATATCTCTCTCTTCCCCGGCATTGAGGTGAATAAGACGGGCTTTGAGGCCCAGCTCAACAACGAGGTCGTCGTTGGGGTCGTGCACCCGGGTGTAGACGTCTACCAGGTGCCCGCGCCTGCCCAACTGGCGGGCCAGTTCCCGGACGTAAACACTCATGCCGCCAGTGTCCTTCTCCCCCAGCCTGCCCAGGGGGCAACTGTGAACACTGAGCATCGCTATTTTGAGCCGTCTTGCACCCATAATTTTGCATTCACGAAGTCGTGAACAGAGGGCCTTCAGCCTTCAGTCTTCAGTCTATCTACCTGCTGCCGCGCTTAACATAGGGTTATCCGGCAATCGTAGAGCGGAATTTCCTTGCCTCCCAGGCGATACTTGTAACCTTCAGCGCCCCTCAGGAAATCGAACCTCTTTCTGCCCCTCTGGATGCTGTTCTGGATACAGAAAACTTTAGAAAGCACTCCCACGCTCAAGGAGGCATAACGGGGATCGTAGCCGCTATTGTAGAGATAGATAGTACCGCGATAATCCAGGCACATGACCGCGGCGACGGGCATGGCATCGATCTTAAGGATTCCCAATCTGACGATGTCAGCCATAGCCTCTGCTAACGACCTGAAAAACGATTCCATCTCAGCGGTCATGAATGCTGCTTTGTCTTCCCTGTTTGCTCGAAAGAGTCGCAGAAAGAACTCCGTGGATTCCCGTGGATCCTCTTCAATGGAGTACTCTATCTCCCCAGCTTCCCTCAACCTTCTCAACTTGCGTCTCACCTCGTGGCGTTGCTTTGGGCTTAGCATCTCAAGATATTCTTCCCAGGTGGCGGGCAGATCAAGTTCCAGCGAAACACCCAGGGGCTCGCAAGAAACCGCCAGCCCCCTCTCCCGGGCGATTCTTGCTAAGCTGGTAAGCACCGTGGAATCCGGCCTGAGCGATAGCAACTCCAGGGAGACGATCCCCGACTCGGCCAGACTGGTGAGCAGCGTGTTGAAGAAATCCGCCTCTCTTTCCGGGGCAACCACGAAATCCAGATAATCACAAACATCAGGGCTCCCCATGAAGGAAGCCCTGTTCCCCTTCAGTAAGAGAGGGGCAACGCCGATAACGGCATCGCCATCCCTCACTGCGCACAGATACTGCTCTGTTCCCTTGCCGAATTTGTCCCACCAGGTCTTAATCCAGCCAGGTGTAACGAAGAGGGAGTCTGCCGTGGTGCGGAGACATAACTTGCTCCATGCTGGGGCAAGGCTGACAAAAGTCTCCCGGGTAAGGCTATAGCTCATGGGGGCATGTGGAAATGGCTGCACATCAAAGATTGATGTTGGAGTATTTCCTCCAGACCTTCCAGGGGCAGGTTCCCGGCGTGACGAACTTATTCACCAGCAGATCCAGAGCCCGATTGATATATTTCCGGGTATCGTGGGGCATGATTATATCGTCGATATACCCTCGCTCCGCCCCCACGTAGGGGTTTTCGTAAATCTCGCTGTATTCTCGAACCCTTTTTGACTTCGTTTCTTCAGGGTTGTCGGCTCCTCTGATTTCCCGGGCGAAGATGACGCTGGCCGCGGTATCAGCCCCTACGATAGTGACACGTGCCGTGGGCCAGGCGAAGACGAAGTCGGCGCCAATGCTCTTATCCAGCATGCCGTAATGGGCCCCGGCGTAGGATTTCCGGAGAATAATAGAGATCAGCGGAACGGTAGCATCGCTCCAGGCGAAGAGCATCTTGGCGCCGTGGCGCAAGATGCCGGCCCAATCTGACTGAGAGCCGATCACGAAACCAGGGCAATCCACAAGGGTCACCAGGGGGATATTGAAGAGATCGCAGAATCTGATAAACCGGGCCCCTTTGTCCGAAGAGTCGATGTCCAGTATCCCCGCAGCCCACGTTGGCTGATTGGCCACTATGCCCACTGGGCGGCCGTTAAAGCGAGCAAATCCGGTGATCAGATTCTTGGCGTAAAGTTCCAGCGTCTCCACGAAATGGCCATCATCTACCAGCGCGGTGATCACCTTTTTCATATCGAAGGGTTTGAAGGGCTGTGCCGGCACCATGTCGTCCAGCTCCTCCACAATGCGCTCGGGGGGATCGTCAGTCTTGATCTGCGGAGGCTTCTCCCGGTTGTTTGCCGGGAAGAAAGCCAGGAGCTCCTTGGCTTTATCTATAGCGTCCTTGTCGTCTTCAGCCACGATGTGAGTCTGGCCGGACTTAACCGCGTGCGCCCGCCAGCCGCTAAGTTGCTGGAGGGTGATATCCTCGCCTATTTGAGTCTTCACAAAAGCCGGCCCGGCGATGCCCATGAAGCCGGTCTCACGGGTCTGAATGAGGAAGTCCTGCATTATGGGGTGATAGGCCTGTCCACCCAGGCAGGGGCCCAGCAGCAGAGCTATCTGAGGAATCACCCCTGAGGCCAGGTCCTGCATCCTGAAAAGCCAGCCATAAGACTCCAGAGTGTCCATCCCCTCCTGCAGTCTGGCCCCTCCGGAATCGTTAATGCCGATAACAGGCCATCCCCTTTCCATGGCAAACTGAATAGCATAGGTCTCTTTCTTGCCGTGGTATTCTCCGAAGGACCCGGCCATGGCGGAAAAATCCTCCGAGAAGGACACTACCCACCGCCCGTTCACCTTCCCATAAGCGGTAACGACCCCCTCGGCCGGAATCCATGCCTCATCCATCCCGAAATGGACCGTTCTGTTTCTAATATGCATCCCGATCTCGGTGTAATCTCCGCCATCGAAGAGATATTCCAGCCTTTCTCGAGCGTTGAGCTGCCCTGCTTGGCGCCGTCTATCGAGTATCTTGGGATCTCCGAGTTGCATTATTCGCCGGCGTTTCTCTTCAAGCTCCCTGTACAGGTCCTCGGTTGATTTGTATACCCCTCCGGGGTATTCATGCCATTCCGACATTGGAAATCTCCTCCTTCAAAAAAATCCTTGCCCAGCGGCGCTTGCCGACCCGGATCACACCGCCATGCCGGAAAATCAATTCCTCTCCGTCCCCTCCGCCATTTGCCAGGTCATCTCGAGGGACTATTCTCATGTCGCTGGATATTCGCCTTCCATCAACCTCGATAGCCCCTTGAGAAATCAGCCGTTTTGCTTCGCTCCTGCTGCCGGCAAGCTTCAGTTCGTGGATGAGCCCTGAAACGGTGGCCGCCTCCGACAACCTTTCGAATGATATCAGATGCTCAGGGATTTCATCGGGCTGCTCTTTCATCTGAACTTCCTTCTCAAAACGGTGCGCCGCTTCCCCTGCTGCCTGTCGTCCGTGGAACTGGCACACGATCTCCCACGCCAGGCGCTTCTTGAGGTTCATCGGATTCACCGAGCCCGAAGCCAGTTGCTGCCTGAATTCCGTTAGCTCCTCATCGGGAACGTCGGTTATTAGCTCAAAGTAGTCCATAATCAGATGGTCGGTGACTGACATCAGCTTGCCGAACATTTCGTTGGGGGGATCTTCGACGGTGATGCAGTTCCCCAGGCTCTTGGACATCTTCATCCGGCCATCGGTACCCACCAGGAGCGGTGTCATAAAAACCTGCTGGGGGCGCTGACCGACTGTTTGCTGGAGCTCTCGCCCCATGAGGAGGTTGAATTTCTGGTCGGTACCACCGAACTCAACATCAGCCTCGATCACGACCGAATCGTAAGCCTGGAGCAGGGGATACAGGAGCTCGGTGATAGCAATGGGGCGTCCCGCTGCCTGCCTGCTGGAGAAGTCCTCCCGTGCCATGATTTGAGCGACGGTGAATTTGCTGGTGAGACGGATGACATCAGCGAGATCAAATTTCCCGAACCATTCGCTCTGCCACTTTACCTCTGTCCTATCGCGGTCAACCACCTTGAAGAACTGCTTCATGTAGGTCTCGGCATTGGCTTGCACCTCTCCGGCGGTAAGCATGGGGCGTGTTTGAGATTGACCGCTGGGATCTCCGATCTGGGCCGTCCAGTCCCCTACTATGAGAATCACCTTGTGCCCCAGATCCTGAAGCTGACGAAGCTTACGCAACCCGACCACGTGGCCGAGATGGATATCGGGACGGCTGGGGTCGAAACCTTCCTTTAGTCGCAGCGGTTTGCCTGATCTCAGCAGGTGCCTGAATTCTTCCTCGATGATGATCTCGGCGACACCGCGCTTCAATATGAGGTTAAGGTCTTTGTGTATTGGCATACCTTTCTATTTTATTCGATTGGGAGCACGTTTGCAACAGTGACGTCGCTTTCGATCTGGGCTTTCAGCGCATCGGGTGTCTCAAATCTTATCTCGCCACGCAATCTCCTGACGAATTCGATAGTGAGCTCATGCCCATATAGATCGCCATTGAAATCCAAAATGTATGTTTCCACCGTACGCTCTCCGGCATCGAAGGTGGGTCTGACTCCAATGCTGGTCACTGCCAGACGGACGGTGTCCTTGAGGTGGGCCAGGGTGACATAGACGCCATCGGCCGGCAGAACGTGATTGCCGGGTATAGCCAGGTTAGCTGTAGGAAAGCCCAATAGTGCGCCACCGCGATGATCTCCATGCACCACGGTGCCACTCAACTGGAAGCGTCTGCCCAGCATCCGGCTTATGTTCTCCACATCACCCTCAGCCAGGCCCTGACGAATAGCGGTGCTGCTTACCAATTGCTCCCCAATCATTACCGGAGGCACTATCTCTACAGCAAAGTGAAATTCTTGCCCCAGGGAACGAAGTACGTCGGCATTCCCCTCCCGCGCCCGGCCGAGGGCGAAATCGGGGCCGATCACAAGCCCGCGCATTTGGAGATACTCTTTAAGCAGGCTGACAAACTTCCGAGCTGGGAGCTGGGCCAGCTCGTTGGTGAAGGAGAGTACAATAACGTGATCAATTCCCATGCCCTGGATCAATTCGACTCGCTCCTCCAGGCTGGTTAGATAGGGCAATTCGGTCTGCGGAGCGAGCAGGGCTTTGGGGTGCCAGTTAAAGGTGAGCACCCCGCTGAGGAATCCGGCATCCCTTGATTTCTCCTTCAGCCTGCTGATGAGATGCTGATGCCCCAGATGTACTCCATCAAACACGCCGATAGTCAGCACTGTGTCTTGGGCCGGCCGTGTTTTTGCGAGCTCGTCCATTATGCTCATCTTCGATAATCCTACCGAATTACATCCGTGCCGAGATATGGTCGCAGAGGATCGGGCACCGTTATGCTGCCATCGCCCTGCTGGTAGTTTTCCAGCACGGCGATGAGAACGCGCGGCAAGGCCAGCCCGGAGCCGTTCAGGGTATGGACAAACTGTGGTTTGGCGCCCGGATCGGGGCGATAGCGTACATTGGCCCGTCGCGCCTGGAAATCGGTGCAGTTGGAGCAGGAGCTTACCTCCAGCCACTCGTCGCAGCCAGGGGCCCAGACTTCAATGTCGTAGGATTTCGCGGAGGCAAAGCCGAGATCGGCGGTACACAACTGCACTATGCGATACGGCAGCCCCAGCTTGCCACACACCGCTTCGGCATCTTCCACCATTCTCTCCAGCTCCTCATCGGACTTATCCGGCTCGACGAACTTGTAGAGCTCGACCTTGTCGAACTGATGACCTCGCTTGATCCCGCGGGTGTCCTTCCCGGCCGACATCTTCTCCCGGCGGAAGCAAGTGGTGAAGGCAACGTGGTAGATCGGCAGGGTGCCCGGCGGCAGAATCTCACCGCGATAGAGGTTGGTCAGGGGGACCTCGGCGGTGGGCACGAACCAGAAGTCGTCCTCCTGGTCGTGGTAGAGGTTATCGGCAAACTTGGGCAGATTCCCTGATCCCACCATGCACTCCCGCCTGACCATGAATGGGGGATATATCTCGGTGTACCCGTGCTTGCTGACGTGCAAGTCTAACATGAAATCAATCAGCGCTCGTTGCAGTCGGGCCCCCCATCCTTTGAGCACATAGAAGCGAGAGCCGGAGAGCTTAACTCCCCTCTGAAAGTCGATGATTCCCAAAGCCTCTCCCAGTTCCCAGTGGGGTTTCGGCTTGAAGTCGAACCCGCGCGGCTCGCCCCGGGAGCGCACCACTACGTTGTCGGTTTCGCCTTCGCCGAGAGGGACAGTGGGGTGGGGGATGTTGGGGATGCGCAAGAGGAGGTCATTCAACTCTTTCTGGCGGAGAATTAGCGGTGGATCTAAGTCCGCGATTTTTTTGCTTGCCTCTATGCTCCATGTTCTAGCTTCCTCAATTTCTGTTTGTAATTTCGCAATGGATTCAAGGCAGTTTTCAACATCTCCAGTTCGCCCAGCAGACTCATAAGTCTCACGCCTTTCTTCCCACACTTTTATCTCCTGAAGCTGATCCGCAATCTGCTCAGAAAGGCGATTTATTCTGGCTCGCTCGTCCTCAAGATTGGTGCGTATTCTTCTTATATTTTCGTCCTTAGCAAGGATTTCATCGAGAGGGGCGCTGTCGTTACGCTTGGCCAACGCTTCGCGGACGAGGTCTGGGTTTTGGCGGATAAGCTGGATGCTAAGCATGTATCTTCCCTCCCTCTTGCTGCCGACTACCACTCGTGGGGTTTGCCGGCAGAAAGCTCCTCAATACTCTTAAATCTGTATTTTTCGAACCTTTCCTGGTCAACAGGATTCATAGTTGTAGCGCCCCTATTTGTCGCAATTGTTCTAAAGTCCTTTTAGATAAGTCAAGTGCAGTTTCTGCTCTCTTGAGATCAATGCTGGCTTCACCCTCGTAATCAGCATCTTTCCTTTCCTTCCACAAGCGACGTAGGTTCTTTGCTATCTTCTTCTCCACATCACGTGGTAATCCTTGGTAACTCTTCCTTACAAACTTGTGAGTGTCAACCCATGGAATAGATATGCCCTTGGAATTAAGATGATTCTTCGCAATGCAGAATATACCATAATAACAGCG
>JALPYG010000070.1 GCA_023271215.1 Dehalococcoidia bacterium
GCTGAAAGCTCCTCTGGCTGCTATTCAGAGCTATTTCGGGGTGATGCTGGGGGGATATTCCGGCGAACTCAACGAGAAGCAAAGGCAGATGATCGAGAGGAGCAGTGTAAGGATCGACGGCCTGCTCGAGCTCATCAGCGATCTCTTGGATATCTCTCGCATTGAGATGGGGCAAGTTGCCCAGGAGATGAAGGAGGTATCACTGGCGCAGCTTGTGATGGAGCCATTGGATGATATGCAGAGGTTGGCAAAGGAAAAGGGCTTGAGGTTAGCGACAGATATTTCCCCCGATTTGCCTCCCATCTTTGGCTCACCCACCCGATTGCAGCAGGTTTTCACCAACCTGCTGAGCAACGCCATCAAGTTCACGCCAAAGGGGGGCACGGTGACCCTGAGGCTCCTGGAGAGAGATGGTGAAATAGTAGGCGAAATCCGGGACACAGGGGTGGGCATCCCGGAGGAGGATCTCCCTCGCATCTTCGAGGATTTCTACCGGGCGAGCAACGTGGATGTACCTGGCACCGGATTGGGACTGCCGATAGTCAAGAGAATCGTCGAGGCTCATGGTGGCTGGATCAGGGCGGAAAGCCCTTGCCATGATACCGGGATGGGATGCAAATTCACTTTTGCTCTGCCCACAAAATTATAGCAAATGGTGGCAAGTCCCAGCCCCGCTGATTGAGCAGGGGGCAAACGTGCCAGTTGAACGGCATAATTAGGAACGCTGGTGTAATGGGAGGCTGAAATGGGGCAAGGTCGTAACATCCTGGTCGTCGATGACGACCCCGATATTCTCGAGGTGCTAACCACCGTACTCGAATCACGGGGTTACCAGGTAGCCACCGCTCGAGATGGGGTAGAGGGACTAGATAAGCTCAAGACAGGCAAGCCCGACCTGATCATTCTGGATTTGATTATGCCCAGGATGGATGGTTTTGAGATGTATAAGAGGCTGAAGGACCCCGAGCAGGCAGAATACGCCGATATTCCCATATTGCTCCTCACCTCGCTCAGGGAGGAATCCAGCCGCAGACGCTTTGAACTGGAAACCGGCATGGAAATGGCCGTGGACGATTATGTGGAGAAGCCTATCTCGCCACAGATAATGCTTGAAAGGGTTGAGAAACTTCTGCAAAAGGCCGCACAGGCCGAAATCTTGATTTCTGATTGAAGTTCGAAGGAGGGACACAATGGGAGAGAAACAAGCCAGGATCCTTCTTGTGGATGATGACCACGACTTTGTATCGGCCACCAGGATGATTCTGGAAAGCAAATATCAGGTGATCGTGGCCTACGAGGGAGGGGAAGGATTGCGAAAGGCGAAGGAGGAGGCCCCCGACTTGATTATCCTGGATGTAATGATGCCGGTAAAGGATGGATTCACCGCCGCGGAGCAACTGAAGGGAGATCCTCAACTGAGTGAGATTCCCGTCATCATGCTTACCAGCTACTCGCCCAGTTATTCACAGCGGAAGGGCTATCCCAACATCCCAGCTTCCAAGGGTATGACTCTTGAGGCCGAGGATTATATCCAGAAACCGGTGAAACCGGAGGAACTGCTCCGGCGGGTCGAGGCCCTTCTGGCGAAGGCCTGATCGGTGAACAATTGGAAGATCTGAGCACCGAAGAAAAAGAGGCACTGGACCGAATACTGGCATCGCATAAGAGAGAAAGAGCGAAGCTCATTCCCATCTTACAAGAGGTGCAGGTACAACTCGGTTACTTGCCCGAGCAGGCAATGCTGGAGATCGCCGAGTATCTTCAAATAGACGGCAGCGCCGTCTATGGCGTTGCCACCTTCTACAACCAGTTTCGCCTCACCCCTCCCGGAAAACACCCCGTCAAGATATGCATGGGAACCGCCTGCCACATGAAGGGGGGGACATTTGTCCTGGAGGCATGGGAAAGGGAGCTCGACATCAAGGTAGGGGAGACTACTCCAGACCGCGAGTTTAGTCTGGAAAGGGTCGCCTGTGTTGGTTGCTGCACCATGGCTCCGGTGACCGTATTCGAGGAGACCGTTCATGGCAAGATGACCCCCGCCAGAATAGAGGGCATTCTAGCGCCCTTCAGGCCTGTCCAGGCCCAGGGGCTCCAGAAAGAGGGCAACGATAGCGATGGCTGATAAGCGTTCAGCCACTCTATGTCACCCTGACCCTGAACGCAGTGAGGGGGAAGGGTCTCAGAGATTCTTCGGTCGCTTTGCTTCCTCAGAATGACAGAAGCGAAGGGCTCAGAGTGACAGCAAGGTGAACGGTAACGATGACTGAAACCAGGATGAATGGTGTGAGGCGTTTCGAGGAAATCCGTGCCGCTGCAGTATCGGAGTGGGAATCCTTGAAGCACAGCGAAAAGCCATACGTCATGGTGGGCACCGCAACCTGTGGCAGAGCGGCCGGCGCCCTGGATACCCTGGAAGCCATCGGGCAGACGATAGCGCGTCTGGGCATCGACGTCAGGCTCCTTCAGGTGGGCTGTATGGGGCACTGTTATGCCGAACCTCTGGTAATTATCTCCAAGCCGGACTATCCCCCCATCTGTTATGCCTATGTGACCTCCGAGATCGCCGGCCGATTGGTGGAGGATTTCTTTGTGCGCGATGACCCCGGCCTTGAGTTCGCGCTCGGCGCTCTCGAGGAGAACGACCTGATCCCCACGGTTCATGAACTACCGCGATTCCAACACGAGTTCCGCTTGCTTCTGCACAACTGCGGATACATCGATCCCGAGAACATAAATCACTACATAGCCAACGGTGGCTATAGCGGCTTATCCCGGGCGCTACGGATGAGCCCGGAGGAGATAATCGAAGAGATCCGCAGGTCGGGGCTGCGGGGACGGGGTGGGGCGGGTTTCCCCACCGGACGCAAATGGGAACTATGTCGCCGTGCACCTGGCACCCCAAAATATCTGGTCTGTAACGCCGACGAGGGTGATCCCGGTGCATTTATGGACCGGGCACTCCTGGAGAGCGACCCGCAATCAGTTATCGAGGGCATGGGCATTGCCGGCTATGCTATAGGAACTTCTCAAGGATATGTCTACGTTCGTGCCGAATACCCTCTGGCGGTCAAATGCGTGGAGAATGCCGTTCGGCAAGCGGAGGAACTAGGGCTGCTCGGCGACGATATCCTGGGCAGCGGCTTCAGCCTCGGGATCGAAGTGGTGCAGGGAGCCGGTGCGTTTGTGTGCGGTGAGTCAACGGCATTGACGTACTCCATAGAGGGGAGACGAGGAATGCCCCGGGTCAGACCACCCCATTCAATCGAATCGGGCCTGTGGGGCAAGCCGACGGTGCTCAACAACGTCAAGACGTTCGCCACCATCCCTCACATCATCACCAAAGGGGCCGAATGGTTCGCCGGTATTGGCACGGAGAACAGCAAGGGCACCGCCGTATTTGCCCTGGCGGGAAGGGTACTCAACCCCGGCCTGGTAGAGGTGCCAATGGGCACCACTCTGCGTCAGATCATCTCCACTCTCGGCGGTGGCGTGCCTGGTAACAGGCAATTCAAAGCGGTGCAGATAGGCGGGCCTTCGGGGGGATGCCTGCCGGAGAGCCTGCTCGACACGCCTGTCGACTTTGACTCTCTGGTCGACGCTGGTGCCATGATGGGCTCCGGCGGCATGGTGATCCTGGACGAGGATAACTGCATGGTTGACACTGCCAGGTACTTCCTCGATTTCACCCAGAATGAATCCTGCGGCAAGTGTACCATGTGCCGATTGGGGACCAAACAGATGCTGGATATAATTGAGGACATAACCAGAGGCAAGGGGAAGAGCACGGATCTCGATCTACTCATCGAGCTAGCCGAGGGTGTCAAGTCAGGATCGCTCTGTGGACTGGGCAAGACCGCACCGAATCCAGTTCTAACTACCACCCGATACTTCCGAGAGGAGTACGAGGCCCACATAATTGAGAAGCGCTGCCCGGGACTGGTATGTAAGGAGCTCATCGCCTACTACATCGATCCCCAGAAATGCGATAAGTCCTGCGAAGCGTGTATAGGAAGCTGCTCTGCGGAGGCCATCTTCACCGGCAAACGACGCAAGAAGGTCATCGATCAGAGCAAGTGCATTAAGTGTGGCGTCTGTGTCTATGCTTGCCCACCTCACCTCAGCGCCGTGGTGAGGATATCGCCGGCCGGCTCGGTGCCGGGTGAGGACCCCGGAAAGGACGATAGCTAGGGATTCATATCTCTCGAAACAATGAATGCATCCAATCATGCAGATCTCACCGTCTCCCGAACTCTCTTTCCAACTGGGAAGCGCTGAGATGAATCATGGTTGGCCTTCCATGCGGACAGGTGCGGGGAGACTGCGTCTGTTCCAGTTGATGCACCAGCTCCTCCATCTCCTGAAGGCTCAGAGACTGCCCTGCTGGAATCGCGCCGTGGCAGGCTAAGGAAACAGCGATGCTCTCCTGCCACTCGCTTTCTTGCAGCCCTCCCAGCGAATCGAGTATCTCCGCAAGCACCCTGGTTATGTCCGGCTTCCGGAGCACGGCCGGCACCGAACGCAGCAGATACGTTCGTTCCCCGAATTGCTCCAGATGGAAGCCACTTTCATAGAAAACCTCTCGCTGAGATTGGAGAAGCTCCTGCTGCTGGGCCGTGACCTCAATCGCCACTGGCTCGAGCAATCCCTGAACCTCTATCGCCCGACTTGCCTGTTGCTCTCGCGCTCTCTCAAGAAGGACCCTCTCATGTGCTGCGTGCTGGTCAATGAGATACATGCCATCGGGCCCCTCGGCGACGATGTAGGCGTTCTGGAGCTGACCTATAACCCGCAGGATTGGCAATTGCGGGCGGGGCTGCGCGCCCTCCTGCTCCCCCGTCAGTTGTGGCAGAGAGGTCACCTTGCCGCTAGCCGGCCTGGCAAAGAGTGACGGCGTGAATGCCGGTACGACTGAGGGGAGGGGTAATATCCTCATGCTGGGCACCGTCGCAGAACCAACCACGGTATTTCTGACCGCCCTCTGTACGGCAACGAAGACCTGGCGCTCACGGCGAAACTTGATCTCGCTCTTGGTGGGATGTACGTTGACATCTATCTCCTCTGGAGGCAAGGAAATGTTGATCGCCGCTATCGGGTGTTTGCCCGTCATCAACATTCCTTGGAAGGCCTCTTCAACAGCATAAGCCAACATCCGGCTCCGCACCCAGCGGCGGTTGACGAAGAAGCTGAGATAATTGCGATTGGAGCGGGAGAGGGAAGAGGGGCTGACGAAGCCGTGAATATCAAGAACCGTCCCCTCGACACCTTCATTTGCCCCCAGCTCCAGCATCCCTTGCGCCGTCTCCAGACCATAAACCTCGACGAGGACGTCCCGCAGGCTGCCGTTGCCTGGCGAACGAAAACTGGTTCGCCCATTGATGATGAGATGGAATTTCACTTCCGGGAAAGCCAGGCCGTATTGGGTCACCAGATGGCTGATGTGACCATTCTCGGTGGAGGGTGATTTCAGAAACTTGAGGCGAGCCGGGACGTTGCGGAACAGATCTCGGATGCTCACAGTAGTCCCCTGAGGGAAGCCTTGCTTACCCTTGCTTGTGACAGCTCCATTCTCCAGCTTGACAACTGTACCGACAACATCATCCCGATACCGGGTGACCATCGACACCTTGGCGACGGCGGCAATCGAGGGTAGAGCCTCCCCGCGAAACCCGAGGCTGGAGACGGCCTCAAGGTCAGTCTCCGAGGTGATCTTGCCGGTGGCGTGCCTCTCGAAGGCAAGCTCCACTTCATCAGCAGGAATGCCCGCCCCATTATCGGTCACCTTGATGAGATCTATCCCACCCCCGCCGGCCTCCACGGTAATCTGGGTGGCCCCGGCATCCAGTGAGTTTTCCACCAGTTCCTTCACGACTGAGGCCGGCCTTTCGACTATCTCGCCGGCAGCGATCTTGGAGATGACGTCGGGGCAGAGAACTTTGATCGACATTATCCTACCTGCAAGACTATTGTAGCAGATTGCGCTGCCGCTCAGCAAAGCAAGCCGTACCCTTGACAGCCCCAGGGCGAGGGGTGTAATCTTTACACAGGTCGAGGGACTCACCCGAATTTCTTCATCGGAGGCGACGGTGGCAAAGAGTCAGGTTTACTTCATTGGGCCGCGGACAGGCTCGGGTCGGGACATGTTCGTCAAGCTGGAAAAGCTCCTTGACCGGGCAGGATTGCCCAATTTCATTCAGCAGAACGAACTGGTGGCCATCAAGCTGCACTTTGGGGAGGTGGGAACCACTGCCTATATTCACCCGAGCTATGTGGGCTTCCTGGTGGGGCAGGTCAAGAGTAGAAAGGGGCTCCCTTTTCTTACCGATACCAATGTCCTCTACCGGAGTGCGCGGGGCAATTCCGTTGACCATTTGCGCACCGCTTTTGCCCATGGCTTTTCGCCACTGGTCACTGGTGCACCGGTGATCATATCGGGTGGGCTGAAGGGACAGACCTCCATCGAAGTCGAGATAGGTAAAAAGCATTTTCGCACAGTGAAACTCGCTTCCGAGATCGCGGATTTCGATAAACTAATTTGCCTTACCCATTTCACCGGCCATCTGGGGACCGGCCTCGGTGGAGCGATCAAGAACCTGGGCATGGGGCTGTCTGCCAAGTCAGGCAAGCTGGCTATGCACTCCACTGTCATTCCATTCGTGGATCATAAGAAGTGCACCGGATGCGAAATCTGCCTGAAGCACTGTCCGGCGGACGCCATCGGGATGAAAGAAAAACTTGCGGTTATTGATCCGGTTCTCTGCATCGGCTGTGGTGAGTGCATGGTTGTCTGTCCCATCGGAGCGGTTGATATCCAGTGGAACGAATCGACCCAGAACCTTCAGGAGAAGGTTTGCGAGCACGCCTACGGGGTGGTGAAGAGGAAACAGCCGATACTTTTTCTCACTTTCCTGACGAACATCACTCCGGGATGCGACTGCATGGGTTTCTCCGATGCCCACGTAGTTGCTGATATCGGGATCCTGGCCTCTTACGACCCGGTGGCTATCGATCAGGCAGCGGTCGATCTGGTGAACCAGCAGCAGGGCCTTCCCGGGACCAGGCTCAAGAAGAACCTGGGGCAGGGGGAAGATAAGCTCCGGGCGCTTTATCCCAACATTGACTGGACGGTGCAACTGCGATATGGGGAGGAGATAGGTCTGGGCTCGCGGGATTATGAGCTCGTATCCGTTGACTCATAACCATCCCTCCATCACGGAAGAATAGGAGGAGAGGCACTCAGATGGTACTCTTTCTACTATCGTTGGCGTGCCGCAGATTCACTTCCATCGTGAGGCCTCGTCGCTGGAAGAGGCCATCTGGAGTGCAATGGCGGATGTCAGAGCGGCAGGCCTTCACACAGCGCGCGTGGAGATAGAAGCTGAGGCCGTAGCACAACCGGCATGATGCTAAGGTGCTCGATGTAGTACTTTAGCGGACGTAGGTAAAAAACAAAAAATCATCTTACCCCTATGAAAGCTTACAGAATAATCTATTTCGGACAGCCATAAGAGATGAGTGAGACGATTGCGGGGTGGAGCTATTTGCCTCACAAAAAGATGAACCTGACCGGTATTCCGCTGCGCTCCATATCAGCAGGTTATCCTCGATATCAGGCAACGAGGTTTGCAAATGAAAACTGTAACATCTACGGAATTTC
>JALPYG010000071.1 GCA_023271215.1 Dehalococcoidia bacterium
TTCGTTTCAACCAAAGATATTTGGGGAGAAGGTCTTTACCGGTTATCGCAACACCTACAAACAAGGCGAAGATCTTTGCACCGCCTAGCTTGCGCATGACCATATCAGCCTCCTCCACAGCCCTTCCGTCCAGCCAACTGATAGCCGGACGCAAAGGCTTCGCCTGACGGTCGAGAAGGATGGCGTTAACCATTTGCGAGGAGAAAGCTATGGCGAGAATGTCTTGCAACGACCTGGCCAAAGGAGGTGAGTTGGATGACTTGACAAGGGAGTTACAGGTAGCCTGTAACCCTGCTTAAGGAAGCTGGTATTCTTCCAACCCAGGAGAGAGTATGGAAGGAGAAAAACTGAGGCTACCGGGTGATCTGGTGGCATCCAAAGTCAGAAGGAGAATTCCAGATCGCTAAAACATGCTGAAGACTGCACATAATATAAACAAGAGAGGAAAAAATGAAATTAGCAGAAGTACTGCATCCTGAAGACTGTACGCTCACCAGTGACGGGCAGGCTATGCTTAACAAAGCGCAAAGAGAAGGGATCGAAACCGTCTGGGATCGATATACGGCGCAAAGTCCACACTGCATCTTTTGTGAAACAGGCCTGTCATGCAGAATATGCATGATGGGACCATGCCGTATTAATCCTAAAAAACCGGATGAAAAACGCGGAGTCTGCGGCGCTGACGCCCATATCATTGTGGCCCGCAATTTTCTGCGGACGATAGCGGCTGGCGCCGCCTCCCACTCAGACCACGGCCGGGAACTGGTTGAAATCCTGAAGGCGGTCGGCGAAGGCCGGGCCCCGGGATACCGGATACGGGAACCGGAGAAACTGAAAAACCTGGCAGCGGAATATGGTATCGACACGGCCGGCCAGGATGATCTATCCATAGCCCCGACATTGGCAGAGGCAATGGAAGAAGACTTTGGAACCTCCCGGAAATCAATCCGGCTGATAAACCGTGCTCCTGAAAAACGTCTGGAACTTTGGGACAAATTAGGGATCATTCCCCGTGGTATTGACCGTGAAACCTGTGAGTCACTGCATCGGACCCATATGGGCGTTGACAACGACTGGTTGTCACTTTTGACTCACGGTTTGCGCAATGCTTTAGCCGATGGTTGGGGCGGCTCCCTGATCGGCACCGAACTTTCCGATGTGCTTTTTGGAATTCCCCGGCCCAAATCGAGTGAAGTAAACCTGGCTGTTCTTAAAGAAGACCAGGTCAATATCGTCCTCCACGGTCATAACCCTCTTGTATCGGAGATGATTGTCCAAGCCGCTAAGAGTCCGGAACTACAAAAACTGGCCACCGAGCAAGGCGCCAAGGGCATCAACCTTGTGGGGGTATGCTGCACCGGCAATGAACTCTTGATGAGGCGCGGCATTCCCATGGCCGGCAACCACCTGATGACCGAGCTGGTCCTGGTCACCGGCGCGGTGGAGGCCTTGGTGGTTGATTATCAGTGCATCATGCCGTCTCTGGGCACCATCGCGCAATGTTATCACACCAGAATGTACAGCACCAGCGACAAGGCCCGGTTCCCTAACGCCGTCGCCTTTGAAATGACCCCGGAAACCGCCCTTGAAAAGGCCCGACAACTGGTTAAGGAAGCTGTCATGAATTATCCAAACCGGCAGCCGGACAAAGTGTCCATTCCGGGCAGGCCGGTCAAACAGATGACCGGATTTTCCGTTGAAAGCCTCCTTGAAGGCTTAGGGGGCTCTCTAGATCCATTACTCGATGCCATCAAGTCCGGCAAAATCCGGGGGGCTATCGGGATAGTGGGCTGCAACAATCCAAGGATCAAGCATGATGCCGCCCATCGAACCATTATCCAGCACCTGATTGCCAACGATATTCTGGTACTGGATACCGGCTGTGTTTCCGTGGCCACTGCCAAGGCAGGGCTTAAAACTCTCGACGCTATCCAACAAGCAGGGCCCGGGCTGAAGGAAATTTGTACCGCGGTAGGAATCCCGCCGGTTCTGCATATGGGTTCCTGCGTGGATAACTCCCGCATCCTGGTGCTGGTATCAGCCATAGCCAATGCGTTGGGGACAGACATTTCCGACCTGCCGGTGGCTGCCGCCGCGCCGGAGTGGTATTCGGAAAAAGCGGTCACTATAGGCTTTTATGCCGTGGCCTCTGGGATTACCACTTTTCTGGGACCAATGCCGCCGATCACGGGCTCGGACAAAGTAGCGGCAGCAGCCACTAAAGGCCTTGAGGATATTGTCGGAGCCTGTTTTATAGTGGAAGAAAACCCGGAAAAGGCGGCAAATCTGATGGTAAAACATATCGAGAAAAAGAGGGGTGGACTGGGGCTTGATTCCCGCCAATAGCAGGTAAGTGGTCACAGGCACCGAATCTTACAGCGATCAGTGACAATAGTAGGACACACAGTGGAGTGGCCGGGAGCTGCCGGTCACTTCACTCGTCTGTAGGCTATCCATGGCGGATCAAAACCTATGTCTTACTTCTTCCTTTGACGAACACGCCGCTGAGGTTGAGGTGGAAAAGCGGGGGTATGAAAACGGATGAAAAAAGAGGAGAGAACGTGATGGCCCCTTGGTTAGGTTACCAACAAGCCCGAGGCGGGGTGCCCAACCAGGACATGGGGCTCAACACACCAGTGCGGTCCGGTGACCGGGTGGGGCTGTTTGCCCGCGACATGGCCATGCTGGTGGTGTGAATGGTGGAGGACTATGATAGATTGACCCCCTGCATCTCTAATGCCCACAGCATCTCTTATACTTCTTGCCGCTGCCGCATGGACATGGCTCGTTGCGGCTTATCTGCGGGCCAACCCTGTGGGAAGGTGCCGGATTCAATGCCCGATCGATATCTGAAATGTCCTCTGGTCTGTCTGATTCAATTCCAATTATGAATTTCCACCCATGTGTCTCGCATATTGATAGAATCTCGTTTGCCCTTTCCTCATTTTGAACGCGAATGGTAACCGGATTCTTTGCTGTACCTAATTTTGCCATATTCGCACCATCGAAACCTGGTAACGGTTCAGCCGCATGAGAGCGCCTTGCTAGAATTCTTCATAAAACAACTTCTCAAGAAACTTCCTCTTCAGTTTTTCTCCCCATACTGAGTTCTCTATTAACGTTGTTATTTCCATTTCCCTGTCATCACCGGTGTGTATGAGGATCGTGTGCAGATGGTTCAAAAAATCATCGATAAATAAGCGCCGTCTTGAGAGATCCTTGAGTTTTATCAAGTCGTTCAAAATCATCATTGCCAATTCGATAGAAAGCCCCATCTGGATGCCATGGAAGAAATCTATTATTTCATCAGTGGTTCCTATTTCAAGCCTATAATATCCGACCAATACATAGAGAGCATCTTTCCGGTCAGTAAACCTTGTGATTGAAGAAAGAGTGGCCAAGGCGGATTTCACTTTTCCCTCATCTTTGGATTGAAGGTCAAGAATGTTAGATTGGATATTGGCTCGCTCGCAAATTTTCTCTATGGATAACTCTTCAATCCTGCCAAAATCACCTTTGTAGGTTCGTGTGGCTTGTCGCCGCTTTTTGGAGGCATGGGGGGTTGTATCACGCATTTCGCCCTCAACGCTAGAATAATTGTGACCTCAGCATAGATAATCACTCAAGCTTCGCTTGGCCTGTTGAAGCGCCGTCAGTGGACCCAGAATCAGGCGAATGCCCAGAGCTTCCGTCACCGGCTCAACAACCCCTTTCACTTCGGGTGATCCCACCCGGATTTCCGCAGGAAGTTGCTTCCCCCGCTCCAGCATGCCAATGATTGCGTTTTGCTTTTCCTCATCCGACGGTGACGGCCCCATCAGATCAGCCCCTATGATGAGTCCATGCCTTCGCTCCACGGCTAAGATACAGCAAGGATAATACGGCCTTCCCGAGCCTGAATCGGTAGCCGCCGGCACGTGGAAGAAATCAAGTTCCCACGACCCGCGCAATCTATCCGCCATCAGGCGTAGTTGATCAAGTTGCCCCTCATCCAGAGCAGGAGAAACGACCGGTTGGCGTGAGGGTAATTTGGGCCGGCACCACTCCTCCAGCCACTGAGCCTCGTAATAATACCGCGTCAGAATCAGGTCGGCATCGACCCCTCTGAAGAGGTCCAGACCCTCATTCGCCACCCTGCTGGCAACAACAAGCGACTGACCAAGGGCCGCCGTTAAGAAGAGCACTTCTCCCTGATCCAGATACCAGGGGACATAACCGGGGCGTTGACTTCGGAAGAGTGGCCAAGCTTTCCTTCCCCGGAAGCGAAGTTCAAGCAGGCGGATAATATCACGGTCTTCCTTCTGAATTTCATCGCGATCTGAAAACGTCACTGATAATGAGCGTCCATTGACCCAGATATCAAAAAAACTTTCCGGTCCCACTTCACTGGTTATCATCTGAAGATAAGACCTGTACCCTTCCGGCCCCACGAATACTACCAGGCCAAACTCCTCTCCAGCTTTACCCAGGACAGAACAGTATCCTACTTCGCCGTCAGATGGGTTCTCCACGGCGAATAAGTCATCATCCGCCATCCACTGCCAGGGGGCGATTGCCTTGAATTCTATGGCTGCTTGATAAAGAGCTGCCCATTCCTTCTTAGTAGGCTCCATCAGAATGTTTGGCC
Organism: Dehalococcoidia bacterium; assembly: GCA_023271215.1. GTDB lineage: Bacteria > Chloroflexota > Dehalococcoidia > SZUA-161 > SpSt-899 > BS503. Next base: position 4,628 of record JALPYG010000071.1, read on the forward strand.
TGTCCATTCCATCCTCCCCTTGATTGTTAGTCTGATGCCCACAACCTTCTGGGGTTCCAAAGGGGATCCGCCCCTTTACTCAGATTATAGCGCGAGCATTATCCCTTGGCAAGGCACAAGAGCATCAGGGGGATTCTCCCCCCTGAAACCCCCTAAAGAGCGGTCATCCTTGGGATTTTTATTGGAGCGGAGTTCCTTTACCAGGCAATCTAAAAATCGTTTTCTGCGCTATGGGTGGTTCGGCTTCACGCAGCCTGCCACCCCTCAAGTCGGTGAGCTACCCGCTCCTCCGTTATCCCCAATTCAACGGCGAGCTCTTTCGCCTCCAGCCCCTCCCCCCTCAACCTGAATATCTCCCTTGTTTGCTTACCTTTTTCCCTTTTCCTATCGGCGATCCCCCTTAGGTAGTCCACGTCTTGAAGAGCCTCTGTCTCTACAATCTTATTTCCTTCAAAGCCGGAGAAAATCCCTTCCCCTTCTTCGGTTCGGACTATAACAGTTGACCATCCCTCCGGCGAGCCATCGCTCCCGACCGATACGTCCGCCAGCTCGCAGGCAAAATCCTCGCAAACGAGGCAGTGTTTCGGGACGCAACCCTTTACCTCAGTGATGGGAAAGGATAATTTCCTCCCACCGGCAGATATACCAAACTCCTCAGAGACATTAAACTTATCTATCTCTCCGATATCCAGCCCTTTTCCTCCCACCTTCTCTACGATGCAGTGGTAGTCGTAGTTCTCGCGGCAAAGCAAGCCCACCGTAAATCTCACCGCCGATGCTAACGGCAGGTTGCGATGTTGCAGATATCTTAGAGAGCGGATATGACAAGGTGAACCCACAACGCAGATTCTGCTGAGACCGTGATCCACCGCCGCAGATCTTAGCTCCTTCAGTAACGGGACGGTCCCGTACTTGGTCATTGCCGAAGCGACGATTTCGCCCTTCGTTTTTGCCGTATAGGCTAGGGGCATCCATCCATTGCTTCCCACAACTAGAGCCCCGTCAATGAGGTTTTCGCTCAAGGCGTATGTCAGGAGCGAGGTTACGATCCCCCCGTCCTGACAAGCCCTATTCTGCTCTCCCGTCCTTGCCGCCAGAGCACGCCTGTATATCCCGATGCTCTGCTTTTCTCCCCAACCCAAAATACCCCTCTCTATATCGCCCATCAACCCTTCCCGGAGCATATAGCAGGCATCGTAACAGGTGGTACACCTCACGCAGTCCAGTGCCCTCTTGGGCCTCTGCGGCTTTCCCTCGATGAACTTGATATGGAAGGTAGGGCAGGCCAGAATGCATGCCCCACAAGAGGTGCAAATACCGGTGTCTATTATCTTTGCTTCTAGATCCTCGTAACCTGACATCTATCCTTGCGATATCGAGAAAGACGCTACTGCGCTCCAGCTTTCATCTTCGCTACTTCCTCTTCCCTGAGTTGCCGCTTGAAAAGTTTCTCGGTCACCGTGAGCGGCAGCTCTTTACGGAACTCCACGAACCGGGGAACCGCATAGGGCGGCAGTTTCTCCTTGCAGTGGCTGATTATGTCATCAGCAGTCACTTTCCCCTCGTGCTCCTCTTTTAACCTTATGAAAGCCTTTATCCTTTCGCTGCCCGGACGTTCGGGGTCGGGAATTCCAATCGCCACCGCATCGGCGACCGCTGGATGTTCGTATAGCACATCGTCAACCAGCCGGGTATAGACCTTATATCCAGAGACATTTGCCATGTCTTTGACCCGGTCTGTGATGTAGAAGTAGCCCTCATCGTCCATTCTTACCACATCACCGGTAGGAAGCCACCCATCCACCAGTCCTCTGCCGGGTTCAGGCCAGTAGCCTTTCATAACCTGGGGTCCACGAACATACAGCTCGCCCTCTTTCCCGGCGGGTACCTCCTCGCCCGTCTCCAGGTCCACGATTCTGACCTCTGTATCCGGCAGTGGCACCCCTATCGAGCCGAATTTCTCCGAAGCCATGAAGCCGGTGATCTTAGCGAAAGACGAGAGATTCATATGAGTCCCGCCGCCGGTTTCCGTGAGACCATAAGCCTCGGTGATGGGCACCCCCGTTTGCTGCCTGAATTTCTGAGCAACCTCCGGGGCGAGGGCGGCTGTAGTAGACATGAACATGGTGTTTATTCTTCCCAGCCCTTTCAATATCAGCCGGGTGTATTGAGTGGGCACACAGGCGCACAGAAACGGACGGTATCTTGTCAGCATCTGCGAGAGCGCGTCGGTATCCCTGGGGTCCAGAAGGAAGTACATCTTAAGACCCCAGTAAACAGCAAAATGCATCGTGCAATGGCCGTAGCTGTGAAAAAGCGGGATGGGCATCAGTACCGAGGTCTTCCCCCTGATTCCAACTTTCAAAGGCTCATAAGACCATGCGACCTGGATCACCGCCGCTACCCGGTTGTAATGAGTCAGCATTACACCCTTGGGCAATCCGGTGGCACCCCCGGTGAACACGAGAATTGCCAGGTCTTCCATCGGGTGGATCACAACCTCCGGCGGCCTGGGCGGGTGACCGGCTGTCAAATCACGAAATTGATGGGTTCCCGGCCTCTGCCTTAATTCCGGCTTCTCCAGGGAGTAATCCATGAGAGAGGTAAGGATCACGTTCTTGATCCTGGTCTTGCCTTTTATCGATTCGACCAGATCGAGGGATTCCTCGGCGCAGATTATGGTCTCCGCTCCGGAATCGCCAATCTCGTAGGTCAAATCAGTGGCTTTATGCAGCACACTGCACGGGACGTGGGCCGCTCCCGCCTTAAGAATCCCAAAATCGCTTATCACAAACTGCGGGCAATTGGGAAGGATGGATGCTACCCTGTCGCCCTTTCTCACGCCCAGACCGGCAAGGA
>JALPYG010000072.1 GCA_023271215.1 Dehalococcoidia bacterium
AGAGAAGGAGGCGCCATCTGATGGAAATTGCCATATTAAGGGACTGGGTTATCGTCATCCTTGGATTTCTGGCAATCGGGGTCATGGTCGTTTTCGTCACTCTGCTCGTCCTCATCTATCGCAAGGTGACCCCTATCTTAGATGCCGCCAGGGAGACCGTCTCCAATGTGCATCGCACCTCATCCGTGGTCTCCAGGAGCGTGATCCAGTCGGTTGCCAGGATAGAAGGTCTGGCGGCGGGAGTGCGTAAAGCAGCAGAAGTCATAGCTTCGATGAGCAAGAAAGGAGGGAAAAAAGATGGAACACGATAAGAGATGTTCGGGGTTTTTCAGCGGCTTTATCCTCGGGGGCATTGTTGGCGCCATCGCCGCGTTTGTCCTCTCGCAGAAGAGTGGGAGGGACACGTTAAAGGCCAAGATGAAAGACATAATAACCCAGGCCAGAGAAAGCATACGCGAGGCGATTGAAGAAGGCCGGGAAGCAGCGGTGCGAAAAGAAGCCGAGCTCCGGGATGATCAGGAAAAGTAAGGGGTCAGCCATCGGCGGCCGGCATTCAGCAAGATCATCAGGGAGATTCTCCCCCTGAAACCCCCTAGAGCGGTTGTGTGCTGGGGTTTTAAAGGGGCTTCGCCCCCCTTACGAGGCACAGGAATTTTTAAAATTCCGAGGCCTCAGTCTATGTAAGGGCCGTTGTCCTTGACGACTGAAAGCTGACTGTTGGCGCTTGCCTACTCACCGGGTTATCGGATACGAACCGAGGATCTTCAAAAAGAGGCATTTGCTTTGCATCTCTTCCAGGGCCTCTCTGCAAACCTCATCATCCATGTGCCCCTCGAAGTCAACATAGAATATGTATTCCCAGGGAGTATCCTTGGCCGGTCGGGACTCCAGTTTCGTCAGGTTTATGCCTCTATTGGCAAAAGCTCCCAGACTTTGATAGAGAGCCCCGGGAATATTCTTCGTTCTGAAGATAAGCGAGGTTTTATTGCTCTCCCCAGATTTGGCTTTCCCCGTGGAGATGACAAAGAATCGGGTAAAATTCTGGGGGTTGGTCTCAATTCCCTCCGCCAGGACCTTCATCCCATAGATTTGCGAGACCCTCTTGCCGGCGATAGCGGCGGAGTTTCTGAGATTCTTTTCCTTCAGCATCTTGGCGCTGCCGGCGGTGTCGTAGGTCGGAACGAGCTCCGCCTCCAACGAACTTAGGAACTCCTCGCATTGAGCCAGTGCCTGGGGGTGTGAATATATCTTCTTGACATCTTTCATGGTCTCCCCGGGGAGTGCCAGCAGGCAGTGCGTCACCTTCAGATATACTTCACCAACTATGTTCAGATCGTATTCCAGCAGAAGATCATAGGTCTCGTTGATGCTCCCCGCCTGGGAATTCTCCACCGGAACTACCCCGCAATCCGTACTACCTCTTGATACCGCTTCGAAGACCGCTGAAAAGTGCCGGAAAGGCGTGGGATCGGCCTGCCCAAAGAACTTCAATACGGCATCCTCACTGAATGAGCCTCTTTCACCCTGGAATGATACCCTGAGCGTCTCCATCAAATTAGCGTGTAGCGCATAGCGTGTAGGTAGGGGGCAGGGAGGCTACACGCTACCTGCTACCCCCTACACTCTACCCTAGACCGGTTAGCGCCACCCGAAGCGCATCCTCGTCCCCCGATCTGGTTAACGCCACTATCTGATCCCCCTCCTCTAGAATGGTGTCCGGAGTGGGAATCTGGGGATCCTTATCCTTACCTATAATCAGCGAGATGAGGCTCTTCTCCGGCAAGCGGAAATCCCCCAGCCTCCTGCCAACCGTTCTTGAGCCGGGCACGATCTTAACCTCTATCATCGCCAGCTCCCCTCCCCGCAATTTAAGCAAAGGGATCAGGCAATGAGAGGGGAGTTCGCGTTCGATGTGCGCCAGGATCAGCTCAGTACTGGAAACCGTGGCATCAACGCCCAGCTTCTCGAATAAGAGCCTGTGCCGGGGATTCTTGATACGAGCAATGGTGCGCGGAACATTGAACTTGTGTTTCGCCACCTGACAGGCCACCAGATTGTCTTCGTCGTCCCCGGTCACCGCGATCAGCATGTCAGCTCTACCGGTCCCCACCTCCTCTAGAGTGCGTGCTTCGCAGCCATCCCCTCGCACGATCACTTCGCCCAATTCTTCCGCGGCAAACTCGGTGCGTCTACGCTCCTTCTCTAGAACCAGTACCTCGTGGCCATCGCTCAACAATATTCTGGCCAGGTAGTGGCCTACCTCACCCCCGCCGACAACGACGACATACACATCAGCCTCCAATCACTCCTCGTAGAAGTTGAGCCCCAACCTTGGTGGGGCTTATTGTCTCCAGGCCCAACTCCCGATACATCTCCTCCCTGATGGGATCATAGATCCGGCAGATCCCCCGGGGCACATTGAAGATGTGCTTGGCAATCTGAGTGGCCATCACGTTTCGGTTATCGCCCTGGGTGACCGCAATAAAGATATCGGCCTCCTCAATTCCCGCTTTCTTGAGGGCATCCTCATCGGTTCCGCTGCCAATCAATGCTTCACCAGCAAAGTTCGGTGGAATGCGCCTGAAGCTATAAGGATCGGTATCCAGGATAGTGACCTTATGCCCTTCAGAATCCAATATCCCCGCCAGGCGGGCACCAACACGACCACAACCCATTATTATCACATTCATAAATGCCTCCTGAACAAGATCATCAGGGGGATTCTCCCCCTGAAACCTCCTAGAGCAGTTGTGTCCTATGCTTCAAAGCAGCTAACGCCTCGATCCCCGTCTCAACGAGACCGGCTCCCGCAGGAGAATGACACGACAGGGAGCATTCTTAAGAACATAGGGGACTATATCTCCCAGGCTGAATTCGCCAAAGCGCGTCTTATAACCAAGGCCAATTACGATTAGATCAATGGAGCGCTCTGCAGCTTCGTTCACCAGCGCAGGCCCAACCGCACGTGCTTGAAGCAAGTCGGTGATAACCTCGTAACCGCAATTTTCGGCGCAACATTCCGCCGCATCGAGTGCTTCCTCGCCCCTATCCACCTCAGATTTGACTTCCACATCCAGAGACAAGGTTCGTTCTAACTGGATAACGTAGGTAACATATACCTTGCCTTTACTCCGCCTCGCTAACTGACAAGCCAGTTGTATAACATCATCGTCTACCTTGCTTCCATTTACCGCCACCAGAATCCTCTTGAATTCCATAACCCCCGCTAGCCCTGTTTCCTTTCTAACTCAAGCGATATGCCCAGCGAATATTATAGTCCTCTCACATGAAAACTGCAATAGGATAAAGATCGAAAGCATTGAACCAATTTCAGCTCTTATGCTATAGTAAAGAGGGGTGTCCCTGTAGCTCAATAGGATAGAGCAACTGCCTTCTAAGCAGTAGGTTCCGAGTTCGAGTCTCGGCAGGGACGCTTTGTATCAGCCACCCCGTCTCCTCCCTCTCCAGAGCAAATATCTTGATAGGCCGGCGAATATCACGGCTATCAACCCCAGGACAAGCGGCGGCTGCGCCAGAAGCTCCCGGGCGCCTACAAGCGTCAGCCTGGACCGATCCAGCGGGGTCTTCTCCAGGTGAAGTTGATCCACAAGTATACCACCTGGTTCCATGCCCTCGGTCAGGTATCCCAGGAAAGCCCGATTGTCGTCCTTCCTCACCATGCTGTTGATAAGGATGCTGGGGTCAGATACCAGGACGACCTCCCCCTGGCCGAATTCAAGCCTGGCCGCCACGGGCAAGGGCCCCTTTGGATCAGCCCGGCCCCAGCTTCCATCGCCATCGAGATCCAGGAAGCTTTCCTCAGAGGACCAAGCGATAACCTTGCCCAAATCAACGTCGGTCAGTGCGGTGGCGTGGTTAAGCACCACTGCTTCAACGTCCGCTTCGCTGACCTCAGGACTGAAGTTCATTATGCGAGGAAGCCGGGGGTTTCTATGAGAAAAGAGGGGATCGAGCAGCATCTGTCCGCTGAACCTGACCTCGAGTCCCAGGTATTCTAAGACAACGTTCCCGTGGCCAAAGTCATCCATGAGAACGAGCCGCCCCCCCTGGGTGACGAACTCCCTTAGCGTGGCGAGCTCCTCCTCCTCATGGGGGAGAGAGGGGATGGAGATCAGGGCTTTTCCCTGCGGCAATTCCGGGAGCTGGTCGAACGAGTCAATAGTAAGGGCGCCGTGTTCCCGCGTGAAGTCGGCCAGCCCGTTCCACAGGCTGTTACCCACCATGAAGTCCTGCACCGTGGGGAAAAACAGGATACAGAGTGCCGAAATAACGAGAATTATCACCGTCGTGCCCAAGAGGACTTCGACCTGCCCCCCCTTCTCAAACACCCTTCACCCCTCTTTCAACCTGCCTCGATATCTCCTCACCCCGTTGCGATTCCTCCTCCGTGGGCTTGCGAGGAGAATAAAGAGCTCTCTCCACCAGCCGGGTCAGCTCCTCAAAGAAACCCGCAGCAGGACCGAGCCGGGGGGAGACCTCGCGGAGAAACTCCCTGAGAGTCTGTGAGGGACTAAATACCAGATGAAAAACTTGAAGAAGCAATCTTACCACCCGCCGGTACCAGCCCACTATCCGGCTGCCCGGTTCTCCCGCCGGCAGGGCATCTGGGGAGAGTCTGAAGTCTGGAGTCTGAAGTCTGGAGTCTGAAGTCTGAAGTCTGAAGTCTGGAGTCTGGAGTCTGGACTGACCATCCTTCCGCCGGCGGGGGAGTGCAAACCTTCTCGCTCGGCTTTGAGCCAGAATCCCCAGCGCCAGCAATCCAAGCACTATCCCGCCTGAGTTCACCCAGTTCACCACGAAGAGGCTCTCGGTAGAGATCGCCGCCGAGTGCCACGGCTCCCGCGGAATGACTTGCACCCGGAGGCTCTGGGAACCGATGAGCTCCAGGCCGATCCCCTTTCTGATCTTCACCGCAAAGCTGCCGTCTTCCGCGGTAATTGCTCCGGCCTCGGTTCGGCCCAGCTTCAGGTTTATCTCTCCCCTGCTTACCGGGCCAACCTCAGAGAAGACCCGGCCACTGAGCTCGATCCCCCCGGGAATAAAGGCCACCCATGGTAAGTTCAGATCCACCACCGGGGTGGCCTGGACTACATCAAGATAAGCGCTGGCTATCACGGGCGCATGTCTCCCAACAGCCAGTGCGGCGACGGTGATTCTACGCTTGCCGAGCTCCGTCTGCGGATCCAGTTCCAGGGACAGGGAGAAGTGTGATCCAACTTCTGCCCGAGCCACCAGGGAATCGTCGAGATATACCTCGATCTGCCTGGTCTGAGGAACAGGATATCCTTCGTAGTCAAAACGCCCTCTGACCTCGGTCTCCCCTCCCGGGAATGCCCTATCCTCCAAACTTAAGGTGAGCGTAGCCGAGTAGAACAGCACCCTCAGACTGACCGGGGGGCTCTTTGAGGCGAGGTAACGCCCTACATCCTCATCACGAGGGCGGTAGAGGGATTCCAGAACCACCTCCGGGACATACTTGTAGGGAACCTGAAATATTCCCCCATACCAGCCACCCTCGCCGGTAACCGTACTGGCGTACACTGTGCCATCCAGGAGCAAATCAATCTCCCTGCCCACCAGGGGTTTCTTCCCCGCGCTCAGCCTTCCCCAGAAGCGGACTTCCTCCCCCACGAAGGCAGCGGTGGGGTCTACCTCGAGAGTGATCTCGGTCGGGCGGGGCTGTTCGGCCGCCTTGATCGGCGGGAGTTCAACCACACCCAGTTGCCTGGCTATTTCCTCTGCCACCCTCAGATGCTTGGGACCGGCAACAAGCCTTATTCCCAACAGCAGATCTATCAAAAGCTCCTTATGGAGATCAATCATCTCCCTTTTCTTATCTACCTTATCTACAAGCTCATCATACGCCCGCCGGAGCTCACTTCCCCCAGGAGCGGCCGCTGCCCCGGTGCGCTCACCGATGACCCCGACAAGGTCTTGAATCTCATCGAGTGCCGCGTACGCCCCGGCGATTTGATCAGCCAGCGCATCGGCCAGCTCCAGGGCCTCGTCAAGGCGGAACTCCCCCACCAGCTTTCCCATCTCCTCCAGGCCCTGGGCCACCTCCACTGCGAGGCCGGCCAGCTTTATTTCGTGAGCATTCAACTCATCGATCGGCTCTCTCAGGTCATCCGGTACGTTGGCGAAGGGAAGCTTGCCCAGCCTCTCGGCTACAGTTTCAGCGTCTTTTCGAAGCAGGAAGTCCTGCGTCTCCGAGTAATACCGGAGCAGGGAAATGGGATCGTAGGCGAACTCCGCCACCTCCGGGTCTTCATGTTTCACCGGCGGCTCCTCCTGAGCCAGCGCCGACAGGGGCAGGGCGCAGAAAACAACCACCAGAGCTATTGCCAGCCACCTTCGTCGGCCTTTCATCGGCCCAGCACCTCCATCACCTTAAAGGCTACAATCACCAGGAAACCGCCGAACAGCACCACCCCTACCGTATTGATCACCCTCCTCGCCCGGGGGTTGAAGTAGACGTAGAGCAGGGAGATCACCAGATAGGCGATTATATTTACCGTGAAGTAGACGTCCAGTTGTTCCTGGCCCCCGGCCGCCAGGATGGAGTTGACGGCACCAAAGGCCAGCACCAGAGAGATGATATAATTGTTGTAAATCCTCAAACCAGCACCTCAAGCTCGATCCTGGCCTTGCCTTTTTCACAGGCTTCGTTTTCGATCCTCACCGGCCTGTCCAGTCCCTCACAGGCGATGGCGGCGGCTATCGAGGCCAGGGGGCTGCCCAGAGAGCGGTAGTACCAGATGTCCTCCCAGTAGAGTCGGGGATCGTTAATCTCCACGCTCACCCGGTTATCCGCCAGGTTCACGGAGACCGAGCTCGCCAGATCCAGGATACCTATCAGGATGTAGGAGATGGCCGCTTCGATCTCGCCGCTGGTGGGACCGGGTGGGGTCTCCAGCATCTCCAGATTTATGCTCCCCGGGGTAGTTACTGCAATGGCTACATCCTGGGGACGGGCCCCAAACCGCACCACCAGCCTCCCGGGGATTTTCCCTCGAATCTTCGGAGCCTCACCTTCAGCCAGCGGGACGACCGCCTGCGGACGCCCGTCCCTCAGGAATGAAGGCAGATAGATCGCCTTGTTGCGCAGTCCCAGTTCCTCCAGCAGTGCAGCGGTGTTCTCCATCCCGGTTCGGAGCATCACCCGGCACGCCTCCGGGGAGATGTAGGGCCGGGTGTTGGCCAGAGCAATGCAGGTAAATCCAAGGATGAGCAGCGTTATTCCCACCGCGGTAAGGGCCGGCGAGTTGAGGATGAAGTAGGAGACCGGGGCAAAGATTACCCCT
>JALPYG010000073.1 GCA_023271215.1 Dehalococcoidia bacterium
AGGATCAGAGACCTGCCAATCTTTGAGTTTAAGACCTATCTGGTGATAGAGAAACATCGTACCAACTGTCCAAGTTGCGGGGTGAAGATTGAAAAACTTGAGTTTGTTGACTTTTACTCTCGATACACCACCAGATTCGAGGAACTGGTTGCTCGGCTCTGCTGCATAGCCAGCCTGAAGCAGGTAGCTAAACTGCTTGATCTGGACTGGAAAACAGTCAAAGCTATTGACAAGAAGTTCCTGGAGAAACAGTTCGCTATCCCAGACTACAACGGTTTAAGGCTTCTGGCAGTAGATGAGATAGCCGCCCATAAAGGTCATAACTACTTTACGGTGGTCATGGACTTAGAGCGAACCCGGGTAGTCTGGGTGGGCAAGGGTCGAAAGCAAGAAACCCTGGATCAGTTTTTCAAAGAGCTTGGCGCAGAAAGAAGTGGTCAAATAGAAGCAGTAGCTTGTGATATGTGGGATCCATACATTGCTTCCATCAAGAAACATGCTCCAGGAGCCAAAATAGTGTTGGATAAATTTCATGTGATCAAGAACTACTCCAAAGTTATCGATAAAGTAAGAAATGTCGAGTTCAAGAAGGCCACTCAGGAGAAGAAACAAGCTATCAAGGGTACTAAATATCTCCTCCTTAAGAACCAGGACAAACTCAAGACAAATCAGAAGGAACAACTTCAGAAATTGCTTGACCTAAATGAGAACATAAACATCGCCTATATGCTGAAAGATGACTTGAAAAGGCTCTGGGATTATAAATCCCCGGGTTGCGCTAACCGATATCTTGACTCCTGGATTAGCACTGCCAGAGCCAGTAATATTAAGCCTCTTGTGAGGTTTGCTCAGACTCTGGATAGCTACAGATACGGCCTTATTAACCACTGCTGCTACCCCATAAACACTGGTAAATTAGAGGGGATGAATAATAAGATCAAAGTGATCAAGCGCATCGCCTATGGCTTTCATGACGATGACTACTTTATGCTGAAGATCAAACAAGGGTGCTCACCCCCGCTGGATACAAGCTAGTTTTCGGGTAAACGCACCCTGCTCAGATTCAGACGGTCCATCAGCGCTCTATCCAGACTGGAGATGGATGGTTTGCACTAGAAGCCAGGTTGTTAAAACCAGGGCTCTATTGTTGAAGGGGACCAGGGTCAATGTGGATATTGACGTATGTGGATAAGTCTCCGACTTAACCACATACTTGGATAACCCTTCGGGTTACCCACAATCTCCACATTGTTACTGCTGTTGGTAATTCTCCAAAAAGCTTAAGGCATCATGAAAGAGAATCACCCTTTACTACTATATTTGGAGAAGAGCCGATAAATTATGAATAGAAGGAAAGATGCATCAATAAAATCAGAAGGAAAGAAAGAAGGTGTTAAGACCGCCCTAATCACAGGTATAACAGGACAGGACGGCTCTTACCTAGCTGAACTATTGCTGAGCAAAGGATATGAAGTCCATGGCATTATCAGAAGGTCGTCTACCTTTAATACGAGTAGAATAGACCATATCTTTGTTGATCTCCATGATCCTGATGCAAGATTGTTTTTGCATCATGGAGACCTTTCGGATTCTGAACAGATTTCAAATATAATTTATAATCTAAAACCTGACGAAATCTACCATTTGGGAGCACAGAGTCATGTGCGAGTAAGTTTTGACATGCCAGAATATTCGGGGAATGTGACTGCACTGGGCACAACAAGGTTATTAGAAGCGATAAGAAGAAGCGGAAACGATGTGAGATTCTATCAGGCATCGAGCAGCGAAATGTTCGGTGCCGCTGCACCGCGACAGAGTGAAGAAACGCCTTTTAAACCCAGAAGCCCTTATGCCTGTGCCAAGGTGTATGCTTACTGGATGGTGAAGAATTACAGGGATGGATATAACATGTTTGCCTGTAATGGAATACTGTTCAACCATGAAAGCCCTCGTAGAGGGGAGACCTTTGTAACGAGAAAAATTACAAGGAGTATGGCCAATATTACTGCAAAAAGACAGAAGTATCTCTATCTGGGTAATTTGGATGCGAAGAGGGATTGGGGATATGCACCGGAATATGTGGAATGCATGTGGCAGATGCTTCAAAATGAGCATCCGGAAGATTTTGTTATTGGAACGGGAGAAGCTCACTCGGTCAGAGAATTCCTGGAAGCGACTTTCTCCTACGCAGGATTGGAAATGGAAGAGCATATCAGGATTGACTCGCGATATTTTAGACCAACAGAGGTAGAAGAATTAGTTTCAGATCCTGCGAAAGCAAGAAGGAAGTTAAATTGGGATCCGAAGATAAGATTTGAGGATTTGGTCAAAATTATGGTGGATGCAGACATGCGAGCGGTGGGATTAGAGCCCATCGGTGAAGGAGATGAAATCATCAGAAAGAAGTTTCCAGAGAGATGGTGGGCCGTGGATTAGCGTGGGGTGATGAGAAGATGACAAACATTTGCTTCTACATAAGCGATTACGGGTATGGACATGCATCGAGAGATATTGCTATTATCAGGAAGATCCTGAACGAAAACAAAGATGTAAAGATGTTCGTTAAGACAGGTGGACCGTTTCATTTTGTGAGGCAGTCGCTACCTCAGAAGAATGTTGAGGTTATACAGACCAGAAACGATATAGGAGTTGTTTTCAAGGAGAATAGCGTTATCGTTGATATAGAACGAACAAAGGAGATGTTGGATGCGTGGATAGCTTCATGGGATGTTTATATTCAAAGTGAAAGAGTATTTTGTGAAACGCATAGAATAGATTTGATCTTATCGGATATTGTTCCACAGCCGTTTATCGTAGCGGATGAACTGAATATACCAGGCATCGCAATATCGAATTTCACATGGTATTACATCTTTTACAATCTCTTCGGAGAAGTAGCAGCTACTGAACGAATCAAAGAAGCATACGAGTGCGCAGATATAGCACTGGTTCTTCCATTCAACGAAGAGATGAATATTTTTAGGAAGAAGAAGGCAATAAATCTTGTATCACGAGAAATAACCATGAATAGATACGATATGAGAAAGAAATGCGGTGTATCAGATGATGAACTGCTCGTACATGTTGGAGTCGGTAAATCGCTTAATCCTTCATTCATGCGTAATATGAAGCCGATAGAAGCACCGGATGTCAAATTTCTGGTTTCATCCAATGCAGACCTTCCATTCAAGAATGTCATCAGGATTCCGAATAACGATACGGAGACGCAGAATTACATTGGCATGTGTGATTTAGTGGTATCGAAGACCGGATATGGGACGGTATCAGAGGCGGTGAGAGCGGAAATACCGATGTTTCTGTTAAAAAGGGAAGGATTTACAGAGGACGAGTTGATCGGGGGCAAAATTGAGGAGATGGGCATTGGCAAGTTCATTTCAGAGGAATCGTTTTTGGATGGTGTGTGGGTGAATGAATTTCATCATCTGGATATATACACGAGAGGATTTAATAATTTGAATGGCAGATTTAAAAAAGATGGGGCTGTAGAAATATTTGAAGCGATCAAGGAGATGGATAAGCATGATATTCTGGAAAAATAAGAAGGTTTTGGTAACAGGCGGAGCAGGATTCTTGGGTTCTTGTGTAGTGGAAAAGGTGAAAGAGAAAGGAGTAAGTGAAGAGAATATAAAGATACCAAGAAGTAAAGATACCGACTTAAGACGATGGGAAAAATGCGTCGAGGTTGTTAAGGATGCGGATATTGTTATTCACTTAGCCGCAAAAGTAGGCGGCATCGGCTACAATCAAAAATATCCTGCTACGCTTTTTTTACGATAATGCTATTATGGGCATTCAACTTATGGAAGCTGCAAGGCAAGAAGGTGTAGAGAAATTTGTAGCGGTAGGAACGATTTGTGCGTATCCAAAGTTCACACCTGTACCATTCAAAGAGGAAGATTTATGGAATGGCTATCCAGAAGAGACAAACGCTCCGTATGGTTTGGCAAAGAAAATGCTACTTGTTCAGGCTCAGGCATATAGACAGCAGTATGGTTTTAATTCTATTTATCTTCTGCCAGTGAACTTCTATGGCCCCGGGGATAACTTCGATCCCGGATATTCTCATGTTATACCTGCTTTAATCAAAAAAGTCTTCGATGCCATGGATAAGGGTGAGAAGCAGATGGTAGTATGGGGTACTGGAAAAGTCACTCGAGAGTTCCTTTATGTAGAAGACGCTGCCGAAGGCATTGTACTGGCAACAGAGAAGTATAATAAACCTGACCCTATTAATCTCGGAGCCGCGTTTGAAATCTCGATAAGAGAGCTCGTTAAGTTGATAGCGGAGATTGCAGGGTTCGATGGAGAGATAAGATGGGATACGAGCAAGCCAGACGGACAGCCGAGAAGGTGTTTGGATGTTAGCAAGGCTAAAGAAGAGTTCGGGTTTGAGGCGAAGGTGGCGTTCAGAGAGGGGCTGGAGAACACGATTATGTGGTATAGGGATCGTTTACTAGGGGGGTTAGGAAATGAAGATCGGATACTTCGTTAAGCGATTTCCGTATGTAAATTCTCATAGTAATGTATCAGAAGATTATGCAAGGTGGTGCCGCACCGATGGAGCAGCAAATATCGCATATCATCTAGCGATTAGTATGGCAAAGCGAAAAAATTATGAAGTAAACGTTTTTACCACTTCAAGTAATTCTAAAGATTCAGTTGAAAAGTATGAAAACATAACTATATATAGACATGGTACAAACTTTACCATCGGCGGCAGTTATGTTTCCCTAAAACCATTTTTTAGACCTCAAAAATGCAAGGTTGATATTCTTCATGCTCATGGCCTATCTATTCTTTCAGATATTCCTGCTTTATTATACGCTAGAAAAGAGAAAATCCCACTTATATTTACCTATCATGGAGATCCCGATACAGCGGCTGGAGACTTTATTCACAAGATAGCTATCTCTTTCTATGCCCGATATTTTCTCCATAAAGTACTATCTGATGCAAACACTATCATCTGCCCTTCGGAACATTATATAGAAGAATCAAGATTCTTGGGAAAATACAGGGATAAAATCATTGTAATTCCAAACGGTATAAATTTAGAGGATTTTAGCACTTCGTATTCAAAAGAAGAATGCAGAAGAAAATTGAATTTGCCTCTCAATAAAAACCTGGTATTGTTTGTTGGAGTTCTCACTCAACGGAAAGGGCCTGATGTTTTAGTGCGGGCAATGCCAAAAATAATAGAGCAAGTTCCAGACACAAAATTGATTATTGTTGGAAGAGGTAAGATGAGAAGAGAACTTGAGGAATTATCTAAAACACTTAACGTTGATGAGCACATAGAATTTGCCGGGTTTGTTGAAGAGAGCTTGAAGGCTTTATATTACAAGGCAGCCGATATTCTTTCCTTGCCATCCGTAATGACTAATGAAGTATTTCCAATCGTGCTTCTAGAGGCTTCAGCATCGGGGCTGCCGATGGTTGTGAGCGATTTGGATACACTCAAATGCATTATCGCAGATGGACATAATGGTATTGTTGCCAGAAGAGGTGATGAAAACAATCTTTCAGATGCGATAATTTATTTGTTACAGAATGAAAGTATAAGAAAACAAATGTCAAAGAATGCGCTGGGAAGGGTCAAAGATTATTCGTGGGAAAGAATTACTGAGGAGACTCAAGAAGTATATAATAACGTTTTGGGATAGGCAAAAAACTTAAGATAATAGGTCTTATTATGCAAAGGACGCAAGAAAAAACTTTGCTGCTTGTTTACCCATTTGGTGATGCTCTTGACCCTAAAGGTGGTGGAGCTCAAAATAGAATATTTAATATAGCGACGCAACTTAGCAAAAAAAATAATATTATCATTCTCGAACCAGAGTGGTTTTTAACGGATAAAGAAGGGTACTCACGACTGAAGATATATGGCTTCAACAGCTACATTCCTCCATTCTTGACCGACCTTAATTTAGATTTCCATTTTAGGTTGTATAGGATACTGAGAAAGAAGAAAATAGATATAATACAAATAACTTTCCCTGCTGGAATTATTAGTGCAAAAATTATTACAAAGTTACTGAGATTAAAGGTTCCGGTCGTTTATGATGCGCAGAGTGTTGCAGGAATCATAATTAAGAATACTACAAATCCTGAATTACCCTTTTATAAAAGAATTGGGGGACTTATTTGCATCCCATTGCTCGAAAGGTTTGCGGTTAAATTTGCTGATCACATAACATCAGTAAGCCATGAAGACAAAGATTTATTCGTGAAGGCATACAGTGTAAATCCTGCTAAAATAACTGTTATTCCTTCCGGAACCAATATACTGAATCCAAACTTCGTAGAAGAGAGACGTAAAGTTAGAAAGGAACTCGATATCGAGCCTAGAGACATAATTGTCATTTTTCATGGTATATACACCTACACACCCAACAAAGAAGCGATTGATTTAATAATAAGTTACATCGCCCCTAAAATCGGACAACTATATGGCAATGTAAAATTCATAATAGCAGGCAAAGATGTACCAAGATTCGAAGAGAATCACATAAAATCTCTTGGATTTGTTGAAGACATATACTCCCTTCTAAATGTTGCTGATATTGCAATTGTACCCCTTCTTCGTGGAGGAGGCACAAAACTTAAGATCTTCGATTACATGGGTGCAGGAAAACCGATTGTAACAACCAAAAAAGGCATGGAAGGTATAGAAGCCGAAGACGGTGAGCATGCGATAATCGTGGATAATGTTGATGAAGAATTCATAAATGCTATAAAATACCTGATAGAGAATAAACATGAAAGAGAGAGACTTGGCAGGAGTGCTAGAAAACTCGCTGAGGAGAAATATGAGTGGAATAAGATTGGCGAAAACTTGGATAAACTATATAAGAATTTGAGTAACAAGAGAGCCTCTTCCAAAAGTCGCAATTTGTCACCCTGAATTTATTGCAGGGTCTCATAACACATTCGCTACTCACAATATGAGATAGATGGGCAACCTAGGTGACCGCTTAATAGAGTTATCCAACCAATGTGTTGCTCG
>JALPYG010000074.1 GCA_023271215.1 Dehalococcoidia bacterium
ATCCTCTCCAGGCAAATGACTGGAAAATAGGAAAATTCCTCAGGCTGGTTATTGCCATTCAGCTAGCCACGCTGGGGGCAATAGGTTTGGGTGTCCTCGGTTTTGACATCCCATTCTTAAGGCAAGTTGTCTGTTTTATTTTCCTTACTTTTGTTCCCGGTCTCCTCCTCCTCAGAATCCTCAAGCTCCATAGGCTAGGCACTATTAACACCCTTTTATATTCAGTCGGGCTGAGCATTGCCTTTGTGATGTTTCTAGGATTTTTTATCAATATGCTTTATCCTCTTATTGGCATCTCCGAGCCAATCTCTACCCTCCCATTGATAATCACCTTAACCGTTGCCGTAGCTATACTGTCTGTTATTGCCTATATACGGGAAAGCCGGGAGGCAATGGCTTACCCTCGGCAGCATCATCATTCTGTGCCGTGGTCTGACATATTTACCCCAGCAGCCCTGCTTCTACTTTTGCTGCCCCTTCTCAGCGCGATAGGGGCTTATTATCTGGCAAACTTCCACCAAAATAATATCCTGCTGCTTATTCTCATCGGCCTTATTGCCCTGATAGCAGGGCTAATCGCCTTTGATACATTCATCCCCCAAAGATTATATCCATTCGCAGTAGTGATGATTGCCATTTCCTTACTATGGCACTGGTCATTAATATCTCAGCATTTAACCGGGTGGGATATTCAGGTCGAGTATTACTACCAAAACTTGACCCTTGCCAATTCCCTTTGGGATCCGACCTTACCTACTAAATTAACTACTACGTTAAGTGTTACCATGCTGGCACCAATATATTCCCTTATGTTGAACATGGACTCCGTGTGGGTGTTCAAAATCGTCTATCCCTTGTATTTCTCCCTTGTCCCCCTGGCATTATTCCAAGTATTTCGGAAGCAGACCGATGACAAGATTGCCTTTTGCGCAGTGTTCTTCTTCATGTCTTTTTCTATCTTCTTCACTGAAATGCTGGCATTAGCCAGGCAGCAAATTGCCGGATTATTCTTTGCCTTATCTATACTATTATTGTTGGATAGAGGGATGGCTGCCACCAAGAGAGCCGCCCTGCTTATAATTCTTGGTTTCTCTATCATTGTATCGCATTATGGCTTGTCCTACTTCTATATGCTCTATCTCCTCCTTGCCCTCTTTTTACTTTTTTTGTCGAGGACCAGACGCTTAGGTAACCTATGGTCAGGCTTGCCCGCTAGATTTGGTAAACCCAGCGGTGGTGTACGAATACCTGCTGGACCGCTAAACCCAGTGCAGGCAATAGGCTCAACGAGTACGCTCAGTACAACCTACGTATGCTTAGTTGTGGTCTTCGGCCTCGCTTGGTACATGCACACTGCCTCCGGTCTCGCTTTTGACACAATCGTCTATATTGGCAATCATTTATACCACAGCTTAGGTGAATTGGCTATTGGCGCGACGAGAGATACCCGTGTCTTAATAGCCATAGGATTAGCGTCGCCAGAGGTAAGTTCGGTGCAAAGGGAACTCTTTAGAATCCTTCAGTGGCTCACCCAACTGTTTATTGTAGTGGGCGTTACAGGACTCGCGTTCAATCTGCGAAAAACAAGGTTTCAACCAGTGTTCATTGCTATGACCTTCGTGAGCACCCTGCTGCTGCTAATGGCCATAGTCTTGCCCTATTTTACCGCCTTCCACGGGATGGGTAGGATTTACCATATCACGCTTTTCTTCTTAGCCCCATTTTGTGTTTTGGGTGGTGTAACTACTTTCCGATGGCTTCTCCGACGGGTGCGAACAAAGCCGTTTCACGCTTCAAACAACCCCGGACATGTCAAACTAGTGGTTATGCTGGTATTGACACCCTATCTCTTGTTTGGCACGGGGTTTATTTTTGAAGTCACTGGCGATGTGCCCACCTCTATCGCGTTGAACGCTGAAATGAACTTTCCGCGTTTCAACGAGCAGGAGCTTGCCAGCAAAGAATGGCTCCGGTCAAACATGGATACACGATCAAGGGTGTATGCTGACTTGTTTGGACGGCTGCTGCTGTATGGACATCTTTGGGGGCAAGTGGGGACTTTCTGGGGTGAGACTCGGGAGATACCAGACCATGCTTACATATATCTCAGGGGGTTGAACGTTAAGCAAGGGGAAGTAATGCAATCACTGGAAGAGCACCGTAACCATATTCAGTTACAGAGCTCGCCATTTGGCGAGGAGGTGCTAGCGCACCGGAACAGGATTTATGATAACGGCGGTGCATGCGTGTATTACTAATGAAAAGGTGAATACCATGAGAGAATACATGAAAAACCAGATCCGCATTGTAATATTCAAAACGGTAGGAACTCTGAGTTTCATCAGGCGACTCGAGTGGCGATGTATATTCGAGTGGCTCGATCCCGAAGAAGGTGAAAGAATTTTGGATGTTGCCTGTGGAGCAGGGACATTGAGCCTTAAGATTGGGCAAAGAGGATGTAGGGTTCACGGAATTGATCTATCGGAGGGTGCAATAAACAGCGCAAAGCTCCTTTCAAAAACAGAGAGGCTACCATGCGACTTTGAAGTTGGGAATGCGGAGGATTTGCCCTATCCCGACGGATACTTCGACAAAGTTGTATTCAGCTCTTCATTGGAGCACATCGAGGATGACATGAAGGCATTACAGGAAGCGTGCAGGGTTTTAAAACCAAAGGGGAAAGTGATTTTGACGACCGATAGTCTCAATTATGCCATCAGCGATGAACTTAAGGAAAGGCACAGGACGATTGCTTATGTTGTGAATTATTATACCCCGCAAAAGTTAGAAGAGCGGTTTGAAAACTCCGGATTTAAGATGAATCGATATAAATATCTCCTGAATTCACCCATGACGAGTTTTTTCTATAAGATTGGCATTAAGATGAAGTGGTGTGGGATTTTGTGGATAGTGATTTCGTTTCTTGCATATCCTTTATGTTGGATTTCAGAAAGATTGTCGGCAGCGAGAGATAAGGGATACACGTTGTTGGCTTGTGGGGAGAAAATGAGCTAATTTATTTTCGTGTTGTAAGAGATGTTAAAATGATGGATATAAACGGCGAAATATCAAAGATATCTAGAAAGGTGTATATGGAGCAGGCAGCAGCGTATCTTTATGTTAGGTTGTTTGGCACTCGCAAATCTTTGTCAATCGACCCTGGAATCTTGCAATACTCCCCCCCCCCCAATTATCATGGCAGTGATCTAGTTCTTGGGTGGTGTTACAATGCTCGTCCATAGATTTTATTCACTTTCAAGTGTTTAAGTGGCATCACCACACGTGTAAGCAGCCTCCATAAGAGAGGCAAACTTCTTCCAGTCGTGCTCCCTTGCATATTTAAGGGCATTTGAAGCAACCGCACTTCTTATAGTTTCTCTGTCCCTGAGGAACCTTTCAATACCTTCCCGCAGCGCATCTCCGGATTCCGCCTCCACAACAATTCCGAGCGAATGCTCTCTGACAATACTCCCAATTTGCCCGACATCGGTGGTAATGACGGGCTTGCCGGCGGCGCTGGCAAGCTGGAGCACTCCGCTAGTACCCTTAGAAAGCCTACGATAGGGGAGAATAACTACATCGGCACTCAGGAAGTAGTAGTTAACTTCCTCATCGGGAATATACTCGAGTCGGGCAATGATTCTTCCAGGGTCATCAAGTTGCCTTTGATAAGTCTCAATATCAAAGTGAGTAACGTGTTCCGGCAGACCGGCAATAACTAATCTGAAGTCCTGTTTCACATACTTAATCGCCTCTAGCAGAAGGTCCGGCCCCTTATCCCACCTTAGCCCTCCAAAAAAGAGCAATATGGGGGTGTCTGCTGGTAGTTGAAGTCTTTCCCTTGCCTCGGCTGTTGAGCAGTAGCCATATAACATCTCCGTTGGATCAGGGACAACAATAATGCTTTCTTGATAATGGTTCTGCCATCCAAATCGCCTGATGAGTAAATCTTTGGTTTCAATAGTATGGACGAAGAGGCCACTCAGCACACCTTCCCCAAGCATTCCTTTCAACATCGCCACATCCAACCAGCGATAAAGCTTTCCGAAAAAGTTCACCCTTTCACCCAGATGATAGCTGAAATACGGCTTAACCAGTATACCGAAGATATGCCAGGGGCGCTTTCGGCGGCCGACACATTGAACATAGAGCGGAAGTATGTTGTGATCCAAACAGAGTACATGAACGACATCTGCTTTCCAATCGTTTGCAAGCTGAAAGCATTCTCGGAGACTTCTTATCATCTGCGCATGTCTAATTAAAAACTGCATATACCTACTTATAATATTTCTTTTCACCGATTCATTGGCCTTACCACTAATATACTCAATAGTCAAATTTGGCTCATCATGGGGGAGCAGTCCTAATTTATCATCCCCTTTAAGGGTGACAAACATCACCTGATGCCCCTTCTTGCATAGATAGCGGATCAAATAGGAAGCATAGTAGATATGATGTCCACTTGTCTTAAGATCAAAAAGTATTACCCGCTTAGTTTTCATATCTGTCAGGTCTTCCCCTTTATTCTCTCCGCTCATTTACAACTATACGCTCAATATTTGGATAATCTTGATTTCTCACACCCAAGGAATCTCCCTTCATTGTAGGCAGGAGTCACAATAGAAACTAAAGGCAAATCCTCCCTCATTTTACTCCCCTCACTTCCTTGTACCACTTAATGGTTTTGCTAAGCCCTTCTTCAAAGCTAGTGGTTGCTTGGAAACCAAATTCTTTCCTTGCCTTTGAAACATCCAAACACCTCTTGGGCTGTCCATCCGGCTTTGAGGTATCCCAAATTACTCGCCTGTTAAATCCGCTCACGTCTGCAATTAGCTTTGCCAACTGTTCGACAGAAATCTCAAGGCCGGAGCCAAGGTTTACTGGGTCAGCTTTATCATATCTCTCTGTAGCAAGGACTATCCCTTCGGCAGCATCTTCCACATAAAGGAATTCTCGTGTAGGTTTCCCTGTTCCCCACACCACGATTTCATCGCTGCCCTCTTCAATGGCATCTATGCACTTTTTGATAAGAGCAGGAATAACATGTGAGTAATCAGGGTCGAAGTTATCGCCCGGTCCATAGAGGTTGACTGGTAGAAGATAGATAGCATCAAATCCATATTGCTCTCTATAAGCTTGAGCCTGAACTAAAAGCATCTTCTTTGCCAGACCGTAAGGAGCATTGGTCTCCTCGGGGTAGCCATTCCAAAGGTCATCCTCGATGAAAGGAACAGGGGTAAACTTTGGATAGGCACAGATCGTTCCGATGGCTACGAATTTTTCTAACCCAAAGACCCTTCCCTGTTCCATCATTTGAATTCCCATCATGAGGTTTTCGTAAAAGAATTTCCCCGGGTTTTTCAGGTTCGCGCCAATGCCGCCTACCCTGGCGGCAAGATGAATGACAATATCAGGTTTGGCATCTTTATATAATCTTTTCACCGCTTCCATTTCAACAAGATCGTAATCCTTGCTCCGCGGGACGAAAATCTGCTTACATCCTCTCTCTTCCAGCTTCTTAACCACATGCTGCCCGAGAAACCCCGCTCCCCCAGTGACAACGATTCTTTTCGTACTAAGCCAGCTCATCTGTCTATCCCCCCATTGGGATTGACCAGGGCTCTGTCAATAGTATTCAAGCCATGTCTTGCAAGTACAGCTTTCCCTTCACCCAGCGGCTCAAGTCCTAAGCCTTCCATATCCGCATCCACCATAATTCTAGCGAGCTCCTTGAAAGTAACCCTGGGTGCCCAGCCTAACCGCTCCCTCGCCTTTGAGGCATCGGCCAATAGAAACTCGACCTCAGTGGGTCTGAAGTAGCGAGGGTCTATCTCTACATACTCCTGCCAATCCAGGTCAGCATAGGAGAAGGCTTCGTCCAGAAACTCTTTGACCGAGTGAGCCTCACCGGTGCCAACTACATAATCGTCGGGCTCATCCTGCTGGAGCATGAGCCACATGGTCTCCACATATTCGGGGGCATAGCCCCAGTCTCGTTTAGCTTCCAGGTTTCCCAGATAGAGTTTCTTCTGCTTCCCCGCCAGGATGTTAGCCAGGGCTCTTGTTATCTTTCTGGTTACGAAGGTTTGTCCTCGCCTTGGAGATTCGTGATTGAACAGTATGCCATTACAGGCGAACAGGTTATAACCCTCACGATAATTCACCGTCATCCAGTAGGCATAGACCTTGGCTGCGGCGTAGGGACTTCGGGGACGAAAGGGCGTATTCTCGCTCTGTGGGCGAGGAGCAGCGCCAAACATCTCACTACTGGATGCCTGGTAAAACTTTGTCTTTATCCCACTTCTCCTCACCGCCTCAAGGATCCTGGTTGTCCCCAGAGCGGTGACGTCGCCGGTGTATTCTGGCGTATCGAAGCTCACTCTAACATGGCTCTGTGCCCCCAGGTGATAAATCTCGTCCGGCTTCAGGTTATAGATTAAATTAACCAGTTGCTCTGAATTGGCCAGGTCGCCATAATGGAGAAACATCCTTGCCCCAAGCTCGTGGGGGTCTTGATAGATATGGTCAATGCGGTCAGTGTTAAAGGTACTCGCCCTTCGGATAAGGCCGTGCACTTCATAACCCTTACTCAACAATAGCTCGGCTAAGTATGAGCCGTCTTGTCCTGTTATGCCTGTGATGAGCGCTGTTTTCATGTTTGTTTTCTCCTACTTAACTGCTTCCAAAATATATCGCAAAGCTATCGATATTGTAAATGTGAGAATATTTTCGAGTTGTCTCGGCAAAAGAAGATATCCATCTGCCAGAATGCCCCGTCGTAGAGTCTCAACATAGGGTCTGCCATATCATAGCAACGGAATCCTAATTCTTCCATGT
>JALPYG010000075.1 GCA_023271215.1 Dehalococcoidia bacterium
GTTGGTAAGAGGAACAGAAGCTCAACCATACCGGAGGTGTTATTACTAAGCAGAAGCAAGGTAGAAGAGCTCCTTGATACGGGTGAGGTGTTAAAAGCCGTCGAACAGGCGTTTGTCTTCCAGGCAAAAGGAAAGGCTTTAATGCCTCCCAAATTGTATTTGGAACTGCCACAATATCAGGGTGATTTCAGGGCCATGCCGGCTTATATCGATGGGAGCGCCGGGGTAAAGTTGGTCAGCGTGTATCCGGATAACCGCAGGCGCGATTTGCTAAGCGTGGTGGCTACCATTATCCTCTGCGACCCCAAGACTGGCTATCCTCTCGCCATCATGGACGGTACGTATATTACGGATATGAGAACAGGAGCGGCAGGGGGTGTAGCGGTCAAACACCTGGCTAGGAGAGACTCCTCCATTATTGGGATAATAGGAGCCGGCATGCAGGCCAGAACGCAACTCCTGGCCATAAGCGAGGTGCTTCCCGGAATTAGGGAGGCAAAGGTATTTGATCAATGCGAAGATGCCAGCCGAAGATACGCCGAGGAAATGGGGACAAGATTAAATCTGAACGTCCGGTATGCGGAAACCATCGGGGAAGCAACGGAGGCTGATATCGTAGTTACAACTACTCCTTCAAGAAAGCCGATTGTCAAGAGGCATCATATCAGGCCGGGAACTCACATAAATGCGATCGGGGCAGATGCGAAAGGCAAGCAGGAACTAGAGTCTGATCTGTTGAAGGGTGCCAGGGTCATAGTTGATGAAATTGAGCAGGCTGCTCATTCAGGTGAGATTAACGTCCCATTGTCCGAGGGTGTGATTAAAGTTGAGGGCATCTATGGCACCCTGGGCGAGGTGGTGGCTGAGAAAAAGAGAGGACGAGAAAACGATGAGGAGATTACCATCTTCGACTCTACCGGGCTGGCCATTCAGGACATAATCTGCGCTAAACTGGTATATGAAAAGGCCGTCGAAAGAGATGTTCCCGTCTTCGAGCTTTTGTGAGCCGTGGGAAGATATTAAGTATATGAGGTCACTCCGGAAGGACTGAAGCGCTTCTGTTTTACCTCCGTCTGCTCTGAGGCGCTTGACACTGCCCTCAAGACGTCTCGCCTTTACAGGCGCAACAAAGGTAGGGGAAAGTACCGGCCAAGGAACAGACTCGCCCCACTCCACCTTTCTTGCCGGCAAGCAGCGAACAAGCATACGACCGGGGGGACCAGTCTCAGGAAAGGTCTCCCCGGTCTGTTGATGGTGATCTCTCGGTTATCCCTCTTCCCAGGGCTTGGCGGGTACGTCTCCCAACCCCGGCGGCGGACCGAGGATCTCACCAATCACGATCGCGGCACGCGGGTCTTCGGCCAGGATGTCCACGATGAGTTGCAGCACAGGAGATGCGGTTTTCATCTATACTCCCTTCTTCTCGCCCGGGGTTCCACCTTGCTTTGCGCTGGAGAGCCCCTCGCGCATCTGGGTATCGGCCTGGATGTTCTTCATCCGGTAGTAGTCCATGATCCCAAACTGGCCGTTGCGGAACGCCTCAGCCATCGCGCACGGAATCTCTGCTTCGGCCTCAACAACGGCCGCCTGGCGTTCCTGGACCAGAGCGAGCATTTCCTGTTCTCTGGCGATCGCCATCGCCCGCCGCTCCTCGGCCTTGGCGCGGGCCACCTTGAGGTCGGCCTCGGCCTGGTCGGTCTGCAGTTGGGCTCCGATGTTCTTCCCCACATCGACGTCGGCGATATCGATCGATAAGATCTCGAACGCCGTCCCCGAGTCGAGGCCTCTGGCCAGCACGAGCTTGGAGATCGAGTCCGGGTTCTCCAGCACCACCTTATGCGAGTCCGCCGAGCCGATCGCCGAGACGATCCCCTCTCCCACGCGGGCGATGATCGTCGGCTCAGTCGCCCCGCCGACCAGACGGTCGAGGTTCGCCCGTACCGTTACCTTGGCGAAGGAGTGCAACTGGATCCCGTCCTTGGCCACTGCCCCGATCTTGGGGGTCTCGATCACCTGCGGGTTGACCGACATCGCCACCGCCCCGTAGACGTCCCTGCCGGCGAGGTCGATCGCCGCCGCGCGCTGAAAGTCGAGCTCGATGTTCGCCTTATCGGCCGAGATGAGCGCCTTCACCACCGCGCCTAAGTTGCCGCCGGCCAGCACATGCGCCTCGAGAGCGGAGATGGGAAGTTGGATCCCCGCTTTCCACGCGGTGATCATCGGTCCGATCACCCGACCCGGGCTCACCTTGCGCAGCCGCATCCCGATGAGAGTCATCGGCCCGACCGGCACGCCCGCCGCCAGCGCCGATATCCATAATCCCACCGGCACGAAGTAGAAGAAGATCCACAGAACCACGATGGCTATTGCTGGAATGATCCACAGTAACATGTCTAATCCTCCTTTATTTCTCGGACCACCTTGCGGTAGCCCTCATCCTTGGTTACCACGATTGGTGTTCCTTCAGGGAGGAACCCCTCCTCACAGACGACGTCCGTCCGTTCGCCGGCGAACTCTGCGCTGCCCACCGGGCGCAGAACGGTGGCCGCAACCCCGTGACGGCCGACCCAGGGGCTCACCTCAATTTTATCGCTCACCCGGTCGAACGCTCGGCCGGTGATCGCCTGGGAGAGGATCGCCCCGCGGAAGCGGAGCCGCGTGTGCGGAAGCCGAGTGATGAGAAGGACGATCCCTACCAGTGCGAGTACCAGGCTGGCGGAGACCACTCCCACTGCATGCATGGCCGCTGCAGGCTCGGTGAACGGGCCGACCACGGAGGTGTAAAAACCGAGCCCGGCCAGCAGGAGCCCGATCAGCCCGGCGATGCCGAAATCAGCCCCGGTGAAGACGAAGACCTCAAGCAGGATCAGCACCAGTCCTGCGATGAGAAAGAGGATCGACTCCCACCCGGCCAGGCCAACGAGGAAGTGCGACCAGAAGAAGGCACCGAGAGAGCCCAGGCCGACGATCCCCGGCAGACCGAACCCAGGGACTAGCATCTCCGTGACCAGGCCGACCAGCCCCACCGTTATTAGCAGTACCACGATCCAGGGGAGGGTCAGGAAAGAGACCACGCTATCGACGAACCGGGGGAGAAGTGAACGACGGTCGCCGCTGCGAGCCCCTCTTTCTCCAGGAGTTGATCCAGGCTCTCCACCTCCCCGTCGGAATAGCCCCACTGTTCCGCCTCCAGGGAAGTGAGGGTGAGGAGCTTCCCCCTTTCGATCAGCCCTTCGATCTCCACATCGCGATCGACCATCGCTTCGGCGATCTCCGGCGGGCGGCCCCGTGCCTCGGCAGTGGCGCGGAAGAGTTTGCGTACTGCCGAGACGACCTTCTCCGGCGCCTCCTCCATCCTTCGCTGATCGAAGTAGACCGGGGTCGCCGCACCGATCACCCCGCCGGGCGAGAAGTAGATCCGCTCGCAGGCGATGGCGAGGAGGGCCCCGGCCGAGAAAGCCTCGCGGTCTATGTGGGCGATGGTGAGGACATTGGCGTCGAGGATCGCGTCCCGCCCAGCCACAGCAGCATCCAACATCCCTCCGGGAGTGGAGATGACGATGACCACCGCGCTCGCCCCGGCCTCCTCCGCCGCCGCCAGCCCCTGGCGCAGATAGGATGCCGTTCCCGCCCCGATCTCCCCGTCGATAGTGAGCACCCACACCTCGCCGACCTCCTCGTCGATAGTGAGCGCCCGCACCGGGCCGATCTCCTGGGGCATCCCCATAAAGCAGAGGGCCATAAAGCAGAGGGCGAGAAATACCACCATAACGCCTATACTGGTTCTCATGGATCCATCATAGGACATTGTGCCCTATCCTGTCAAGCGTTTCTGTATCCCCCATTGACTTTTCCATTCAGATTATGATTTACTCAAGATAAGAAAGGAGGCTCGCTTTGAGGGATTTAGTAAGCAGCGCACTGGATCTGGCGACGGTTAAGGGCGCAACCTTCGCCGAGGTGAGGGTTGTAGAACGCCGATCAGAAACTCTGGAGGTGAAAAACGGAGCAGCAGAGGTGGTTAGATACAACGAGAGCCACGGCTGTGGGGTGCAGGTGATCGTTGACGGTGTTTGGGGATTCGCCTCAACTTCGAAGATGGAGAGGAAGGAGATCGAGGCGATCACGGACCTGGCGGTCAAAATTGCTAAGGCAAGCGGCCTTACGAAAAAGGAAAACGTGGTCTTGAGCCCGGCTGAGAAGGTGGTTGCAGACTACCGCACCCCCATCAAGATTGATCCCTTCACCGTTCCCCTGGCCAAGAGGGTCGATCTCTTGCTTGAGGCGGATAGTCTGTTACGGGAGAAGGGTGTCCGCATCTCCCAGGCTTTTATGAGCCTTTTCGGGGAGAAGAAGATATTTGCCAATACGGAGGGCTCTTACATCTCCCAGGAGATCATCGAGTGTGGAGGAGGGATAGCCGCAACGGCGGTCAAAGACGGTGAGGTTCAGGTTAGATCATATCCCAACTCCTTCCGGGGAAACTTCGCTACCGCTGGATATGAATTCATCGAGTCCCTCGATCTGGTGGGAAATGCTCCCCGGGTAGCTTCACAAGCCCTGGAGTTGTTAACTGCCTCCCAGTGCCCCTCAAGAGTCACCACCCTGATCATCGATGGCTCTCAGCTCGCATTGCAGGTGCACGAATCCTGCGGGCATCCGATCGAGCTCGATAGGGTCTTCGGCACCGAGGCAAGCTACGCCGGAATGAGCTTCTTGACGCCGGAGAAGCTGGGTAACTTCCGCTATGGCTCCGAGGTAGTCAACATCGTTGCCGATGCCACCGTTCCCGGAGGACTGGGGACATTCGGTTTCGATGACGAGGGCGTAGCAGCCCGGAGGATACCGATCGTCAAAGAGGGAATATTTGTCGGGTATCTCACCTCGCGGGAGACGGCTGCAAAGCTAAATCAGCAGAGCAACGGTGCGATGAGGGCCTCCGGCTGGAACAGGATACCCCTCATCAGAATGACCAACATCAATTTGGAGCCCGGAGACTGGAGGTTGGAGGATCTGATTGCCGATACAGACGATGGTATCTACGTAGAGACCAATCGCAGTTGGAGCATCGACGATAAGAGGCTGAACTTCCAGTTTGGAGCAGAAATAGGCTGGGAGATCAAGAACGGCAAGCTTGGCGGAATGATCAAGAACCCCACCTATACCGGGATTACCCCCCCAGTTTTGGGGTTCGTGTGATGCCGTCTGTGACAGGAGCCACTGGAGGATGTGGGGAACGCCGAACTGCGGCAAAGGAGAGCCTTCCCAGACAATGCATGTCGGACACGGAACGGCTCCGGCCAGATTCCGGGAAATAAGAGTAGGGGTGATGAATAAATGAGCAAAGAGTTAATCAGGCAGATTCTGGATTACTCGCATGCTGATCAGACTGAAATCCTCTATATCGGGGAGGATTCAGCCCTGACCAGATTTGCCAACAATTTCATCCATCAAAATGTAGCGGAACGAAATGCCGGCGTTTCCATAAGGGTGGTTTCAGGGAAAAGAATAGGGGCAGCTTCCACCAACCGCCTGGATGAGGAGTCACTAAAGAAAGCGGTGGATAAAGCATTGGAGATTGCCGAGACTCAGCGTGAAAACCCTGATTTCGGGTCCCTGCCCTCGCCCGCTGAATATGCTAAGGCGGATACGTTTGTCGAGCGTACGGCTAGGTTTACCCCCATGGAGAGGTCAGAAGCGGTCCGGGAAATTATTGGGGAAGCACAAAAGAATGGTATCGTCGCCTCAGGGGCATTCTCCACAGAAACAACCGATCTCATCGTGGCTAACTCCCTGGGCCTTTGGGCGGAGCAAAGGCTAACACAGGCCAAGCTCAACCTGGTGGTCACGGGCGACAATGATGCCTCGGGGTATGCCAACCACCTCTCAAAGGACGTCGGCGATATAATCCCTCAGGCGCTGGCTAGTGAGGCGATCGGGAAATGTGTTCAAGGCACAACCCCGATCTCGCTTGAGCCAGGCGAATATACCGTCATCTTAGAGCCGTATGCCGTTGGGACTCTGGTGGCTTTCCTGGGCTACATCGGGCTTGGCGCCTTAGCCCTTCAGGAAGGCCGAAGTTTTATGTGCGGCAAGCTGGGGGAGAGGATTATGGGAGAGAACGTCACCATCTGGGATGATGGTCTCAGCCCTCAGGGGATGCCGATTCCGTTTGATTTTGAGGGAGTGCCCAAACAGAAGGTCGTCCTGATAGAAAACGGCATGGCTAAGGGGGTGGTCTACGACTCCTATACTGCCGGAAAAGAGGGAACAAGGTCCACCGGGCATGGGCTCCCTGCTCCCAATACCTATGGGCCCATGCCGCTTCACCTGTTCATGAAGGAGGGGGATTCCTCGCTCGAAGAGATGATCGCCTCCACCAAGAGAGGGATCTATGTAACCCGGTT
Organism: Dehalococcoidia bacterium; assembly: GCA_023271215.1. Classification (GTDB taxonomy): domain Bacteria; phylum Chloroflexota; class Dehalococcoidia; order SZUA-161; family SpSt-899; genus BS503. The sequence goes on from JALPYG010000075.1 coordinate 6,408, forward strand.
TCACTATACCAACGTGGTGGAACCGGTGTCTACTACGATCACCGGTCTCACCCGCGACGGGACCTTTCTCATTGAGGATGGCAAGTTCAAAGGGGCGGTCAAGAACTTCCGGTTTACCAATAGCATCCTGAAGGCCCTTTCTCAGGTATCATTGATTTCTAAGGATACTAGGCTGGTAGAAGGCTTCTTTGGAGGAAGCCGCGTCCCGGCGCTCAAGATAGACAATTTTACCTTCAGCGGGACGACGGAGGTTTCATAGTGGCCTTATCGGCGCGACATCGACAAAATGTTGTCGACATGGCACCTAAATCCTGAATCGCGAGAGAACACGTAGGGGAGGACGTCCCTGT
>JALPYG010000076.1 GCA_023271215.1 Dehalococcoidia bacterium
ATCTCAGATTATACACAAGCAGCGAATTAGATACGAGGATAGCCGAACTCTACAGAATCCTCGAATGCTGCGTGCTCTGCCCCCGAGAGTGCCGCAAGAATAGACTTAAAGGGGAAGAGGGATATTGCCGGTCGGGGGAAGAGATAGTGGTTTCGGCGATCCATCCCCACTTTGGAGAGGAGGAGCCGCTGATCGGGCAGGGGAGGCTCCGGGGGGTGGGGGGGTCGGGAACGATATTCCTCACCGGCTGCAACCTGGGCTGTGTCTACTGCCAGAATTACGACATAAGTCATCTGGGACACGGCAGCCGGGTTAGCGTTGAAGAGCTATCACGCGGCATGATGCACCTGCAGGACGTGGGCTGCCACAACATAAACCTGGTTACCCCAACGCATTTTATCCCTCAACTGGTCAAGAGCATCCGAATTGCTATTGAAAGAGGGCTGCGGATTCCCATAGTCTACAACTGCGGCGGCTACGAAGACGCAAGCACCATCAAGTTGCTGGAGGGCATAATTGACATCTATATGCCCGATATGAAATACAGCGATCCCCAGAATGCCGGCAGATACTCCAATGCTGCGGATTACTTCATCCGCTGCCGGGAGGCGGTCAGGGAGATGCACCGTCAGGTCGGCGATCTCCAACTCGATAGCAGAGGTATAGCGCAGCGAGGCCTGTTGATAAGGCATCTGATCCTGCCCAATGATCTGGCCGGGAGCCGGGAGATTTTGAGGTTCATCGTCGAGGAGATCTCGAAGGATAGTTATGTCAACATAATGTTCCAGTATCGGCCGATGTTCAAGGCGGGAGAGTACGAAGAGCTGAACAGGAGACCTACCCTGGACGAGTACCGGGAGGCCGTCGCTATGGCTCAAGATTTCGGACTGCATCGCGGCTTCGGGAGATAGGGGTGTGGTAAGAAGGTTTCATGCCGTCAGACGGGTTCCAGGCGGGCAAGGAAGTGCCTCAGCACCGGCGGAGCATGCACAATCCTCAGCCCCCTTATCTGATTCCGCCGCTCATAGACACGCTTGAGTCCCTCTGCCACCACATCCATATGCCGATCGGTGTAAACCCTGCGGGGAATGGCCAGACGCAATAATTCCAATTTGGGGGAAATAACCTCACCGGTTCTTTCATCTGGTAGGCTGAAACCAAGGGCACCCACGCCCACCGCTCTCACCCCCGATTCAACGTACAGCTCCACGGCCAGGGCATCGGCGGGGAAATGACTGCGGGGAATATGCGGCAAAAAAGCCGCCGCATCCACAAAGACGGCATGTCCTCCTACCGGCTGGATAATCTGTATTCCTGAATCTACCAGCAGTTCTCCCAGATATTCCACCTGTCGGATGCGGCTAGCTATTAAGTCATCATCGGTCATCTCACGAAGGCCTCGCGCCACCGCCTCCAGGTCGCGGCCCGCCAATCCACCGTAAGTGATAAAGCCTTCCTGTGCAATCAGCAGAGGCAATATCTTGCGATAAAGCTCCTCGTTATTCAGTCCGATGAGTCCCCCGATATTTGCCATGGGATCCTTCTTGCAACTGAAGGCGCAGCCATCGGAGTAGGAGAACTGCTCTCTTATGATTTCGGCGAGGGCCTTGTCTTGATAGCCTTCCTCCCTCTGCTGGATGAAGTAGGCGTTCTCCGCACAACGAGCAGCGTCGATAAAAACGGGGATATCACATTCAGAGGCCACTGCCTTTACTTCCTTAAGATTAGACATCGCCACCGGCTGGCCACCGCCGGCATTATTGGTGACGGTCAACATGATAAAAGGTATTCTCTGAGCGCCCACTTCGGTTATCAACGCCCTTAGTTTGGAGATATCAATGTTGCCCTTAAAGGGATGACTAGCCTGGGGTTCGTAGGCAATATCAGCCACACAGTTCACCGGTATGCCGCCGAGTGACCTGATACAAGCATCGGTGGTGTCAAAAGGCATATTAAATGGTATAACATCCCCTTTCTTAACCACAGCCTGAAAAAGCAGCCTCTCTGCCGCCCTCCCCTGATGAGCAGGGACCACATACTTGAACCCCAATACCTGGCGAACAGCCTCCTCAAGGTGAGCAAAACTCCTGCTGCCGGCGTAGGCTTCATCGCCCATCATTATTCCTGCCCACTGGTTATCGCTCATTGCCGCGGTACCACTGTCAGTGAGGAGATCAATGTAGATATCATCTGACTTGAGGCCGAAGACGTTGTAACCAGCCTCCCCGATTCTCAGTTCTCTGTCCTCCCGGCTGATCAGCCTGATAGGCTCAACAACCTTAATTCGAAACGGTTCGGCCATGACTTGCTCTCTTCTCATTCCAACCTCGCTTCTTAACGCTGCTTTATCAGTCCCAACTCACCTGCCAGCGCTTCCCAGGCAGGCAGTGAATTCTCAATCACCGACTTCTCCACACAATAGGCCAGGCGAAAGTACCCCGGTCTGCCGAATCCTGCGCCGGGCACCACCAGGATGTTGTGTTTCAGGGCTCTTCGGGCAAACTCCACATCGTCTGCCAGTGGTGATTTAGGGAAGAGGTAAAAGGCCCCCTGCGATTTAACCATCTCGAAGCCGAGCTGCGTCAGACTCTGATACAGCAAATCCCGCTTCCGGCGGTATTCCTCGATGTCCACACCCTCCCGTTGTAACCCGGCGACCAAACGCTGCATCAGCGCCGGTGCATTGACAAAGCCCAACGTGCGGTTGCAAAACACCAGGGCCTCCAGTAATAGCCCCACATTATCTATCCTGGGGCTTGCTGCTATGTATCCGATACGCTCTCCTGCCAGCGCCAGGTCTTTGCTGTGGGAGGTAACTACTATTACATTGTCAATGTATTTGAATACGCAGGGCACCTCAATATCGTAGACAATCCTGGCATAGGGTTCATCGGAAATCACGTATATTGGCCGTCCCAGCTCTTGTGATTTCTCAGCCACCAGTCGACCCAACCGGGCCAGGATTTCCGAGGGGTATACCACGCCGGTGGGGTTGTTGGGTGAATTGATGATGATGGCCCGGGTTTTCGGGTTGATTGCGGCAGCAATGGCTTCCATATCGGGCAAGAAGTCAGGATCGGTGTCCACTTCTCGGATGACGCCGTTGTGATTATCCACATAAAACCGGTACTCTACAAAATACGGACTCAGCACGATAACTTCGTCGCCGGGGTTCAAAATGGATTTGAGAATCACATTCAGTCCACCGCCGGCACCCGCCGTCATGACGATGTGCTCCGGTCCGATGGCGAGGCCGCTATCCTCAGCGATCGCTTCGGCCACCGCCTGACGGGCTTCCGGGTAGCCGGCATTGCTCATGTAGCGGTGCATACCGGGAATGGGATTCTCCGCCAATCGTCTGAACTCCTGGTAAAACTTCGCCGGTGGTTGATGCACCGGATTGCCCAGGGTGAAATCGTATACTTTATCCGCGCCATAGATCTGGCGCAGGCGGTTACCCTCCTCAAACATCTTCCTGATCCAGGAGGCTCTGGTTAACGACATTTCTACTTTTTCAGCAATTGCGCCCATTAGTGTCACCTCTCTATTACCTTATCATTACGCCGGGAAGCCATAAAGCCAACTGTGGGAAGACAGCGACCAGTACCAGACCAATTGTTATGAGGCCGACGAAGGGAACCACCGAACGAATCAGGTTGGCCATAGTAACCTCCGGTGGGGCAACCCCTTTCAGGTAGAAGATAGCGATCCCAAAGGGTGGTGTCAGCAAGGACATCTGCAAATTAACGACGATCAATACGGCGAACCATATTGGGTCGAATCCGAGATCGGCTACTATAGGGGAGAAGAGGGGAACAGCGATCATAATGATCGCCAGCCAATCGACAACCATGCCCAGCAAAAACACGATGATCATCATCACCACCAGCATGCCCCACGGTCCAAACCCGAGCCCCATCATCAGATCCTCCACTACCCTTCCTCCGCCCAGCGCCATGAAGACGCCGATAAAGCAGGTGGCACCGAAGGCAATCAGGGCAATCATCCCCAAAATTCTGCCGGTGCGATAAATCGATTCCTTTAACAACGAGAATTTGAGGCGGCGGTTGAGTGCAGCTACGATCAGGCTGCCGGCGATTCCCAGGGTAGCTGCTTCGGTAGGAGTGGCAATACCCAAAAGAATTGTTCCCAGTACGGTGAGGATGAGAAACATCGTTGGAACTATTCCCGTGAGCAGGAGAACGCATTTTTGTCGGAAGGAAACCCCCCTGCCTTCTTCCTGTATCGGTGGTCCCAGCTCGGGGCGTAGCCCAGTTCTAATCAGTATGTAGACGATATACAGGGCGGCAAGGACAAGTCCAGGGACAAGGCAGGCCATGAACAAGGCGCCAACGGAGAGCCCTGCCCATGATCCATAGATAACCAGCATGATACTGGGGGGAATAATGATGCCGAGGCAGCCGGCGGTCATGACAGTGCCGGCAGCCAGTTTCTGGTCGTATTTACGTTTGAGCATTTCGGGGAAGGCAAGCAGGCCCATCGTGGTAACTGAGGCCCCCATTACACCGGTGGTTGCAGCAAAGATGGTACAGACGAATACCGTTGCGACCGCCAGCCCACCCCGCAAAGAGGCCAGGACGACATAAAATGCTTCGTATAGCTTATCTGCCGCCCCCGACCGTTCCAGTATACAGCCCATAATAATAAACAGGGGGACGGCGATCAGTTCCCAGGACATCTGCAGGCCATAGATGCGCCTGACCAGCACGGCCGGGGTCATATCACCAAAGAAGATCAGGCCGGTGAGTAATGCTACACCTCCCAGGACGAAGCCGACGGGATACCCTAGAAACTTGAACACAGCCGCCGGCAGGAACATCCACAGGGGATTAAAATCCATGGTATTTCTGTCTCCCGGTCAGTATCATTATGTCACGGATGAATCTGGCCAGGCACTGGAGACCGAGCAGAGCAAAGCCTATCGGCAGCGTCGTCTTTAATGGATATATCGGAGGGTTCCACGGTGAGCCGGTGCGCTCTAATAACTCCCAGGAGGTGGCGGCGAAATCAATCCCCGCCCTTGTCAGGAAGGCAACCAAGGTGAAACATAACAGCAAACAGAACGTCAGATCGAGAATGGCCTTTACCCTGGTAGAGAACCGGTTGTAAATAACATCCACCGCAATATGGCCTCCCTCCTTGTGTGTCCAGGCCATTACGCTTACAAAATAGGTTCCCCAGAGCATAATCGAGAGTTCGAATGCCCATACTGTGGGGGCGCCAAATACCGTCCGCGTTATCACTTCGTAGAGTATAATCAGGGTAACGACGATCATGAGCCAACTGGCGCATTTCCCGGTTACCTCACTGATCTTATCTATTGCTTTGAGAACAGCGTTTAGCTTCTTCACTTATCTATTGCCTGCTTTCTGGATAAGGCCGCTGGAAAGTACTTTCCAGCGGCCTACTAACTCCGCGTAAGTTAATTTGCGTCTAGAAATCGTCGAACGCCTTCATAGGCGCCATCAATTCCATGAAGTCCAGCTGGCTCTGCAGTACCCTGGCAAAGAAAGCACATTCAGCGGCGTATTCTTCCAGCACCTCCATCGCCGTAGCCTGTAGCAGTGCCAGGTCTTCATCGGGCAATCGTATCAACTGGGCGCCGGCTGCGAGCTGCCTTTCGAGGGCCCTGGCATTCTCATAGAAAGTAAATTGCTTGTAATGGGCGTAGGTGGCAAGGCCGGCTATCTCCACTATTCGTTTCAGGTCGTCAGGCAGCTCTGCCCAGGCATCCTTATTGACGATAAACATGGTGAACAGGCCTGGTTCATGCCACCCAGGCGCCTGCATGTACGGCGCCGGCTCATGGAAGCCGAGTGCCTCGTTGAGTATAGGGCCGGCCCACTCAGCGCCATCTATTAAGCCTGCCTCCAGGGCAGTATATATCTCTCCTCCAGGCAGGGGAATTACTCCAATCCCCAAGCGTTTGAAGATTTCAGCCTGCAGGCCAACTACCCGCACGCTTCTTCCCTTCAGATCTTCCAGGGTAGCCCACGGCTGGATCATCTGTAAAGCTGTCCCGGCGGCTTCTACAAAGACGACAGGAATGTGTATGTTAAGCGCTTCATAGAGCTCAGCCTTCAGCTCTTTTCCTCCACCCCGGAGATACCACGCCAGCCAGTCCTCGTGGCGGAGCCCGAAGGGTACGGCACCGAAGAGCTTATGCGCCGGATCAAGTCCCGCATCGAAGACGGACCACCACTTGCCCATCTCGATAGTTCTGTCTGATACCGCTGAGCGTGTCTCCATCGCGGGGACTATCTCTCCCGCACCGTACGAATGGATGATCAATCGCCCGCCGCTCAGATCGTACACCGCGTCAATGAAGAAATCCTGGGAGTTTACCACCAGCGGATGCCCGGCAGGCGCAAACGCCTGCATGCGCCACTCGAACGTCGGCAGCGGCTCGGGTGCCGGCACATCAGGCTCTACCTCCACTGGCGGACAGCCGACAGCAACCAGGCTCACGGCAATCAGCAGCGCCAGACAGGCACCAGCCAGTCTCTTTGACAGTCCTTTCGCTTTCATTTAAACCCTCCTTTATGAATTTGTTCCCTGATCCCTGGTTGCTAACCTACATGGCTCTTCCCCCCTCTGTACTGACTTGCCAAACTCGACGTCCACTGG
>JALPYG010000077.1 GCA_023271215.1 Dehalococcoidia bacterium
GGCGATAAATAACCTGAGCGCGAAGGGGTATAAAGATAGCAAGATATAATTGGCTTTCTTGACGAGGCTTCACCTCAGAACGAGGCAAATACAGTGAGGGTGCTATCCTTTGGAAAACCTCAGATTTTTTAAAAAATATGGACAAGATCAAAGCTAATGCTATGGCATACTCTTGAATGGAAGAAGTGTGATATCCTTTCCTCAAGATTCAAAGAAGCAATTAGAGGTTTTGTGAGGAAGGTGAGGAAGAAGAATCCGGAGAATAGGATCATCATTGTCCTGGATAACCTTAAGAGCCATAAGGCGGGGGAGGTGATAAAGGAAGCTGAGAGGCTAGCGATAAGCTTGTTTTCCTTCCCCCTTATTCACCTGATTTGAACCGATAGAATACATCTGGAAGAGCATCAAAAGGATCATTTCAACAATGTTCATAAGGCACATAGATGATATGAGAAATATAATAAAGGAAGCTTTTTATCGGCTTTCTCAAAAGCTTAGTTTTGCTGCTCAGTGGATAGACAAGTTTCTTAGCCCATGTTATAATCATTTTTGCAAATAACTATATAACACAACACCCCCTTGCATTTCCCCCCACTTTGACTTAAACTAGGTACTAGCGCCAGAGCGATATAGCGAAGCGTACAAGGAGGAATTTGATGAGCAGTGTCGCCGACCGGTTGAAGGAGCTGGAGGAAAGACAGAGAAAAGAGAAAGCCCTGGGCGGGCCGGAACGCGTTAAGAAGCAGCATGACTCCGGCAAGTTGACCGCCCGGGAAAGGCTGGATATCCTTTTCGACCGCGGCAGTTTCCACGAGCTTGACATGTTTGTTCGTCATCGGGCTACGCTCTTCAGGATGGATAAGACCGTTGTCCCGGCAGAGGGCGTGGTGACCGGCTACGGGTTGGTTAACGGCCGCCAGGTGTGTGCCTTTTCCCAGGATTTTACCTCGATGGGGGGCTCGCTGGGTGAGATGCATGCCCAGAAGATATGCAAGGTCATGGATCTGGCCATGCGCACCGGGGTTCCCTTTATCGGCTTCAACGACTCCGGTGGGGCAAGAATTCAGGAAGGGGTCGATGCCCTGCATGGATATGGCAGCATATTCTTCCGCAATTCCTGTGCTTCCGGCGTCATCCCTCAGATTTCGGCGATCATGGGTCCCACCGCTGGTGGTGCGGTCTACTCCCCGGCGATGACCGACTGGGTATTTATGGTCAAGAAGACCAGCTATATGTATATCACCGGGCCGGCGGTCATCAAAGCGGTCACCGGCGAAGAGATTAGCCATGAAAATCTGGGGGGGGGCAATGACGCACGCCACCAGGAGTGGGGTCGCACACTTCGCCTGCGATAGTGATACCCGGGCAATCGAGATGATCAGAGAGCTTCTAGGCTACCTACCTGCCAACAACATGGAGGATCCCCCCATCGTGGAAACCGGTGATGACCCCAATCGTATGCTTCCCGCTCTCGACACCGTAATCCCGGATGACCCTCGACAGGTCTATGACATGAGGGAGGTTATCTGCTCCATTGTGGATAACGGCGTGATTCTGGAGCCTCATTACCACTACGCCCAGAATATAATCGTCTGCTTTGCCCGCCTCGCCGGCAGAACGGTGGGGATCATCGCCAATCAACCGAAGCATCTGGCGGGCTGCCTCGACGTCAACGCCTCCGATAAAGCGACGCGCTTCATTCGATTCTGCGATGCCTTTAACATTCCCTTGCTCACCATCGCCGATGTCCCGGGTTACCTCCCGGGAGCCGATCAGGAGTGGTCGGGGATCATCCGGCACGGGGCCAAGCTTCTCTGGTGCTACTCTGAGGCCACGGTTCCCAAGATCACGCTGATTACGCGCAAGGATTACGGCGGCTCATACCTTGCCATGTGCAGTCGCGATCTCGGCGCTGACTTCGTCTTTGCCTGGCCTACTGCAGAGATCGCCGTCATGGGAGCAGAGGGCGCTGCGCCTATAATTTATAAGAGGGACATAGAGAAAGCCAGCGATCCCAGGGCAGCACTAGAAGAGAAACTGAAGGAATATCGGGATCTGCTGTACAATCCTTATATTGCCGCCTCGCGGGGATATGTTGACGAGGTGATTCTGCCCCGGGATAGCCGCCGCATCATAACCGGCGCCCTCGAGCTGCTCTCGACCAAGCGGGAAGTAAGGCCGCCGAAGAAGCACGGAAATATTCCGATGTAAGTCCGTCGAAAGGTGAGAGGATGAGAGACAGGAAAAAGATAGCGGCAATTATGGCTGCCGTAGATGCCTATGGGTCGGACGAAGGCGAAAGGCAAAAGGCAAAAGGCGAAAGGGGTACGGGGGCCCTTATCCCAAAGGGTCCAGGCGTGGTGAGCTTGTGGCGGGTTTCCGGACGCCAGGAGATAATGCAGATGCGAGCTTTGTGGCAGCGGAGAATAGTTCCTCGATGATGGAGATTGAAAGGAGAATTATGAAAGGAATAGGAGACGGGGCGGTCCTGGCAAGAGACTTAACGACTGACAAGGTGAGGACCCGGCCGAAAGAGAAGAATCCGGTTAAGATATGCGATACTACCTTTCGCGATGGGCATCAGTCCACCCTGGCGACCCGCATGCGCACCTCGGATATGGAGTGGATGGCCGAGGAAATGAACAAGTGCGGTTTCTACTGCATGGAGGTCTGGGGCGGGGCCACATTCGACGTGCCCCACCGTTTCCTGGGTGAAGACCCGTGGGAGCGACCGCGCACCCTGAAAAGACTCATGCCTGACACTCCGCTGGCGATGCTCCTCCGAGGTCAGAATCTGGTTGCTTATCGCAACCACCCTGACGACCTGGTGGATGCCTTTGTGGAACAGGCCGTGGAGGTAGGCATCGATATCTTTCGCGTCTTCGATGCGGTGAATGACGAGCGCAACCACGAGCGTGCCGCGAAAGCCATAAAGAAGTACGGCAAGATTTACCGAGCGGAGATATGCTACTCCCTGACGCAGCCGAGGATGGGCGGCCCGGTTTATAACCTGGAGTATTACGTTAGGAAGGCCTCGATCTTCCAGAACGAGCTTGATGCTGATATCGTCTGCATCAAGGACCAGGCAGGGCTAATTTCGCCCTACGACGCCTACGACCTGGTCAAGGCTCTGAAAGAGGAGCTCAGGGTCCCGGTTGAGCTGCACACCCATTATACCAGCGGTCAGGGATCCATGTCCTTGCTCAAGGCGGTCGAGGCTGGGGTGGACATCGTCGACACCGCTCTATCGCCATTTGCTTTGCGGTCCTCGCAGCCGGCCATCGAGCCATTGGTGGTCGCTCTGTATGGGACCGATCGGGATACCGGACTGGATATCGAGCAGTTATTTAGGTGCGGCCAGATGCTGGAGGAAATGAAAAATGCCTAACTTCGTTCGTTATGTAAGAGGAACAGTGGCGGTTTTGGTAGCTCTCCTACTATTAATGCCCTTAGCAGGCTGCGGACCGCCAGAACCAGAAGTGCTGCCGGAACCACCAGAACCACCAGCACGAGCGGCAAGTTTGGTGATCAGCCCTATGAGTGGCGTGGAAAGAGACTTCATTACCATCTATGGTGCTGGCTTCGTTCCTGGGGAGATAATTGAAGTGATCATGGTTGTGGAGGGTGCGCCTCACAAGCTAGCCAGATTTCCCTTTGGTATACGAGGTAAGTTCTATCTCCAAGCCAATGAATACGGTGCTTTCTTTGCCACCGGCAGTGCTATACCGCTGGGTACTCCGCCGGGCATATATACCGTAACAGCTCGGGGTAATAAAGGTAGTATAGCTACATTCCCGGTGGAAGTGTTGGAGAAGGAGGAGTAGCGAGGATCCACATTGAGCCGAGGTGTGAACCTCCTGTACGCTGGGGCATCCTGCGGGATGTTCCAGCGTGCTGTTAAAGGGAGATTTAAAGGAGATAGATTTAAAAGTAAAAGAGAGGTGTAGTAAGTAATGAGAGAACTGAGTGGGATATGGAAAGCAATTGCCGCGGTTCTGGTTGCCGCCTGGGCTGGGAAATTAATTTGGACAGCTCTCACTGTAGCTCTTCATCCTGTGCTCCAAGGTGCTCTCTCTTTGAGTGCCGGTCTAGTGCTGGTTTTTTTCCTCTACCCCTTGAGCAAGAACCCACCATGGTCGGAATCGCCGTCCCTAAAGAATACTATCCTCTTTGGTAAGAGGGATGCGCCCGCTTTACTTGATGTCTTACTGGCAATAGTTGCTGTAGTTCCCAATGTGTATATGATGATACACTGGGAGCAAATAGTCGTACGTCCAGGAATATTCGAATACTACCAACTCGCTCTAGGCGCCGTCCAGACAATACTGGTGATCGAGGCTACCAGGCGTTCCTTAGGGAAGGCGATACCAATTCTGGTATTACTTTTCGTGGGTTATACCTTTCTTGGCCAATTTATTCCCGGCTTTATGGGTCACGGTGGTTTTCCACTTGAGATGGTACTCATGCAGTTGTTTATGATGACCGAAGGTATCTGGGGGCTGCTAACTGATTTAACCAGCCGCATAATTGCCCTGTTTATCATCTTTGGGCCGGTGTTATTTGCCACCGGCGTCGGCCAAAGCTTCATAGACATGGCTGCGTTTTTCGGTGGTCGGATTCGAGGCGGTGCCGGCCAAATCGCTGTCCTTTCCAGTGCCACTTTCGGCACTATCTCCGGTTCATCGGTGGCGAATGTGGCTACGACCGGCGCTCTGACAATTCCTACAATGAAGCGGTTGGGCTATAGGAAGGAGCTAGCCGGGGCGATCGAGGCCACTGCCTCTGCCGGGGGGCAGGTGATGCCGCCGATTATGGGAGCGGGCGCCTTTGTTATGGCGGAATTCCTTGGTATTCCTTATGTCTGGGTGTTAGTCGCCGCCATCATCCCTGCTATAGTCTACTTCTGGGGGGTAGGTAGTGGGGTATATGTTACGGCGGGAAGGTACGGTCTGACCAAACTACCGCCGGAACTTATGCCTAAAGCAAAGGAGGTATTCTCACCACGCCGAGTGCTAATTACATTTATTCCACTAGGCCTTCTTGTTTATCTGCTAGTCCAACTTTTGCCACCCCAGATGGCCGCTGGTTGGGCATTGATAGCAGCTATGGCAATATTTATATTGATCGGCGGCCCTTTATCGCTCCGCGGAGCTTGGGAACGAATCAAGACGCTGGCAGGCGCCTATTTTACCGCTGTAGCCAAAACCCTTGCTTGGCTTATGGTAATGATGAGCTGTGTGCAGATAGCCGTAACTTTGATTGGCATGACCGGCTTCGGCGTTAAGATTGCCGAGGTAATTATAGCCATTGCCGGGATGCATGTAATGCTTGCCTTGCTATTTACCATGATATGCGCTCTGCTACTCGGCATGGGAATGACGACCAGCGCCGCCTATGTAGTTGCGGCTGCGGTGTTAGCTCCAGCGCTGATAGGCTTGGGGATGCCTCCATTAGCTACACATTTGTTTATCTTCTACTTTGCCATACTGTCGGCGCTGACCCCGCCGGTGTGCATCGCTATATTTACAGCGTCGGCTATTTCTGGTGGGCACTGGGTGCGTGTGGCTCTGATAGCTATGGGATTAGGCATTGGCGGTTACATCATACCCTACTTCTTTATTTTCGAGCCATCGCTCTTGATGGAGGGAGACCCTTTAAGCATCCTGACGCACACCTTGACGGCACTCGCCGGTGTGTTCTTCCTGGCGGTTGGGGTGTTGGGGTACTGGATTAAGCCGCTTTCGAGGCTGGAGCACATGATTTTCATTGCCTGTGGCCTGGCGCTGATGCACCCCGGTCTGCTCACCGACGGGATCGGGGTTGCCCTGGCCGTCGCCGGCTGGCTCAGCCAGAGGTTCATGCCTTCCATACCAGTAATCGGAACGAGGCCGGCAAGCCTCTCAGCCAGTGAAGAAGAACCAGCATGAAAATCCCGAGATGTAAGGGGGCCCAAGACCTGCTGCCCCGGGATATGGCGCGATTCCACCGCATCGACGAGGTGTTCCGGTCTTGCTGCCTCGCCTGGGGATATGGAGAGATCCGAACGCCGACGCTGGAGTATCTGCAACTGTTCACCGCGGCGGGCACTCTCAGTCCGAGTATGCTTGGCCGGGTGTACTCCTTCCTCGATTGGGACGGGTGGAGCGGTGAGCGGGTGGTGTTGAGGCCGGAGGGCACCATTCCATCGGCCCGGCTCTACGTAGACAACCTGTCGAATATGCCCGTAGCCCGGCTCTGCTATGTGGAGAATATGTTCTCTTTCGAGGGATCAGGGCAGGAATCGAGAGAGCGGTGGCAATGCGGCGTCGAGCTGATTGGAGGTAGCGTCGCCACTCCCGCGGCGACGCTCATAAGAGGCGACTCCGAGCTTATTATGCTGGGTCTGGAAATTCTCCAGAAACTCGGGTTGTAGTGGGCCAATAGATCATTACCAGTCTCCAATAGCCAATCAGTGCTAATGGTATCAAGATAACAGGTGGAAACAAGGCAAACTCCTCGGGTAAATCATAGCTCAAGTCCTTCAACTTCTCAAACGGCGTCTTCTCATTCATCCCGGTTCCATAATGTGGTCTTACCAGGTTATAGAAATACTGCCAGCTCATTGCCTTCTCAAGAAGCTCCTGCCCATTC
>JALPYG010000078.1 GCA_023271215.1 Dehalococcoidia bacterium
TCTCTGCGGATAAGCCCTAAAAGCTCTGGTTTCCATTGCTGCAGTCAGCTTTTCAGCTTTTATAACTGTACCAATAACAATAGGAGTCAAAATATAAGAGTATATTCTTAACCTTTTACGCAAGGGAATCTTCTGCAGTTCCACCCCTCGTAACTGAATAGCCAACATAACATCTTTTATTTCTTCAATTAACATAGGCAAGAACCTGATCGCAACTGAAACCATAAATGCTATCTCGTAAGGAATCTTCCACTGCACCAATCCCTGCACTATCTCTCTGTAACTGGAGGTGGCAACTATAGTTGCCGACACCACGATGACTGCCATACGCAGTATAAACTCAGCTCCTTGTATCAAACCGCCCGTAGTTAATATGGGAACCGTCCCCAGGGCAACGATAGTTCTGCCGGCAGGAGCAAACAGACTCTGGGCAACAGCTACAACAACAATCAGCAATAACAACCTTTTCATCTGCTTGAATGCCGGGAATAAGTTCCCTTTAAGGATTACAGAAATCAGGAAAGATAACAGCAATACACCCACGAGAACATAAATGTCTCGTATAAACACTGCCAGCGATGATAAGCAAAGTACCATCACCAGCTTTGTTCTAGGGTCTAAGGTTGTTGGTGCTGTCATAAACAATCTCACCCTCTGACATCTTAATTATACGATCTGCATGTTGATTAACAAAGTCTTGATCATGACTTATGATTAGCATCCCAATCCCATAACTGCTAATCTTTTCAAGTATATCAGATAATATTTGTTTCCTTTCCATATCGAGAGCCATAGTAGGCTCATCTAATATAAAATAATCAAGATGGTTTACAAAAATCCCGGCGAGGGCAAGCCTTTCTTTTTCTCCATGACTCAAATTAAACGGAGATGAGTTCCGTAAATGCTCCAACTGAAACAGCTCAAGCATATTGGTAACTTTTCTTCTTGTCTCTGCTTTATCATGCTCGTTCCATTCCAGCGAAAAGGCTATATCTTCAGCTACTGTAAGCGCAAATAACTGGCGCTGCGGGTTTTGAAACAAGTAGCCGATTTTTTTACCAATCTCTCCAAGTGTCATCTCCGTGCTGTTTTTGCCGCAAATAAAAACCTTTCCAGAGGAAGGCTTAAGTATCCCCATTGCTAACTTGCCAAGAGTAGTTTTACCACTGCCGTTAGGCCCTACCAGGGCAGTAAACTGGCTACGATTCAGCTTCAAGGTTATATTCTTTATGATCCTCTTACTCCTCGGATAACTGAAGCTAACGTTGCTTAACTCTACAAATGGTTCAAATAACTCCCTCACCTTATGATGCCCCTATAGCTTCCCTGTAAAATTTATCAGCTTCCCTTTGAGTACGACCATAACACGATCTGCTTCATCAAGGTTGTCCAAATTATGCTCTACCATTACTATCGTTTTTCCGCTTTTTTTCAAGCCCCTTATAACCTCTTTTATGCGAGTTTTTCCTGTTTCATCGATTTGAGACATTATTTCGTCAAAAATCAAAACTTCCGGCTGCAGGCTCAATACAGAAGCAATCGCAATAAGCTGCTTTTCGCCGCCAGAGAGGTAATCAGGGCTTGCAAACCTATGCCTAGTCATCCCCACCTGCTCCAGTGCAGATGTTATTCTGCGCCCGATCTCTTCCCGTTCAATGCACAGGTTCTCAGGTCCGAAGGCGATTTCGTCTTCCACCGTAGGAGAAAACAACTGCGTATCAGGATCCTGAAAAACCGTACCAACCTTGGTAGCGATATCCGCTATCTTCATGTTTTTTACGCAACTTCCAAAGATGAGCGATTCGCCACTGAGTTCTCCTTTGTATACGTGGGGAATCAAGCCATTTATACAATAACAGAGGGTGCTCTTGCCGCTGCCGCTTAAGCCTACAATAGCCACTACCTCGCCCTTTTTTACGGCAAGATTCACCCCATCCAATATGTTTGTTTGTTTGCCGGCATACCTAAAATGGAGGTTTCTAACCTCAACAGGAAACATTATTCCGTTTTCAACTCAAGTTCTACTGCATACCTGGCCCACCGCATAGCAAACGGATCCTGTCGCACCACAATGCGATAGGGACCTGTGCCCCCATCTGCTCTGGTGCCGAGCGGTTCCCCGTTTTGCTTGTAGACAATATAGATGTTATCTTCGGCCATAATCTCTTCGGATGTAAACGCAACCGTAAAACCGTCAGCAGACTTCACCACAAACATACCTACATCCGCAAGGTTTACCTCACCTATACCCACAATCAAATTTCGTAAAGGTACCCCGGTAAAGGTGTATTCCCGGCCAGGTCTTCCGCCCCCTCTTAAGACGGCAGTAAATTCTGTTTCGCCCAGCCCTCTTATATCAGCCATCTCGTGGATAACCTGTTCCTCGCCAAAGGTCACCATAAACGTTGCCTTCTCCATCAATTCCCGCCTTTCCGCCAGATCACCTCTTTGCAGGTAGGCTGTTACGCCTATTATGATAACCAGGACAACAAGGATTGAGACTATTGCTTTTTTACTCATAATGCGCCCCTCCTTCTACTACGAGATACGGCACAAGTAAATCCTCAAAGCGAAAGCAGCCATGACCGCCACCGTCCGGGAGGGAATGCATCCCGTGGTCGGCGATAATTATAACTCTGCCGGACCAATTTGCGACAAGCTCAGCGAGATAACCGTCCATCGTTTTCATTGCCTGCATAGTTTCCGGATGCAAATCGCCATAAATCTCGCCAGCATCATCTACGTTATGAAAATGAACCATCATAAAATCATACCCTCTGTTTAGATGCTCCAAGGCGGAGGCAAATATTTCATCATCAACGGTGCCGCTCTTATTATGGTCAACATTTAATACTGGCTCGATCTCCTTATTAAGTATTCTGATCCCCCCGCCGATGAAAACAGTCTCTTTGCCCCGATCCTGCAAAACTCCAAACAAAGAAGGGATTCTTAAGTCCCTATGTCTGCCATAAACACCGCTGTATTTTGGAGGTTTGCCGGTTATGATTGCGGCAAGACCAACATTCGTTATCGGCCTATAAAGCGCTGTGACCATTTCAGCCTTTGGCAGGCTCGCCAAGAACGGTGCATATCCATTTTCTATGGCATACAAGTATTGATGATACCCAAAACCATCTATGAGAATAGTCAACACTCTCTCATTATAATCCAGTATATAGCGCAAGACGTCGCTGTAATGGTCCATTATGCTGCCGGCCGGAGCATCCAAAAGAACACCTCTGACTTTCTCGATCTCATGTTTTCTATCAGCTGAAATATAATTTATATGGTTGCCTTTGAGAACAAATAAGCCCCCTTCTTCCAGCAGGCCATAACCACCTGTTGCCCCCATAATCAGATTTCTGTTATTGTAATTAACTTCCAGCAGGTCGCAAAGATCACAAAGTTCAAATACTCTTTTCAAAGTAAATACTCCTGTTTCATAAACCTGACCATCGTGTATCATCGCTGATCGGCCTTCAAAATGTGGATACAAAGTTGCCGTTCTGAAATAAGCCTGCCCAGGAGTAATGTTAAAGATGTTTTTATCTGCCCTGATTACGTTAAAACCATAACTCCAGCAGTTTTCGCTGGCGACAACTATTATCTCCTTTATGTCTTTAACATTCACACTCCTGGGGTGCCTGTGGCTCAATACCGACCAGCCGTAAGAAGCAGAAAACATCAGATAGACTTCTGCCAGTGTATCAGCATCTATCTCCGCCACAAACCCATTTCTTCCAACCATAAGTATCTTATTCGATCCCGTCATTAACCCCGCCGTTGAAATTACATCGTGTAACCTTAAGGCATCTATCTCTTGATTGTTATGCTTAATTCTCTTTGTTTCCCACGTATCAGCGGCTTGAATCATGCTTCGCAACGTTAAACACGCCTCTACATCTCCTGTTATTCTCAACGGCGGTATAAAGCCGCCATCCGGTCCTGTAAAATTCAGGGCCCTCTGTCCCCAGAAAGCGAATGCTGACAATACAAGAACAGCGGCCACTATAATGGATATTTTTTTCGCCAAATTCTCACCCCTCCTTCCAGTCTCGAATGCCGCTCTCTAGCCTCCAGTTTCAAGCCCTGCCGCCTTAAATTTCTCGAATCGTTTGACTACGTTGTAGGCAATCAAGCCGCCTAGTCCACCCGATAAAGCTCCACAGCTTAGAGCGAAAAGTAATGGTATAAGCGGCAACTTGAAGAATACCACCATTACCAAGAATGTACCGGTTACGTTTGCCGCCATGCCTGCCAGAAAGTAATGACCAAAATTATACTTCCGGCGCCTCGCAAATAAAAACACAAGATCTACTGCCACGCCAGGAAGTATATATGTGGCCAGGCTTGCTATACCATGAGTGCCCCAAATACCTGTAGCCATTACCAGGATAGCTTGTACAATGGCTACCAGAGTAGCAGTGCCTGCCTTACCAACCAATCCCGCTGGAATTACTAACCACATCATATAAAACCCGCCGGCCAGCGCTCCTCCGGGAATAAGCAAAGGGCCGGTAATTATGCGCACCAGAGGGACAATTACCGGCTTAGCTGCTATACCAAGCGTAGCCATCAGCGCAATGATAACAAGATCAAACATAGAGAATCGTGCAAAGAATTTCCTGGTCCTCACTTCTGGTTCCTCCCGCCGAATCTAGTTCCACTTTACCACACCTCAACCATCCTGCCTGTCTGCGGTCTGCAGACAGGCAGGCTCTAGACAGCGCAGTTGTTATGCCTATTTATTTACCACTATTGTTACGACGTTTCTAACCCAATATCTTGGCCCTCTAGTGCCAATTACTGTCCGTGCCGGTGCACTATCTTCGTCAAGCTCCTCTCCATCCAACAAAAACCCTAGTATACTGTCGTCAGCATTAACTATCTCCGGTGTGTACTCTGCCGTGAAACCGTCACCAGCTACTATGGTTACAGTTTGAAATTCTGCCACCCCCAGATACTCCATGATATCTCTCAAAAGAATACCTGTCCATGTTTGCGGTGTCTCCACATCTCTTCTCCGGTGTATCACGTCAATCTCTATCATGTTCAGTTTAGCGGCGTCAATATTGGTAAATTCTTCGACACCCTCAACGCCTTCAACCGCGATAGACCAGAGCACTTGCTCAGCAACTGGATCGGCTGGTTCATCCACTTGATCTGCAGGGCAACCGATAGCGACGAGGCTCATAGCCAGCAACAGTGCCAGCGGAATCAAGACTATCTTCGTTTTCATTTTTTCCTCCCATTCGAAATTTTTCGGTAAGGCTTTCCAGTGCTGGTCTTATTCCCTCATATAAACCACCCCCTTTCAAATGGTAGATCGCACGTTCGTCTGTATAGCGGTTAATTGGTGATCGTTTCAATAGACACCACGCCTTTTAGAAACTTACCCGTTGCCACGAAGTAAGCAACGTATTCATCTTCATCTGTCAGATATATTATACCTTTATCGATATAGGCTACTGGTATTTCAATACTAGAGCCATCGATGGCTGTAAATATATACGACTCACCTCTACGAAGACCAGTCTCCCGTATAATTTCTTCCAGGGAAAGTCCCCCCTTTTCTCCAGTAGGCCCAAACACTTCAAGTCCTCTATCTACTGCAAAGAAAGCAGTTTCTCCATACGAAAACCATAAAACCTTTCTTACATGCATACCTCTAGGCAACTCCGGTGCAAGAAACCGCGGTGCGCAATCCCCGGTAATCTTTAAATACCCTTGCCCAATAAAAGTATCCTCTCTTTCATTTCGGCCCAAGCCGTCAGTAGCTTTGATAAATACGTCAACTGCAGTACTCTCTTTGGCAAAATAGTTCATAATGTCTTTAATTCTTATCGCTTTATACGTCTTCCCATCAAACAAGAAGTCACGTTGCTCAACAGCATCCACTGCCGTTTCCAAAATGATTATCCTGCTTATTTCATATTCCGGCACTTCTTGTATAAATTCAATTTCGATTAGATTAAATACCCAGAACATTCTTCTTTCTTCTGGAATGATTACCCTTAGAGGTTGATGCTTTGGCTCAAGTGGTTGTCCATTAATTTCATAAGCCAGGATTATCTCCCTGTTTTTTAGAATTTCGGCCGGGACTTCGATAGAATAACCATCACCAGCACTAAGCCGTATTGAGCGAAAATCTTGCTGAGATTTGTCAAAAAACGCTCTTGAGAAATCATCAAACAAAATCCCCCTCACTTCCCAACTCTGCTTATTTCCCTCACGATCAATCCAGGAGGCCACCCTCTCAACACTTTCTAGCTTTTTCAATTCCGCCAAACTTATTTCCTTATCCTCGGCAAGCCCGGTAATCAACAGTTTTTCACTACACTTTTGATTAACTATCGCTTCTTCAGCCACATCATCTTCAAATCCCATTACTGCCAGCATGAAAATGACTCCCAGGGCAAAGACCCCTAGCGCAAACAAATACAGCATCTTAGATTTTACTTTCATTTTTTAAACCTCCCTTTGCGCATAAAAAAATCACTGCCTCCCAACGAGAGGCAGTGACCTGATCGTTCACTTTACACCCTCCTTTCCACAATGGGAGGCACAGCCGTTTCCAGCGGCACCCTACCGTCCACAGTACCATAGCAAAAGCCTTA
>JALPYG010000080.1 GCA_023271215.1 Dehalococcoidia bacterium
GACGGGCAATGTTTTCGGGATTGTTAGGCTATACAATGTAAACAACCCCTCTAAACCAGAAGCATCTGCGGATCGCATCCTTTCTATCACCTATCCTTCACACCCCCTTTCGCAGGCATTGAAAGCCATAGATGAACGGTTAAGTGGCAAAAGAGCTCAAGGCACCTTCATCTTTGCTGGCGGCTACGGTACTGGCAAGTCCCATTGTCTGCTCACACTATTCCATCTATTTACCTCACCAGATGTAGCAAAGGCATGGGAAGAAAGATGGTCACTAAAAGTTGAGCTTCCCGATGCTAGAATGGTTGTGCTACAGCTTATGGAGGGTGAGGAAGGCAACCCCGAATTCCTGTGGGAGCCGGTATTTAAGGCTTTGGGAGAAGCCTCGGCCCTTGGTCAGATCAGAGACTTCCCCACAATCAGCCAATTCAAAGACATAATCGGCAAGGAACCCACTGTTATCATCCTGGACGAGGTCGAATCATGGTATGAGGCGATTGCAGACTCGGTAAGGAAAACCAGAAACCTCAACTTTCTTCAGGTCCTCTCGGAGGTTAGTTCAGATAGCGACTGCAGGTTGATTGTGCTGACTTCGCTATATGGGAGGAACGAAGAAATCCTGGGACGATTGGGCAGGGAGCAGGTCTTTATCCAAGAGTTGGGGGCTTCGGAAGATAAGGCGGAGGTTATTCGATTTAGGCTTTTGCAGAGCATTGATGAATCTAAAGCTAAGCCAGTGATTGAGAGCTACATGAAGCGGTATACGGACATCAAAAGCTCTCTAGGCACTATGGTTGAGCCTATTGATGAATATCGTTCTCGGATGCTGAAGTACTACCCCCTTCATCCAGAGCTTTTGGAGGTGCTCTTCCAAAGCTTTAGTGCTTCCCGAAATTATCAAAACACCCGTGGCATCCTCTATCTGCTATCCAGCGTGCTTAGGGACTCCTATGCTGAAAGGGACATTTTGCTACCCTCAGATGTGAATCCGGAGAATGAAGAGGTGCAAGATGACCTTTTTAAGCTGGAGCCACGTCTCGTAGAGCAATGCCTGAAAGATATAAGGCGCACCAAGGACGAGAGACTTGCCCGTGGCATTCTGACTACAATACTCCTTCGCTCCTTTATTGCAGGTCAACCGGGGGCCAATGAAGGCCAGATAGTTCTGGGTAATCTTGCTCCAGATAGGGATATCAATGATATTCACAGAGTGCTTGCTAAACTAGAGCAGAGTGCATGGTTTCTGCATCGCTCAAATGGGCGGTATCTAATTAAGGCTGAGGAAAACCTACCGGTTAGTATCAATGCGCGCGCTCAACGGCAGCTTCTTGAAAATGCCAAACCTGCTCAGAACAAGCTGTCCGAGATCATCAAAAGCTTCCTCAAGGGCATGGAGGTCAGCATTTATCCGCTGGATGCCGAAATCCCGGATACGCGCCACTTCAGGGTGGTGGCATCAACCAAATACTTAGAGAGCGAGGAAATACGGGACAATATCTTCTATGGGCGTGAGTGGAGGAATACAGTCATCATAATTCGCCCCAAGACAGGGGGCGACCTCGCAGAAAACCCGGAGCTGCTGCTCAGGGCCCAGCGCATCCTGGTCTGTGGGGATATGACAGGGGAGGTCAGCTCTGATAAGAAGAAATCTCTTACTGAATATGAGCGGCAGCAGGAGGAAGAGTTGCGTGAGAGGATCAAGCGAGCTTACGGGGAGTGGATGAAGGCGAGCGGCAAAGGAGCCCAACTATATTTTCGTCCAGTGACCTGCGAGCTGAGCGCGGAAGACATCAGAGATAAGGTTAGAAATGCTGCCAGCACGGAAGTTATTGACGATGCCATCATAGCCGACCTGGGGGAAGCCCAAGAGCAAGGGAGAAGGTTCGATGAACTAAAAAGCATCTTCATGAAGCAAGCAGGCAAACCGCTGCTGCTGGATGCCGAAACCTTACCTTCCCAGGTGGAGAGCCTCCGCGCCGGCGGCGAGATCGTGCTGGAGCTGCAGAAACGCCTCTATGACAAAAGCAATTCACCTCATGAGATCATGGATGAGATGCGGCTGTATCTTTCTCAATATGGGCCCGCTGCCGCTCCTGAGGTCGTAATCACGCCTGAAATGGAAGCTGGAAGGACAGTACCTGCGGAAAAGGCGGAGTATGAAGAGGGAGTGGGACCCGTTACCGGGGCAATTAGATCCTCGGAAGCGCCCGTCGAGATCGTAGCAGTGCCGGTAATCAGTGCGGAACACACCACGCCCTTCAAGATGGTTACCGAGCTCGAAGGGCGACTCTCCCCAGAGGATAGGGTTGCTGCCGTTACTGTATCCCTCCAGGGCAAGGCCATAGAAGAGGCTGGCAACCTTGAAAAGCTTCTAGTCGACTTCAAGAACGAGAAGGGCGTCAGCCGGATCGAACTCTCTCTCAGGCTAAGGATGTCTCGGTCTATGGCAAAGGATGAGATCATGAAGCTTCTCGGCAAGCTGCCGATTCCTTCGGAAGGGACTATCAAGGCTACACTGGAGGTTGAGAAGCATGAATCTGAGTAGTCTCGCCGCCCAGCTTCTCACCCAGGCCGATCATATTGGCCTGCTCTTCCAGGCCATAAACGAGGTCTGGGCCACCAGCAACGATGCCAACGACATAGACGCCTTCTACGCCCGGCAAGAGAGAGAAACCAACCATCTGGAAGACTTCATCAAAGACACCTACTTTGAAATTTACGAGCTTCTGGTGGAGTGGATAAAGTCGCACGATCGGGCTGCCGAATTTGCCTCGTACGATTCCTCGATTGTTATTCTGGATGGCCTTTCCCTTAGGGAGGCGAACTGGCTGATGCCCCGTCTGAGGGAGAACGGGTTTGAGATTAGGCAGTATTGCTATGCCTTCTCTCGAATGCCATCAACGACGCAGAGCTTTTTTAACGATGTATTTGGAGTAGCTGGTGCAGGGGCTATGCCCAGGAAATGGCAGGGATTCAACTTTCGCTCTATCAAGTCAGGTGATGTGCCAATGTTCCTGGACGGGCCTAAGAGTCTGATCTGGCTTTCCTTCCCCGATGAGTTGATGCATCCGATGAGGGGCAAGGGAGTCACCCCTTCCTTCGCTTTGCAGCGGACAGAGGAATTCCTTCTCAAGATATTGAATCTGTTGGAGACAGAGGATGTGGTGCTCACCTCCGATCACGGCTATATGTATGCCCCCTCGGCTTCGTCGTTCTTGCACCCTGCGGTTTCCAGTCGCAAGGTACTGCAGAAACTTTTTGGTGCTAAGCGCGGGGTGCTGTTTGATGGCAAGAAAGTAGAGGAATTTGAGGTCATGCGGGCTCTGCCCAAAGACCAGACATATGTGATGTTTGATGATAAAGGTTGCTATGTCCGGGGGCGCTACTACTGGAGCGCTCCGGGTAAGCAATCGGATATAGCCCATGGCGGGGTTTCCCTGATGGAGTGTTTAGTGCCTGTAATGCACTTGAGGAGGAAAAAATGAAGATAAAAGTGATCTTAGAAGCCTCAGAGGAGGGGGGATTCACTGCCTACGTTCCCTCTCTTCCCGGCTGTATCAGCGAGGGGGATAGCGAGGAAGAAGCCTTAGTCAACATAAAGGAAGCCATCGATCTCTACCTTGAGCCTGTCGAGGACGAGCTCTTTGTGAGCGAGAGCCTCCTGATAAAGGAAGTAGCCGTATGACCCAAGTTCCCAGCCTTTCCTATCGTCGGGTGGTCAATGCCCTGCAGAGGGCCGGATTTGTGGTGGTCAGACAAAGAGGCAGTCACATCCGACTTCAGAAACGAGCTGGAGAGCAGGTGTTCAAGTTAACAGTCCCCTCCCATAGCCCGATCAAGAAAACCACTCTGGCAAAGATCATCAAAGAGGCTGGGCTCACTGTGGAGGAATTCAGGGAGCTTATTTGACCATGCGCTATATTGAGAAGGACCTGCCCATTGAAGGGCTCAACGCCATAGCCGAAAAGGAGGGCAATGCCAAGAAGCCCATCTACCAGATACACAAGTGGTGGGCCAGGCGCCTGGGCAGCGTCTTCCGTATGCTTATCCTGGCGGCCTTCACCGAATGGGATGACTCCCTCTCCCCCGAGGAGAATCAGCGGCGCCTCTGGGACCGGTTCTACTCCAGGAACGAGTTGAAGAACGGGGAAGGCAAGCCACCCGTCATCCTGGATCCCTTCATGGGTGGCGGCACCACCGTGGTGGAAGCCCTGCGCCTGGGTTGCAAGGTCATCGGCATTGACCTTAACCCGGTAGCATGGTTTGTCACCAAGAAGGAGATAGACCCTATAGACTTCGATGCCCTGGATGCCGCATTCAAGCAGTTGGAGAAGACAATTGCCCCGAAGATAAAGAATTACTACCGCACTAGCTGTCCCAAGGGACATGAGGCGGACATCATGTATATCTTCTGGGTCAAGAAAGTGCCCTGCCTTGCCTGTGGTGAAGAGGTGAGGCTTTTTCCTTCCTTCCGAATTGCCACTAAGAACGGCAAGCATGTCGTCTTCTGCCCCCAGTGCTATTACATCAAGCACGGAGTTTCTTCCCTCAGCGAGCAAGTAGAGTGCCCTGAATGCGGCTGTGAACACATCCCTTCGGAAGGACACTCCGGTCGTGGCAAATACACCTGCTCTGCCTGTGGACAGAAGGACAATATCCTGAAGGCGGTTCAGAGGCGGGAAGAACCGCCCGATGCTGAGATGTTTGCCCTGGAATATTATTGCAAGATATGTGGTCGAGGCTACAAAGGAGTGACCAGCGGCGATAGAGCGCTTTATGAAGAGGCCAGGGCTGAGTTCCAGCGGCTCAAAGATAGGCTGCCTTTCCCCAAGCAGGCTGTCCCCAACGGACTGAAAACAAGAGAACTCCTTAATCATCGCTACAAATACTTCTACCAGATGTTCAACCAGCGGCAGCTCTTGTGCCTGTCGCTGTTGCTGGAGGAGATACTGAAGATTGGGGATGAGAATGTAAGGGAGTATATGCTATTGGCATTTTCCGATATGCTCGATCATCACACCACCTTTTGCAACTACCTATTTGAGCGTCAGCATCACGAACCCCTATTCACCAGGCATGACTACCATGTCAAGAGTTCGTATGTCGAGGGTAATGTGTGGGGGGCTAAGCTCGGTCGCAGCACCTTTACCAAGACAATAGAGAAGCTAAAAAAGGGGAAGAAATACGGAGCATATGCGTATGAATTGGGGTCTCTATACAATCCGGACCGAAAGACTGTCGGAGATAGTGCCCTAGTACTTGTAGGAGATACGCTTGAAAATGACCACCGAGCGGTTCTCAAAGCTCAAACATCGGAGGACTTATCCTTCATGGGACAGAAGGTGGACGCGGTGATTACAGACCCTCCCTATTGTGATAATGTGATGTATTCTGAGTTAGCCGACTTTTACCACATTTGGCTTAGAATTGGGCTAAAAGACCGATATCAAGTCTTCGGGCCAGAAATCTCCCCCCAAAGTCGAGAGATAGTAAAAAACAAGGCTCGGCATAATGGCTCCCAAAAACCCGGTGAAGCAGACGAGATGGCTGAACAGTTTTTCTTTGACGGACTGACCCGCTGCTTCAAGGAGGCACTTAGGGTTCTGAGACATGATGGACTCTTCGTTTTTACATTCCACCACAAAGAACCTTGGGCTTGGAAGGGAGTTTTGCGAAGTATCGTCGAAGCAGGATTCCAAGTCACTACCGTGTATCCAATCAAGTCGGAAGGCCGCACCGGTGTTCTCATGGAGGCCGGCAACATTAAATATGATATTCCTTTTGTCTGCCGCAAGCGTTTGGGGGAGCCCAAGAAGGTTGGCTGGGAGAACCTCAAGGATGAGATCCACGCCAGGATTGAAGAAACAGTGAGGGGTATCCGTCGCGCCGGACGGCGCATCAGCGATTCAGACCTCTTCGTCATCGCCATGGGTCGCTGCTTGGAAATCTATTCCAAACACTGGCCCAATGTAACGAAGGGTGGAGACCGAGTAACGGTGGATACAGCGGTAAACGAAATCGAGGAGCTGGTAGACTCGCTCATCAAGTCCCATGAACTTAAGCTGCTGCCTGCCGGCCTTGACGAAGCTACGCAACTTTATCTGCTCTACATCGCCGGGGAGAGAGGACTGACGTGGGATGACCTGCGCAAGCGCTTCACCCCGGGTGGAGGATTCAGCCTGGAGGAGTTCAACCGCCGGCAATATCTTGAGGAACGCAAGGGCCGGGTTGCAGTGCCCACCCCACCCTCAAAGCGCTTGGAGTTTATTGAGACGGAAATGGAGAGGGGACGGTCTCTACCGCTAATTGACATCGTCCACTACCTTTACGCGGTCTTCAAAAGCGGGCTGGATATCCGCCCCGAACTGGAACGATGGAGGCATGATGGGCTGGTGCAGGTACTGGATTTGCTTTATAAGAAGACCGGGATTAAGGCTTACGATCATCTCCGTGAGCATGCC
>JALPYG010000008.1 GCA_023271215.1 Dehalococcoidia bacterium
GGAAAGCGGTGGTGGCTTGCTGGCTCCAGCCGCCATCACCCCCGACTTGGTGCGGGGGTTGCTGGAGCAGGCGGAGAGGGATGGCAGCATCAAGGCGGTCGTCCTGCGCATAGAGAGTCCTGGTGGAGCTATAGCCGCATCTCAGGAGATCGGCAACATGATAAAGGAGTTCGAAAAGCCTATTGTCGTCTCTATGGGTGATCAGGCTACTTCTGGCGGATATTACATTTCCGCCCACGCCGATATGATCGTCGCTCAACCGGGCACCATAACCGGCCGCATCGGCGTCATCTTCCAGCATCTCAACGTGGATGGACTGCTCGAGAAACTGGGTATCGAGAGGGAGACTATCACCGGGGGGGAACACAAAGATATGTTTGTTACCCCCCTGACCGCGGAGTGCCGAGATATCCTCCAGCAAATCACGGATGAGGCGCATGACCAGTTTATGCGTACTGTAGCCGGGGGGCGGGATTTACCCCTCTCTGAAGTGAGGGAGCTGGCCACCGGTGAGCTGTTTATCGGCACGCAGGCATTGGACTTAGGCCTGGTTGACCTCCTTGGTGGCCGGCAGGTCGCTATTGACGCTGCTGCCGAGTTAGCGGGAGTACAAGATCCTGTGGTAATCGAGCTGGCTCCTCCGGTTCCCTCGATATGGGATCTTTTCCTTGGCGGAGGAGGCATCCTCGAGATTGTCAGGGCCAGGCTGCTGGGGGAGGAGTTCATCATGTTGAGAGAAGTCAGGGAATTGCTTAATACCTATTCGCTGCCCCGATTTTGATCTTACACTCAAGCCACGCTTGTCCCTGCGAAGGCAGGGAGAGCCCACGGAGAAACACGGGTAGGGGATAAGGGATAAGGGATAGCCTCCCTGCACGCTAGGCGCTGCACGCTAAATTGGAAAGGGGAAGGATATGGAAAAAGGTATTCTCGAGACACTCGGCGGCGTATTGGCCAGACCAATCTCTACCATTCGTAGTATATGTGAGCAGCGACCCATTGGCTGGGCGATAATCGTCGTTCTGGTCGTTTCCGCCGTATCCACCGTCACCGGGATAGACCCAGGGATGCTCGAAGAATTGGGATTGCCTGACCTCAGCATGCCTGCCATAGTTGCGTTATTCTCCATCATTAGTCTGGTAACCCTGCTAGTATTGACCGCCGTCTATCACCTGGCCGCCTCGGTGCTGGGTGGCAGGGGGACCTACGGCGGGCTTTTCTGCGGCTCTGCCTTTGCCGGCTTGCCGGGTATTTTTGCTGCTCCCCTGGCGGCGATAGGCTTGTTGCCAATCGTGGGTGATCTGCTCTCCGGTCTGGGGACTTTCGGAATCGTGGTGTGGTCGTTGGTGCTAGGCATTCTAGCGATAAGAGAGAATTACCTTATCTCCACGGGACGGGCTATCTTGATCTACCTTTTTGCCCCAGTGGTTTTGTTTGTGGTAGTCTTCTTAGTGACGTTTCTTATGTTTTTTCTTGTAAACTAAGCGTTCAGTAGTCAGCATTCAGCACTTCTGAGTAATGAGTCCTGAGTTTAGAGTGAAAGTGCTGAGGGCTTATCTTGACGGAGGTGAATGGTGAGCAGTGATCGGGGAAAAGCAAAAGTAGCCTCTGGTGAGGAAGCGGAGGAGAGCTTTCGGGCCACTATCCAGGAGTTGCTAAGCCAGACCGCAAGGATAGCGGAAGCTGATATCGTCGTGGGGATCCCCTTCTATAACGAAGCCGATACTATCCCGGCGGTCTTGAAGACGGTAGAAAAAGGGCTGGAAGAATTCTACCCGGATCAAAAATCGGTCATTGTGATGGCTGGTGCTCCAGCAGGTGGTGAAGCCCTCAGGGTGATCAATACCCTTCCCCAAAGCCCCGGGATAAACCGGATAGCTTTCTTGCTCACTGATGAGGGCGTGAGCGGGAAGGGTTGGGGCATGCGAGCCATTTTCGAGGCAGCCCGGAGCCTTGGTGCAGACCTGGCCATCGTGGAAGCCGACTTGGGCAGTCGCCACGGGAGTGGAGAAATTGGGGGGTTGGCTCCGGACTGGATCAGGCTCCTTCTGGAGCCCATTAAGAGTTGGAAGATGGATCTGGTCATTTCCCGATTCCATCGCCATTACCTTGAGTCGTCGGTCGCCACTCTTTTATTCTATCCCCTCCTTACCGCCATCTATAATTGCCCCATTCACGACCTGCTGGGAGGACAGTGGGGAATCTCTCACCGGCTGATTCGAATATATCTGCAAGACACTCGCAACCTGCACAGCCATGAGATCGGTGAGCATGGTATAGATAGCTGGCTGGCCACCACGGCCGTCACCAGCGGCGCCAGGATTTGCCAGGCCAACCTGGGCATCAAGATTCATAGCCCAATGGCAGCCAAAGCAGAGTTGGTGCTGCGGCAGAAAATCAAGGTGCTGTTTGATCAGATTGTAGCCGACCAGGAGTGGTGGGGAGAGAGGGGGATTAAACCGCCTCTGCTACAACCTTTACCTACTTTCGGAGCCAGGAAGACACACCAACCCGATTCGGTGGAAGTCAACCCGCAACTTAAGATAAGGAAATATAAAGAGGGCTTCAATAACTACCACACGCTCTATAGGAGGACTCTTCCTCAGGAAATCTATCAGCAACTGGTTCAGTTGGCCTCAACCGACCTCAGAGAGAGTTTCTCCGCGAAGCTGTGGGCGCAAATCGTGTATCACTCCCTGCTGGCTTATGCTTTCGACCCGGAATTTGCCAGGGATGACTTGCTGAATGCCCTCATGCCGCTGCACAACGGTTTCATGGCCGGCTTTGCCCGCGAAATGTATCTGTTGCGGGATAAATTGGGGATCTTGCTGCCTGAGGAGAGGGAGCGCCTGTTGGTCCTGGAAGCCGAAAGGAGAATCGAGGAGCTGCTGAATGAATTCCTCCACCAGAAGTCGGCTTTTCTTACTAGCTGGGAGATCACGCGGGAAACTCTCAAACCGCCCGTTCCTCACGTCACTTTTCGGGAGTTCGTACCCGGGGTGCCGCTGGTAGTCCCTTCGCAACTGACCACCACTGAAGGTGAGACAGTCGCCGCAAATGATATATATAATGCTATCTTTACCCGGCAAAGGGGGGACTTTGAGCATTTCGTCTACGAACGGCTGCAAATCCCACGCAATGCCAGTGCGGTAGAGCTAGCGCAGGGCATAAAGGATTTCCTGCGCTCACTGGAGGACGGAATACTCCCCGGCAGCGATCTCTCGGCGGTCGAGGATACAAGGAAGATGGTGGACTTCATATTCGATGGCTTCCCGCACGAGGACGGGTTTTCCTTGATTCCGGAGATGGCCTCATGGCTTCTGAACCAGTATCCTCCTTACACCCTGCCTACGAAGCTGGGTTGCCGCAATCTCGCCGAAATGCTCCATGCACATGATCCGCTGGATATCCTGGCGCTGGCAAGCTGGTCCGAGGTGAGGGAATACGTGGAAAGTCTGTGGAGACTGATGGGAGAAAATCTCCGCTCGGAGCATTTTGCCCCTTGTGCCATAAAGGCTCTGGTGGTAAGCCATGAGGACTTCCCCTCACTGGTGGAGATGAAAAGTTCATCGGCTCTCAATAAGCTCACCACCCGGATAGTGGTGAGCAATCTTCATAAAGGGATGGGAGGGGAGTTCCCTAAGCTGCGTTATCTCACCACTATTGCCAAGAATATCGTGGAGGCTGAAAGGTTCGGCAGGATGTGGCAAAGTTGGGCCGCGGAGAGGAAGGAGTTTGGGAGAAAGGTTATCAACTCAATTGAGGGTCACTGGGGACGCGAACCTCTATCGGCACACAACGTCTTCGAGGATGGGAATCAGCGGCTGCTGGCAGAGCGGCTGAGGCAGATGGCCGAAAAGGTCGCTCAGGAAGCCGATGGAGATGATGCTCGCTTGATGTTGGCTGAGAATCTTAAGGATATGGCCGATTCCTACCATCTGGCGATTACACTTCCCGACGGCACATTTCTCACCTGCTCCGCCTGGTCGTGGGCAAGTTATAGCTTTAAGGGCGGCAGGGCCTTACCACCCCCGCTTTCATTACATGTGGAAAGAAACTGGACCTCAAGGGAATTTCTGGTGGAGTATTTCAAGTCTGCCGGCGGGACCGAGGAGGAGGTGGAGGAAAAGATTATCGAGCTTATGGAGCAGGGCAGAGAAAGTGAAGACCTGGCCCCGATCCTTCTCGGAACAGAGAAGGAAGCCGTGGAAGTAGTGTCAAGGAAGGTCGTTGCCCCGAAGCAGCCACCTACAGGGGCTTTGACCCGGTTTGCAGGTAACCCCGTTCTTGAACCGATCAAGGAGCATGTATGGGAATCGAAGTACGTGTTGAATGCGGGCGCGGTAAAATTGAATGGCAAGGTCTACCTGGTCTATCGGGCTTTCGGCGACGACGAGGTCTCCCGCCTGGGTCTGGCTGTAAGCGAGGACGGGTTCAAATTCGTCGAAAGGCTGGAAGAGCCGATATTCGAGCCAAAGGGTAAGAGCGAGGAGAAAGGGTGTGAGGATCCCCGGTTAACACTCCTGGACGACCGGATTTGTATGACTTATACCGCTTACGACGGCATAGTCGCCCAGATCGCCCTGGCTTCTATCGGAGTCAATGATTTCCTGAATCGCCGGTGGCGTGGCTGGAGAAGGCACGGACTGGTTTTCCCAGGGTTCACCGATAAGAATGCCGCTATATTCCCCGAACAGTTCAACGGGAAGTTTGCCATGCTTCATCGCGTCGATCCACATATCTGGGTGACGTTCTCCTCACATCTGCGTTGTCCCTGGCCGAGGAAGGAACACAAGATACTGGCGGGGTCGACGTCGGGGATGATGTGGGATGGGAGGAAGATCGGTGCCGGGGCTCAGCCGATCAAGACCAGGTACGGCTGGCTGCTGATCACGCACGGGGTTGATTATGCCATTGTTTACCGCCTGGGAGTAATGTTACTCGATTTGGCCGATCCCAGAATTCTGCTCTATCGCTCGCCCAATCCCATTCTCGAACCAACGGAAAGGTGTGAAGTGGGAGAAGAGGACACCTGCTGGGTGCCGAATGTGGTTTTCACCTGCGGGGCGGTACCGCGGGAAGATAACAAGAGGATACTTGATGCCGGGGACGAGTTGCTGATTTACTACGGCGCCTCAGACACCGTAATCTGTATTGCCACTGCCAGGATCGGCGATCTCATCCCGGAGGAGTTCCGACAAGGCCCTCTTCCAGAAATTGAAGCAATGCCTCTGCCGCCGGGGAGAGAATCTTCTGTTTCCGGCAGACGATGAAGAAGTCGCGAGTGAGCTCCACACCCTCGATATCCATTGCCTTGATGAGGCCGAGTTTCAGTTCATACTGAACCGCCCTTTCGGATACAATAGAGACACCAGCGCCGGATTCCACCGCCCTCTTCACCGCAGTGGTGCTCCCCAGGGTCATGGCGATGTTGAGATCGTCGAGGCTCAGGTCAGCCTTTCTTAGCTTCTCCCGAGTAATGCTTCTGGTGCCCGAGCCGGCTTCTCGCATTACGAATGGAGCTCTCTTAAGCTCATCCAGCGTTGCCATCTCTCCGGCGAACCACCTGTTCTCAGCGGGGACAATCAAGGTCAGTTTATCGCTCGCAAACCTGGTAAAGGTCAGCTTATCGCTCTTCTCGCTTGCCCCCACCACACCGATCTCAATCCCGTTTTCCAATAACCGCTTGATGATGCCCCTCGTATCATCCAGGGTCATGGTAATCTCAATGCCGGGGTAGCTCTCCCTGAATCTCTGGAGAATTCCGGGCAGGATGTATTCGCCGGGGATATTGCTCGCGCCTACGCTGAGTTCACCCCAGAGGAGACCCTTGAGTCGGTGTATGCCCTGTTCGGCCTCAGAAACGAGTTCCATGATTCGCAGAGCATAGCCGTATAGAACCTCTCCGCTTCTGGTGAGGGTGGTAGTCCGCCCCCCGCGGTCGAGCAACCTGGTTCCCAGTTCCCGCTCCAGGGAGGCGATCTGGAAGCTAATGGTTGGCTGGGTTAGGCCCAGCTTTTCACCGGCCAGAGAGAAGCTCCGCCTGTCGGCTACAGTACAAAATATCTTCAACTGCTTGACGTCCATGAGCACTTCCAGTATAGCAAACTTATAGCATAAACCCAAGTCAAGGAAAAGGCAGTTGCAATTAGCTACCTGGATAGGGTAAAATGCCAGCAGGTAACTGTTCAGCCACCCTGTGTCACCCTGACGCTGAACGCAGTGAGGGGGAAAAGGGTCTCCGAGATTCTTCGCGGAGCCTGCCCTGAGCGCCACGAGATTCTTCGCTTCGCTCAGAATGACAGGAAGCGAAGGGCTCAGAATGACAGAAACGAAGGGCTCAGAATGACAGTAAGGTGAACGGTTATGCCAGCAGAATGGAATCGAAGAGCAGGTTTCGGGATCTACCTAGTGTGGACCGGCTAATCTCCGATGAGCGCATTAAGGCACTCGGTGAGGTGTATTCACACGACGCCGTAGTGAGTGTGGTGCGCCGACACCTGGATTCGCTTCGCCTTTTCATGAGCCGGGGCGACCCCTGCCCGTCCTTTGCTGAGATAGCCGACACCGTTGTGGCCCGGCTTCAGTCCCTGGGGACCATTGGCCCAAGGCGGGTGATAAACGCCACCGGGGTGATACTCCACACAAATCTAGGCAGAGCTCCCCTCAGCACCGATGCGATAGCTGCTATGAAGCAGGCATCAGAGGGATTCAACAATCTGGAGATCGATCTCGAAAGCGGGAAAAGAGGCTCCCGCCAGGTTCACGTCGAGCCTCTCTTGTGTCAACTCTCCGGCGCTGAGGATTCCCTGGTGGTCAACAATAATGCTTCCGCGATGCTGCTGGCCCTCAGCGCTCTGGCCAGGAGAAAGGAGGTCATCGTATCCCGTGGTCAGGCGGTGGAGATCGGCGGAGGCTTTCGTATCCCTGACGTGATGAGGCAGAGCGGGGCAAAGCTGGTGGAAGTAGGCACAACCAACTGTACCTATATTGCCGACTACGAGCAAGCGATCACGCCGCAAACAGCGGCACTGCTCCGAGTTCACTCGAGCAATTTCAAGGTGGTTGGTTTCACCCAGGAAGTTGCGATTCAGGAGCTGGTTGAGCTGGGCAAACGGTATGAACTGCCGGTATTCGATGACCTGGGCAGCGGCTGCCTCTTGGACACCACAGGGTTCGGTCTGGATGCCGAGCCGCGGGTGCAGGATAGTATAGCCGCCGGTGTCGGGTTAGCCTGCTTCTCGGGGGATAAGCTACTGGGCGGACCACAGGCT
The DNA here is from genome assembly GCA_023271215.1 of Dehalococcoidia bacterium. GTDB lineage: Bacteria > Chloroflexota > Dehalococcoidia > SZUA-161 > SpSt-899 > BS503. The sequence goes on from JALPYG010000008.1 coordinate 7,275, forward strand.
GGTATCATCGTAGGCCGGCGGCATCTGATCGGCAAGCTGAAGAGCCATCCGCTGGCGAGGGCGATGCGCATCGACAAGGTCAGGTTGGCGGCTCTCTCGGCGACGCTGATCCACTATCTCAAGGGAGAGGCCACGGACAAAATCCCCATATGGCGGATGATTGCCTCTCCTCTGAGTGAGATCGAAGGGCGGGCAGAGCAATGGGCACAGGCGGTGGGGCATCTGGCAATTACAGCAGCCGGAGAGTCTACGGTAGGTGGGGGAAGTTTGCCGGGAAGCACTCTGCCGACCCGATTGCTGATAATCAAGGTGCCCAGAAATCTCAGAGTACAGGACCTGGCTCAAGAACTGCGCCGGCAGCCTCTGCCGGTCGTTGGACGCATCGAGCGAAATGCTTTGGTCCTCGATCCTCGCAGCGTTCTTCCTGAAGAAGACACCGCCGTCGTTCAGTCCCTGCGCAGCGTCTTCGCTGCGGTAGGCTGAGTCCCCAGGCAGGCAGGTTGTGCCCTGGAACGAGAGCGAGTATAATCTGAATTGATGGTAACTACTCAGGCCTGCCCCCGGCCGCAGGCCCAGGGGTTCAAGGTTCCGGGGTTCACGGTTCACAGTTGAAGAGCGATGAAGAAGGATTGTGAACTCTGTGGCTATCAATCGCTGGCTGAGTAATTACAGTTGATGCAGATTCGCGAACTGGGCGAATTTGGCCTTATTGAGAGGCTGGCTCAAATCGTTGATGAGTCAGGGGCTGGCGGCCAACCAAGATCCGACCTGATCGTTGGTATAGGGGATGATGCCGCGGCCTGGAAGAGCAGAGGCCTGGTTCAACTCGGCACTGCCGATATTCTGATCCAGGATGTACACTTCACCCTGGAGACAACCGCCTGGCGTAATCTGGGCTGGAAGGCCCTGGCGGTGAGTATCAGCGATATCGCTGCCATGGGGGGTTTCCCGGACTATGCCGTGATCTCCCTGGGGCTGCCCTCCGATACTGAGGTGGAAGATATAACCAAACTCTATACGGGAATGGCAGAAATAGCACGCCAATTCAATATGGCCATTGTGGGCGGCGACGTCTCCGAAGCACCATTGCTCATTATCAGTCCCAGTGTTATCGGCCGGGTAGAGAAGGATAGAATGCTGACTCGCTCGGGGGCAATACCTGGCGACCGGATCGCGGTTACCGGATATCTGGGCTCGTCGGCAGCCGGGCTGAGAATGATGAAGAAGAAGCCTGAATTGGATCCCGTTATAGCCTCAGCTCTAATTGAAGCGCACCTGCGGCCTTGTCCCCGTGTGTCCGAGGGGCGGCTGTTGGGCGAAAACGGGGTGAAGTCGGCGATAGACATCAGCGATGGCCTGATTGCCGATCTCGCTCATATCTGCCGGGCAAGCGGGGTCGAGGCTAGAGTCCGCTTGGCGGATATCCCGGTGCATCCGACGGTGCAGGCTGCCTTCGGCGAAGGTAGCATCAGCCTGGCCCTTTCAGGAGGAGAGGATTACGAGCTGCTGTTCACCGCTCCAGGTGGAATAATCGAAAGGGTGAAACAACGCCTTTCAATCCCGGTGACCGTTATTGGGGAGATAATCGGTGGCGAACTCGGGAAAGTAACCATTCTTGGTGAAACTGGAAGGGAGGTCGAATGGGAGAAGAGGGGGTGGGAACACTTTGGGGATCATTAGGGCTGTCTTACACGAAGAGGTGAGAACATCAGATATTGAACTCGTCACCTTCAGCCCGGATGAAACGCAGCGGATCGGGGCTGATATTGGGGAGGGAGCCGAAATCGGTGACTTGATATTGTTAGTAGGGGATCTGGGAGCCGGTAAGACCTGCTTCACCCAGGGCGTTGCCCGGGGATTGGGGCTGGCTGATTATACCTCAAGCCCCTCGTTCGTGCTGGTGAAAGAATATCAGGGAAGACTCAACCTGTATCACATTGATTTCTACCGGCTCAATGATATACGGGAAATCGCTGAGCTGGGAATGAGTGACTACCTCAATAGGGATGGAATCTGTGTGGTGGAATGGGCTGACAGGGCTCTGGATTTGCTCCCGGAAGAACACCTGCTTATCAAGTTTGAGCATCTGGCGGTAAATAAGCGCCGATTACGGTTCGAACCCAGGGGGCAGAGATACGTCCGTCTCGTGAAGGAATTGAAGGAAAGATGGAACTTGCGATAGACACCTTAACCAGGGTTGCTAGCCTGGCGCTATCGAATAAAGGGGCCCTCATTGCCGAGATCACCTGGTATGCGGGACAGAATCATACTGTGGAGCTTGTTCCCAACATGATGACCCTCCTCGAGCAGCGCAAGGCGCATATCCACGATGTCGAGAGCATCGTGGTGGCCAAAGGGCCGGGCAGCTTTAACGGCCTGCGGGTGGCGTTAGCCACTGCCAAGGGGCTGGCATTTGCTCTGGGCATTCACCTGGTGGGGATAAGCACGCTGGAAGTGATGGCCTTCCCCTACGCTGACCTGGGGTTCCCTGTTTGTCCCATCCTGTATGCCGGACGCAGCGAGATCGCCACCGCACTGTTTCAAAAACGGAAGGGGCATTGGGAAAGGCTCACTGTGGAGCACACCACCACGATTGATGATCTCTGCTCACGAATTGGGCAACCAACCGTATTCTGCGGCGAGATCAGTGATGAAGGGTGGATGCAGCTTGAGCAGCGACTGGGGAAGAAGGCATTGATTGTAAAGGGGTCAGCCGTGCTCCGGAGGGCGGGCTACCTTGCCGAGCTTGGCTGGCAAAGGATGGAATCGGGGGACTTCGATGATCCCTTCACTCTCCAACCATTGTACTTGAAGAGTCCGGCAATCACCGTTAAGACCCTATCCTAAATATTGGCTTGATTCGCACCAGATCTATAAGCGGGAAGGATGACTTTTAGGATAGACTCGAAAAAGGAGGTATAATGCAGTGTCCAATATGCCGTCGGCAGGTTAATGATGAGACTGAGCTGATGACATGTCTTGCAGGTCACATGCGGGAAGAAGCAGCAAGGCAAGCCAAGGAAATGCAGAGAATCTATCTGATGATGATGGCAAGCCAGTTGACCATCGCGTGCGTGACCACTCGAATCGCCCCACAGGATGTGGTAGGCACCTTCGGCGAGGTCTACGGACTGCTGGAGAACCTCGTCGGGAAAAGCGATGTATGTGCCGAAATCGAGGAATGGCTGAAGAAGCGCGGCCCCGACTCAAAAGAAGCCTAGAACCTGAGCGCCCATCAATGGCTTATAATACCCGCTTCAGCCTGTGGTTGGGGGTGATACCGGGGATTCTGCCTCGCTTGGCGATGGGCTTACCTTCAACCTCGTGCAGATCGGCGGTGAAGTCGATTGGCTTGCTATCGCTGATGTAGCTTCCCACGGCAAAGGTATCGACCGGTGCCCCACTATCCAGGAAGTATCTGATCCGCTCCGGGTCAATGCCTCCGCTGACATATATCCTGACATCCTTGAAACCAGCAAGGTTAAGCCTCGCCCTGGTCTCCTTTACCAGATCGGCGGTGACCCGTCCCCTTTCGAAGGGCGTATCAAGCCTTACCCCCTCTAGCCTCCCACCCATTGCCCGGGCTACGATGATGCTCTCCTCGGGCTCGTCCCGGAAGGTATCCACCAGGGCGATGCGAGGTACCTCCGGGGGCATGTGCCTGTCAAAAGCAAGAGTAGCCTTGGCAGTGTCTCCCATGACTATGATCAGGGCATGGGGTATGGTGCCCATTGGCTCCCGTCCGGCAAGCTTAGCGCCGGCTGTACTGGCACAGCTCCCACATCCCCCCACAATGGCAGCGTACTCCATTACTCCAACTACCGAGGGGTGTACATGACGAGCACCAAAGCTGATGACCGGGATTCCCTGGGCCGCTTGCACGCACTCCCGGGCGGCGGTGGCCCAGCCGCTGCAATGCGCCAGAATACCCAGATAGGCCGTCTCATACACGGCATAAGATTGATAGGGGGCAGTTATGCGCAGCACCACCTCTTTCCTCTGGAAGGAGTCTCCCTCGGAGAGAGCCCATACCTCCGGGCTGCCTTCGGTAAGCACCCGGGAAAGCAGGTCGAGGACTTCATGCATGCCACAGAGGATACCCTCACTCTGGGGAAAGACCTCCATGGTGGCAATAGGATTGAGGCCCTCGCGCTTCAGGATTTCTTTGGTGCGCACAAAGTAGATGTCGGTGGTCTCGCCGGAGAGGAGCGAGTCTGCAGCTGCAAATTGGGGACGGGGAATTTCCAGTGGCGCCGGCGGGATAAGTCTAGCGCCCAGGATTTTTTCCATGTGTTCCAGGGCAAATCGGTGTGCTCGTTGATCTATAGAGGCCACGCAGTCGGTGGGAACTTCTACCGTATAGCCACGGTTTCTGGCATCGGCGACGGTATGCAAAACGCAGATATCGGTGCAAACGCCACAGACGATGAGCTTCTCCGGTTTGATCTCCTTTAGCTCCCCTTCGAGAGCGCTTTCGAAGAAACCACTGAATCGATTCTTGGGGATGATCTCGCCGGGAATCGCAGCCAGTTCGGGGATGACCTCGGCTTCTGCGGTTCCGGCGATGCAGTGGGGAGGGAACATCTCGAATTCGGGGTCGTCCGGGGTATGATTATCGCAGATGAAGAAAACCTTAGACCCTCGGGATAATTCTTGTTCCAACCGTCTCTTAACATTTGGAATGATATTGCGTGCTAAATTGCCACAATAAAGGGGATACCCTTTCTCCAGGAAGCCCCTTAGCATGTCTATCACAAGCACTGCAGTAGTCATTATGCCTTCACTCCGGTGCCTACTGGTCGATCCCGGGGGTGGGGAAGCGGCGATTCATCTCCTCGACCTCCAGGCGTACCTCTCGATATAGTTTTTCGTCGCCGATATGGGACAGGACCCTGACGATGAGTTGAGCTATTCTCGCCATTTCTTCAGTGCCGAATCCGCGGGAGGTAAGTGCCGGGGTGCCCAGTCTGATTCCACTGGTGAGATCAGGGGGGCGGGGATCGAAGGGGATAGCATTCTTGTTCACTACTATGTTTGCCTGACTCAAAGCCGATTCGGCCGTTTTCCCGGTTATGCTGGTAGGGGTGAGGTCAACGAGGACACGATGGTTATCGGTTCCCCCGGTGACCAGGTGCATCCCTTCTGCGAGCAGTCTATCTGCCAGGATCCTGGCATTTTCCACTACAGCTTGCTGATAGGCAATGAAGTGCGGTTGTTTGGCTTCATGAAAGGCCACTGCCTTGGCAGCGATGACGTGCATCAAAGGCCCTCCCTGAAGGCCGGGGAACACCGAGCGATCTATCGAAGCGCCGAACTTTGCCCGGCAGAGAATGAGTCCGCCACGCGGCCCGCGCAGGCTCTTGTGAGTGGTGGCTGTCGCCACATCGGCGTAAGGGATTGGACTGGGATGAACCCCCGCGGCGATCAAACCGGCTTCATGAGCCATGTCAACCAGTAGTCCGGCATTGACACGATCAGCAATCTGGCGGAATCGCTTATAATCCAGTATTCGGGGGTAGGAACTCGAGCCCACCACGATCAGCCTGGGCATATTCTTGACGGCCATCCTCTCTACCTCGTCGTAATCTATCTGCCCTGTTTCCCTATCCAGGCCGTAGAAAACGGGCCGGTAGAGCTTGCCGGAGAAGCTGATCGGACTGCCGTGCGTGAGATGCCCTCCCTGATCCAACGCCATGCTCAATATGGTATCGCCATAGTTAATCAGTGTCGTGTAGGCGGCCATGTTGGCTATTGAGCCGCTATAGGCTTGAACATTGGCATATTCAGCGCCGAAGAGGTCCTTTGCTCTATGAAGGGCTATTTCCTCTGCTTGATCGGCATTTCGGCAGCCACCGTAATAACGCCTCCCGGGATATCCCTCGGCATATTTGTTGGTGAGCACCGATCCTTGAGCCTCAAGAACGGCCAAGCTTGCGTAGTTCTCGGAAGCGATAAGGTTGATGCTGCTGCATTGCCGTCTCTCCTCGTCTAAAATGATGCCGGCTATTTGGGGGTCGATCCTGGCTAGTGACATCTACGTCTCCTCGGCCCCATCGTTATGAGGCGGGGCTTACACAGGTGGTGCTCCACAGAGATGAGGTGACACCCCCGGCGAGTGGCAAGTGTATCGGGCAGATTCACTCCAGAGTGGATTACTTAAGTAGCTTCTGGGTAACCTTGCGGAAATGGAAGCCAAATATAGCCATGCCGATAGCTTCCGGAAATGCCCGGTGGTACTTGAATAGAGCTTTGGTCACCAGCTTCCAGTAATACCTTCTCGATCCCTCCACGATACCCAGATACCACACCGACTTAAGGAAACTCTTCAAGGAGGGGATGGCTAGGGCAAGGCTGATCCTTTGCCTCCTCTTTACGGGTCTGTATTCCTCGAGGAAGGTGATAATTCTCTCGTAGTACTTCTCGGGGGAATAAATCGTTCGCATTATCTTCCGGTATCCGTTCACGAGAGCTTCGGCATCCATCTTGGGAATGAAATTAAGTGAGCCATCGGTGTTATTGCCCGAACTGGTCTTCAGCAGGCGTCCTTCATCCTTGAGGCGATTATATAATCTCGTTTTGGGAAGGGCGGTGAGTATCCCGACCATGGCGGTGACGACACCCATTCTTTGAATGAAGTTGATCTGGCTTTCGAAGATGGATGGCGGATCGTTATCAAATCCCACGATGAACCCGCCGAGAACCTGCATGCCGAAGTTCTGGATTTTCTTTACGGCGGCGACCATGTTGCCGGTCTCATTCAGGAATTTATTGCACTCGGCAAGGCTGGCTTCGATAGGGGTTTCCAGTCCGATGAAGACCTTGTTGAACCCCGCCTCAATCATCAGCCGCATCAGTTCCTCGTCGTCGGCAAGATTCAGAGATGCTTCAGTAAACAGTGTGAAGGGATACTTCTTTTCCTCCATCCATGTAATTATCCCCCGGAGCATCTGCTTTACCCTGATCTTATTGCCTATGAAGTTATCGTCCACGATGAAAACAGAGCCTCGCCAACCGCGTTCATACAGGGCATCGAACTCCCGCAGCAGTTGACTCGTTTCCTTGGTCCTGGGCACGCGGCCGTTCATTATGATGATGTCGCAGAATTCACAGTCGTAGGGACAACCTCGCGAGTACTGGACGGAAAGGGTAGCGTAATGCTTGAAATCTATGAGATCCCACATCGGGACCGGCGTCTTAGTAAGATCGGGGCGTTTATCTGTAACATAAATGTGTTTAGCGCAACCGTTCTTCAGATCTTCCAGGAATACGGGGAGAGTCTCCTCCACCTCACCCAACACAAAGTGATCTATACCTTCAAACTCTTCGTATCCGGTAGTGAAAAGAGGGCCGCCGGCAACTGTCTTGACGTCAAACTTCCGGCAGCGCTCAACAACCTCCCTCACCGAGTCCTTCTGCACTATCATGGCGCTAATGAAAACGGAATCGGCCCATTCGAGATCCCTGTCCTTGAGGGCGGAGACATTCATGTCAACGAGTTTCTTCTCCCATTCCTCCGGGAGCATACTGGCGATAGTCAGCAACCCTAATGGGGGATAGGCTGCTTTCTTGGAGACAAATTTCATAACATGCTTGAAACTCCAGAAAGTGTCGGCCGGGTACTGTGGATATACCAGAAGTATCTTCATTGCACCTCCATTGCCGGCTGTTTAGATTCAGGCTTTCTATATGTAACAGGTAAGTTTTTCCAAGAATTGTACTTGAGAGATTTAATAAAATGTGGTAAACTGAATCTAGCTTTTGGAGAAACTAAACTGTTACCTATATTATAATCGGAACTGTTCCGGAAATCAAGGGCCAAACTCGAGTGGTGAGCCGGGTGGGATTCGAACCCACGACACCCGGATTAAAAGTCCGGTGCTCTTCCGCTGAGCTACCGGCCCGCCATTCAAACTATAGCGCACCTGTCCGGCTAACGTCAACTCGAAGCGAATACGGCAGACCCAACGCTCCGGCATCCAATTGTTCCTTACCCGCCGCCTCCGATTCCCATTGGTGGTTCGGGACCAAGCCCCATTCACTTATCGGCCAGTAGATTAGCCATGCCCTGCCGACTATATCCCTTCGGGGAACGATGTCCCAACTGGTTGCGGCGCGATTGTCACCCACAATGAAGAAACTGTCATTGGGGACCTTTCTGGGAGATACCGAGACCGAATGTCCTCGAACATAAGGCTCTTTGAGTTTCTCCCCGTTTACGTGGAGCACTCCATTTCGCAACTCTATCAATTCATTCGGCAGGCCGACTATCCGATGGATGATACCATGATTAAGCTTGTCCGTTTGGAATACTACTATGTCTCCTCTCTGAGGATCAGCAAACCAGTAAGCCGCTTTGCTCACGATGATGAACTGACCATCGTGCAGGTTAGGCTCCATGCTGAAGCCGTGGACCTCGAAATTACACACCACCGCGCGAATAGCTACGAAGAATAGCAATGCCAGAAGGATTGTTGTAAGAATCTCGCGAATCGCCGCCTTCATATGTTACTCCGTGGTGGGCTATTGCCCGCTTAACAAGTGCAAAATATGTTAAAATAAGAACTGAATCTAGTATAGAGAAAAGCCGCCCGATAGTCAATTGGCTGCCTCTCAAACGGGGCTTTTGCAGGAAGATGCCTACTTACGAAGAGGAACTGATCCAGCAAAGCAAGGATGGTGACCTGGACTCGTTCAACCAACTGGTGGAAAGGTATCAGAGGCAGGTGTATAATCTCGCTATGCGTATGCTGGGAAATCGCCAGGATGCGGAGGATGCTACCCAGGAAATTTTCATCCTTTCATGGAAAGCCATTGGCAGTTTCAGAGGAGGCACCTTCAGGACTTGGATCTTTCGTGTGGCAGCCCGCTTTTGTACCGACGAGGTCCGAAGGAGACGGGGACGGCAGGTGGACTCCCTGGACGCCATGTTCCCCGAGCATAATCCGCTTCCGAGTTCTGCTGAGTCGCCCGAGGACCATCTCCTGCGAGAGGACTTGAGTCAGTTGATCAGTCAACATTTGCTCTGCTTGGCCGAGGAACAGCGCCTGGTGGTCACCCTGGCCGACCTTCAGGGGTTCACCTATGAGGAGATTGCGCAGATCACAAATAGCTCTATTGGCACGGTCAAGTCGAGACTAAATCGCGGAAGAGCCAACCTTCGCGACTTGTTGCTCAAAAATCGGGAACTTTTGCCCCCCGAATTTCGTCTGTATAAGTAGGAGGGACAATTAAGATGTTCGGTCGCCGGCGCAAGAGAGAATGCCACAGGATCCGGGAGATGTTCTCCCCTTATCTGGATGATTGCCTAACGTCTCTGGAACGAGATGCGGTGCAATTTCATATCGAGATATGTGAGGATTGCGAGTGGGAGCTTCGCTCGTTGGGGGCCACGGTTCAATTGCTTCGCCGCATGCCTGCTGCATCTGCACCACGTTCCTTCACCCTGGCGGAAGCACCAGCGAGACGGGATGGGGTTCCTTTCGCCCTCCCAGGCATGAAACGGTTGCGCCTGGCGACGACCCTGGCTGTCGTTCTTCTGGCGATCCTGTTAGCGGGCGATTTTAGCGGGCTGTTCCATGGCGATGTCATCGTTGAACCACCACCGGAGGTAGCTGATGTTGCAGCCCCTGAGGATACGGCACCGGAGCATCAGGAGGGAGACATACCTGTGCAGCAGGCAGAGGATCCCCCCGGTGAGATTGCCGATTGGCCGCCGGAAGCAACGGAACCGGTGGATGGGCGTGTAACGCAGAGGGTTGAACCGGGGCAGGAGTGGGACCTGCCGGCTGAGCATCCCGAACTGCCCGAGGCTGTTGCCCCCCCTCAGAAAACCCTATCCATGGCTGCGACCACTTCAGATAGCATCCGCTGCCCTGCTGGTCGTACTTGGGGGTGCCCACCTCCTGGTCTGGCAGAGAAAACGGGGCTTAACCTTGCACAAAGCAAGCTAGATCCCTATAATCACCGAGGACTATTTGAGTAAGCGCTCATCCCACGATGTAGTATTTCACGGGATCATTGTATCAGGATCGTCAGGGGGATTCTCTCCCTGAAACCCCCTGAAAAGCGGTTATCCTTAGGATTTTCAAAGGGGCTTTGCCCCTTCATCAGGGAATTCTTCCCCTGAAATCCCCTAGTAAGCGGTCGTGCCCGGGATTCGAAAAGGAGCTTCGCCCCCCTATGAGGCATAGGAATTTCAAGGATTCCTATGCCTCTAACAATCGCTAGTCGACAGTCAGCAGAAATCACTGTGAGCAAGAGAGGAGTTCCTATGAACGACTCTGTTATTCAAGTCAGGGACTTCCGGAAAATCTATGGTGATGTCGTAGCTGTGGACGGCATCAGCTTTGAGGTGAAGCGTGGCGAAATCTTTGGGCTTCTAGGGCCCAACGGCGCGGGTAAGACCAGCACGCTGGAAAGTCTGGAAGGCTTGCGCATCCCCGATGGCGGATCTTTGCAGGTGATGGGCGTCGACCCTGCCCACCAGTCGCGTAAGCTGCGCAACCTGATCGGTGTGCAATTACAAACCTCAGCCCTGCCGGACAGCATCACCGTTGAAGAGGCGATGAAGTTCTTCTGCGCCTACCACGGCGTAGCCCCGCGTTACGACTTGATAGACCGTTTGGGCCTGACAGAGAAAAGGGGTGCCCAGCATCACCAACTGTCTGCCGGCCAACAGCGACGGTTGGTGCTCGCCCTGGCGATTGCCCACAATCCCCCGGTGCTCTTTCTGGATGAGCCTACCGCCGGCCTCGACGTTGCTTCGCGTGTCGAATTGCACAACCTGATGCGGGAACTGCAAGCCGGCGGCACCACCATCGTGCTGGCCACGCACGACATGGCCGAAGCAGCGGAAATGGCGGACCGGGTGGCGATTTTGCTGCGTGGCAAGTTCGCTGCAACTGGCACCCCGCTGGACATAACCGCGACCGGCGCAGGCCTGACCAAGATCTCCGTCCGCACACAAGGCTCCAGCTTGTCCGATTCTGACATCACTTTCCCGGCTGTAAGACGGCATGTGTCCAAAGACGAGTACAGCATCTACTTCAGCACGGATATCGGCCCCACGGTCTCAGCCATTATTGACCACATCAAATCTCAGGGTGATACCCTGATCGATTTGCGCGTAGAACGACCCTCCCTGGAAGACCGTTTTCTGGAAATTACAACCACAGGAGGTATCCGATGAGCGCTTTTATAAATCACTTCTCATTTGAGTTCCGCACCGGGATCCGTAACAAAGAATTGCTCTTGATGAACTACCTGTTCCCATTAGGTTTTTACGTTATGGCGGGGATGTTCGTGACCGAGCTCAATCCTGCTTTTCGCGAGACCGTGATCCCCTCGATGATCCTTTTTGCAATCATGGTGAGCATGTTGCTGGGCTTGCCTCAGCCATTGGTAACGGCGCGCGAAGTAGGCATCTTTCGCAGCTATAAGATCAACGGTGTCCCGGCGATATCGATCCTGACTATTCCCGCGCTGACGACCATGCTGCATACGCTGATTGTAGCTGTGGTAATCACTGCCACAGCGCCCTTGATCTTCGACGCACCTCTACCCGTCAACTGGCCCGGTTTTATCGTGGTCTTCTTGCTCACAGCCTTTGCTTTTATCGGTATCAGCCTGCTGATCAGCGTGATTTCGTCCAGTTCGCGGGCAACCGTGCTGTGGTCGCAACTGATATTCTTGCCATCAATGATGATAGGTGGACTGATGATACCTGCGCACATGATGCCCGATGCCCTCGCCAGAATCGGAATGCTCTTGCCGAGCACCTATTCCATGAGTGCCTTTCAAAGGTTGGCCAAGAATTGGACTATCGGGTTTGATCCGTACTGGTCGCTCGCCGTCCTGCTGGCAGGCGGGGTGCTGTCGTTTGGACTGGCCATCTATCTCTTCTGCTGGGACAGCCACAACAGGACGCAACGAGGGCATCCCATGCTGGCGTTACTGGCTTTGCTGCCTTACGCCCTCGGGGCCCTCTTGCTATGGTGACCAGAGGTAGATGAGGAGCCAAGAATCCCCTTGAGTTTCTCTACGACATCTCCTAAGGGAACAAGCTCGACTTCACGCTTAGTCCGAAGCCTTATCTCGGCAGCGCCCTGTTTCAATGTTCGCGGGCTCACCACCACCCTGATGGGTATGCCGAGGAGATCGGCGTCGTTGAACTTGACCCCTGGAGATTCTTCCCGGTCATCGAAGAGCACTTCAAATCGGGCCTTTCGAAGCTCGGAATAGAGCTTTCCTGCAGCCTCTGCTACCTCGTCACGGTCAATGCTCAGTGGGCAGAGGTAAACCTGATGCGGGGCGATCGAGAGCGGCCAGATTATGCCTTTCTCGTCGTGATTCTGTTCCACGACCGCCGCCAGAAGCCGCCCCAGCCCTATGCCATAGCAGCCCATGACGATCGGCTTTTCTGTCCCATCTTGATCGAGGTAAAACGCCCCCATTTTCTCGCTGAACACAGTCCCCAGCTTGAACAGGTGCCCTACCTCGATGCCCCGTTCTGACAGGAGTTCAGCCCCACATCCGACGCATCTGTAACCCGCCTGGGCGAGGGCGATGTCGGTCATAATGTCTACCTTAAAGTCGCGCGGGTAGTTGGCATTCTTGAGATGTGCATCTGGTTTGTTGGCGCCGACGACGAAGTTAGCGCCCATGGCTATCGAGTCGTCGGCCACGATCCTTATCCCCGAAAGTCCTATCGGCGATGCCGAACCAGCCACCAACCCCGCCCCGGTCACCTCACCCTCCGTGGCCAGACGCACCTCGATGCATTTGAGGGCGTTCTTAAGCTTCACCTCGTTGACCTCGAGATCTCCCCGGATGACGACGAAGACAACCTCTCCATCGGCAGCATAGAAAACGGCCTTCAGCGTTTGACCTGTTAGCATCCCAAGGAAGCGCGCCAGCTCCTCGATGGTCTTCACCCCGGGCGTAGATACCTCTTCCAGTGGCAGAGGTTCCCCCTTGTTCTCTACCTCTGGCCTGGCGAAGGCAGCCCGATCCGCGTTGGCGGCATAGCCGCACTGCGCACAATAGATCACCTCATCCTCACCGGTCTCGACAAGAAGGATGAACTCGTGGGAATCCTTGCCGCCTATGGCGCCGCTATCGGCCTCGACCATGACTACCGGCAGCCCACAGCGGGCATAGATGTTATTATACGCCCGGACCATCTTCTGGTAGCTTCGATCCAGCGCTTCTTCGCTGACGTCCAGGCTGTAGAGATCCTTCATGTGGAACTCGCGCACGCGCAGTAACCCTCCCCTGGGCCGCGGTTCGTCCCGGAACTTGGTCTGTATCTGATAGGGCATCATCGGCAGATCTCGATAGCTTCGCACATTCAAACGGGCCAGGGCTGTTACGATCTCCTCATGTGTGGGACCAAGGCAAAGATCACGATCCCGCCGGTCGGTCAGGGTGAACAGGGATTTTCCAAACGCCAGATCCCGTCCGGTCTCTTGCCACATCTCGAAGGGCTGCAGCACGGGCAGCATTACCTCCTGGCCGCCGGCGGCGTCCATTTCCTCTCGGATGATCTGTTCGATCTTGCGCAGCACACGCCATCCCAGGGGCAGATAGGCATAAACGCCCGCTGCCACCTGATGGATCATCCCTGCTTTGAGAAGCAGTTGATGACTTGCGGTATCGGCCTCCGCCGGAGATTGCCGCAAGGTCTTGCCGAAAAGTGTGGATAAACGCATGATTTCGAAGAGGCGACGCCTGCTCACAAGTATAACACGATTCAAACAAGTTTCTCTACCCCCCGAATTGCCTTAAATGAAAATCGGGGGTCAGGCCAGTGATCAATCAGGATGCATCCTCAAAGTAGTGGAAAAACAGCCTGATATACGCTATCATAAGATACGCGTTCACCCATCAGCGCCGCCTTACGGATGAACGACATGAGCATGCCCTTGAGCCGTCAGGCTTCAACTTTGAGGGCAGAGGGAATCCTTTCCCTCTGAAGCCGCCAGTGAAGGAAAGGAATCCTTCACTCCTCGCAGCTGATCGCTGACTGCTAAACGCTTAACGTAACCTGCAAGGAGGAATTATGGGAAAAAGGCTGTATCGCAGTCGAAGCGACCGGGTGATCTGGGGGGTGTGCGGGGGGCTGGCCAGACACCTGAATGTGGATCCGACGCTGGTCCGCCTGGTGATGGTGTTGCTGGTTTTCGCCAACGGGCTAGGCATCCTGATCTACATCGTCATGGCTGTCATCGTTCCACTGGAGGGTTCAAAGACGACCGAGCCCAAGGAGACGATGCGGGAGAATGTGGAGGAGATCAAGAAGACCGCCGGCGAACTCGGAGAAGAGATACGTTCCACATTTGGCGAGGAGCAAGCGGAGGCGAAAGATGGGGAAGGGATTTATCGGTGGCGCCGCGAACTCATAGGTACTGTCCTCATCGTGGCGGGCCTCGCTTTCCTGGTAGAGAATTTCAACCTCTTCTGGTTCGATTTGATCAGACTGTGGCCACTATTACTTGTGGGCGCTGGTCTGCTGTTTATTCTGACGACGTGGAGGAGGCGCCATGAGTGAAACGAAATCGCCGAGGAAGCATCGTATCTCCATCTGGGGCATTATTCTGGTTCTTCTGGGAGTGGTTCTCCTTTTACAGAACTTTAACGTTCTCCCATGGGGACTGTGGGCGATGCTGTGGAGATTCTGGCCGGTGATACTTATCGTCATCGGACTTAATATCGTCGGCCGTCATAAGCCCTGGCTGTCAACGGTCCTGGTGGTGGTGCTGGGCGCCTTTTTGGGCGTAGCTGTCTGGCAATATCAGATGCCTCCCTGTCAGGAAGTCATCATCACCCATTCAGAGCCCCGGGGCGACCTCCGTGAAGCCGTTGTTGATGTGGATTTCCAGGCTGGACATCTCCGCTTGTCTGCCCTCACACCAGACTCCCCGAATCTGGTGGAGGCCCTCTCCCGATGGAATGGCCTGACGGCGGATTTCCGTCGCGAAGATACGGTGGGGAACCTTCGTCTGAACAGCACCTGGGACCGCCGACCGCCCTGGAGGAGGGTGGGAGCGGGGTGGACCGAGTGGAAGGTCGAGCTCACCCAGGGTATTCCGCTAATCCTTGAGGTTAATTCGGCTGCCGCAGATGTGGCGCTCGATCTCCGCCATCTTAAGGTGACGCGGCTCGACCTGGAACTGAACGCCGGCAACTGCAAGGTCAGGATGCCCTCTGGTGAGGGAATCACGCGGATGTTCATCGAGGCCAACGCCGCCAATATCCAGATAACCATCCCCGAAGGGGTAGCTGCTCGAATTGAGGTGGATCTCAACGTAGGTGTCCTGGAGATAGACGAGAGCCGCTTCCCCAGGAAGGGCGATTACTACATCTCACCCGACTTTGAAGATGCCGAGAATCGGATATATCTAAGGATAGACCTAAATGCCGGCCGCGTTGAGGTGTCATAATAGATGGCCTTAGTGCTGAACGATTTCCTGAGCAGTCTAGAAGGAGGGGATAAGCTATGAACGACGCGGAGATAGCAATGAATCCTAACAGGATAGTTCAGTATTTGGGAAAGCCGCAGGAAGAATTCACGAAAGAAGACCTCATCAAGTTTGTCGAGGAGAACAAGATCGAGATGCTCAACTTCCGGCATGTAGGAGGAGATGGCAGGTTAAAGACGCTTAATTTTGCCGTTATCAGTAGAGCTCAATTAGATCGAGTATTGTCGATGGGAGAAAGGGTAGATGGTTCCAGCCTGTTCCCCTATATCGATGCGGCATCGAGCGATTTATACCTTATCCCTCGCTATAGGACTGCCTACGTGAATCCGTTCTCACCCATTCCAACGATAGACATACTCTGCTCTTACTATACAAACGAGGGGGTTCGGCTGGCAAGCTCTCCGGAGAATATTCTTAGAAGGGCTCATGAAGCATTGAAGAATAGCACCGGGCTAGGTCTCGAGGCTATGGGCGAGTTAGAGTATTACGTTCTTTATGAGAGAAGGGACCTTTATCACCTCATGATCCAGCAGGGTTATCAGGAGTCATCCCCATTTTCCAAGTGGGAAGTATTAAGGTGCGAGGCGATGCAAGCCATTGCTCAGGCGGGAGGAAAGATAAAATATGCTCATTCTGAGGTAGGGGCTATTCCTGGGGAAGATCATGAAATGGAACAGGATGAGATTGAGTTTCTCCCCGTGGCGATAGAAGATGCGGCGGATCAAATTGTTATTGCCAAATGGGTGTTGAGGATGGTCGGCTATAAGTATGGGGTAACGATCAGCTTTGCCCCCAAGATTTCGGTGGGTCATGCAGGCAGTGGACTTCACATCCATACGAGATTGGTTAGGGATGGGGAAAACATGATGATCGAAGGAAGCCGGTTAAGCGATATCGCCAGAAGGGCCATTGCGGGGTATCTCAAGATGGCTCCTTCATTGACCGCCTTCGGTAATACCGTCCCCATTTCCTATCTGAGATTGGTTCCGCACCAGGAGGCGCCAACAAACATAAGTTGGGGTGACAGAAACCGGTCCGTATTAGTTAGAGTTCCCCTTGGGTGGTTAGGTGTGAGTGACATGATAAGAGACGCCAATCCTCAGGAGAGGGGGACATTCCTGGAGCCTGCCGGCCGGCAGACGGTCGAGTTTCGATGCCCTGATGGTTCGGCCGATGTTCATCTCTTGCTGGCAGGGCTGGCCGTGGCAGCTCGACACGGATTGGAGATGGATGGGGGGTTGGAACTGGCTGATAGACTGTACGTGGACATGAATATCTTTTCCCCTCAGCATAAGCGACTTCAGGAGAGCCTGGCAAAGTTACCTACCTCGTGCTGGGAGTCCGCTGAATGTCTTTTGGGAGATCGTGAGATATACCAGAGGGACGGCGTTTTCCCCTCGGTAGCAATTGATGGGATAGTCAAAAAGCTTAAAAGTTACGATGATAAGGGCATGAGTGAGAGATTATACGGTAAGGGGGATGAGATCAAGAAACTGGTTGAAGAGTATCTCCACTGTTCGTAACATCTGAAACCATTCACCAGAGTTGGATGGTGAATGTGGATACGATAATAATCGCCGTTGTTGCCATTGGGGTGACCGTGTCTCTGCGCTCATATCTTCAGCGCCAGAGACGAGGCAGGGCCGAGCGGTCAAGTTCAGGCTCCTCGGAGGAAGTCACCACCACGCTGGGATGGGATTCCCGTTTATCGCCCAGCAAGATGCTGCCCGGAGAGAAGACCGTCGAGGTCTGCCGGGTGCACAAATCCTTTGGCGGAAAGGAAGTGGTCGACGACATCTCCTTCGAGGTCAAGTCCGGCGAGATATTCGGGATGGTCGGGCCCAACGGCGCCGGTAAGACGACCACCATCCGGATGCTCATGGATATCATCAAACCCGATTCCGGCGGGGTGAAAATTCTCGGCGAGTCCCTCAGAGAGAGCACCAAGGACAGGATCGGCTACCTCCCCGAGGAAAGGGGACTCTACCGCAGGATCACTGTGGCCGAATCGCTGGAGTATCTGGCTCGACTCAAGAGCCTCACTCCCGGCGCGGCGAAGTCAGGCACAGACAACCTGCTCCACCGGGTGGGCATGTTCCAGCATAAGGACAAGAAGATAGAGCAGCTCAGCCGGGGCATGGGACAGATAATCCAGTTCGTCGCCACCATCATCCACGACCCCGATCTGGTGATCCTGGACGAGCCCTTTGCGGGGCTCGACCCGGTGAACAGGGAGATGCTCAAGGAATTGATCCGGGAGCTTCGCCAACACGGGAAAACGATCATCCTGAGCACCCATCAGATGAACGAAGTGGAGGAGCTCTGCGACCGCATCCTGATGATCAATAAGGGCAAGACAGTGCTCTACGGGGAATTGTCTGAGATCAGGTCGAGATTCAGAAACAACTCTATCTTCCTCGAATGTGAGGGCTCGTTTGACGGGCTGGCCGGCGTGACGGGGGAGAAAAATCACGGCAAATTCGTAGAGCTTTTTCTCGACGGGAAAACCTCGTCCCAGGAGGTGCTGGCCCAGCTTCTGGCCCGGGACGTCACAGTTGACCGGTTCGAAGTTTCCACCCCATCGCTCAACGAGATATTCATTCAGGTGGTGAAGGAGGAGCCATGAACAAGATGCTCACCATCCTAAAGCACGAGTTCAGGCAGACCATCAAGAGGAAGTCGTTCCTTATCATGACCATCAGCGTCCCCCTGATTGCGCTGATCGGGATGCTAGGCTATCCGTTCATCATGGGGCTCTTTCCAGAGCCGGAAATGCCCGAGAAGATCGGCTATGCGGACAATACTGGAATCTTCACTGGCTACACCGAACAGCCCGGCCTCACCTTTGTCCCTTACCCCACCGAGGCTGAGGCCAAAAACGACCTCCTGGCCGGAGAGATCGACGAGTTTTTCATTATCCCATCAGATTACCTCGCCACCGGGCAGGTGATTAGATTCACCATGGAAGGCGAACTTGCGCCCCCACCCGGACTAACAAAGCAGATCAGTGATTTTCTGTTGAGCAACCTTCTGGCCGGTGAGGTCACTGAGCAGTTGCTCCAGCGGGTCAAGGAGCCGTTGATGCTTGCCTCGCTGCAACTGGACGAGATGGGCCACGTAATCCAGATTCCCCATCCACTGGTAGTGCTCTTTGTCCCCTACGTTTTCGCCCTACTCTTCATGATCTCGATATTCTTCACCTCCGGGTTCCTGCTGCAGAGCGTCTCTGAGGAGAAGGAGAACCGGATGATCGAGGTATTGCTTTCCTCCGTTTCCCCCAGGCAGTTGTTCTTGGGAAAGATACTGGGGCTGGGCGCCGCCGGCCTTCTGCAGATGACGGTATGGATGGTCACCATCAGGATTTTTGCCAATGTGGCCGCGATGAACATACCGGCACTGGGCGATCTTGTCATTCCCACCAGCATGCTCGTCCTGGGGTTGGTCTACTTCATACTCGGATATCTGCTGTTCGCTGTGCTTTTTGCCGGCGTGGGTTCCATCGGCTCGACTGCCAGGGAGAGCCAGCAATGGGCAGGTGTCCTCCAGATGCCGGCGGTAGTACCGCTGGTGTTGTTCCCCGTGATCGCCGAGCACCCGGATGAGCTCATTGCCAGGATACTGACCTTCATTCCCTTCACCGCCCCGATCACCGTTATGATGCGCCTCCCCAATACCACCATCCCCCTCTGGGAATTGGCCCTGAGTCTGACCATCATGGTGGGATCGATTGCTGTCGGGATATGGGTCGTGGCCAGGGTCTTCAGGGTATTTCTGCTGATGTACGGCAAGAGGCCGGCACTCAGGGAGATCGTCCGGTATGCAAGGGAGGCGTAGCAGACGCAACGTCTTGCGGCTATGAGTTGTGACCGATGACCGGTATCAATCCAGAGAATAAATGCGGAGTTCCCGAAAGCCTCCTGGCCAGGATATGGAAGGGTCAATGGGTACAGAAAGGTGCCCTTCCTACCAGTGACGGCCGGATGGTGAGGGTGCGCTCGCCCGGAATAGAGAACAAGGATAGCGGCCCCGATTTCCTCGGAGCCATCGTTATTCTTGATGACGAGATACTCCAGGGCGATGTCGAACTCCACGTGAAGTCGAGCGACTGGAGGGCACATGGCCACCACCTCGACCGGCATTTCAACGGGGTGATTCTCCACGTGGTGTTGTGGGACGATGCGAAAAGGCCGGCTCAACTTGAAAACGGGGAATCGGCTCCCACCTTACCCCTGCACGACTTCCTCAATGGCTCAATGGATGAGCTTTCCCTCCGCGCGATGACTCTCATTTCCCCCTGCCGAGGCGTTGGGAGTCAGCGCGGAGAAGGGAGAATCGGCGAAGTCCTGGATTGGTGTGGCGAAGAGCGGTTCTATTTGAAATCGGCTTTCTTTGAGGTGGGGTTGATTCTCGATGAGCCGGCTGAGGTGCTGTACCAGGGTGTGATGGGAGCTCTGGGATACACCAAGAATAAGAAGCCCTTTCAGGAACTGGCACGCCGGCTGCCGCTGCGGGTCCTGGAGAGCATCGCTCAGGAACAGGGGCTCGGTAGCAGAAGCCTTGTGCTCCAGGCTCTGCTTCTGGGTGGGGCGGGGTTGCTGCCTTCACAATGTGGGGAGAAGTCCGGCTTTGGGGGTTTGGAGGCGCCATCGAAGCTGGAGGATATCTGGCGTTCCCTGAATGTCGAAAACGCCATGAGCTATACCGACTGGCACTTCTTCCGGATGCATCCCAGGAACTTTCCCACGCGGCGACTCCTGGCAGCGGGACACCTCTTCGATCGCTATCTGGACCAAGGCTTGCTCCAGGGGGTGTCCGATCTTGTAGCAGAGGCGAATCCCGGGAGAGGCACGACGGCGATTGAGTCCGGCTTCCTGATACCCGACCTCATTGGGTCGGGACGGGCACGGGAGATCACGGTGAATGTGGTTTTGCCATTTTCCCTCGCCCTGGCTGAGTGCGATTCGCGTCCGAAGATCGGGAAGCATATCCTGGAGCTGTATCGAACCTATCCTCGACTGGGGGAAAATCAGATAACTCGATACCTGAGCGAGCTTTTCTGGGGCGCGGGGAAGCCGGAGACGGTGAACTCAGCGCGACGTCAGCAGGGATTGATCCATCTCTACCAGACATTCTGTCGGGAGCAGAGATGTGGGATCTGCCCGGTTAATGTGGAGATCATTAATTCAGCCGGCGATTTATAGCCACAGAGTTCATGGAGGAAATGAAAGGGAATACGGAGGATACCACAATGAAAAAGGAACTCATGGATATACTGGCCTGTCCGATGTGCAAGAACTCTCTCGAACTTACTGTCGAGGAGGAGGATGATAAGGAGGTGATCAACGGCTCTCTTTACTGCGCCAACTGCTCAGTGCGCTATCCTATCAAGGATACCATCCCGAATCTTCTTCCCCCAGACGTCAAGGATTGAGCCATCAGGTCGCACCGGATTACGTTGATCTAGAGACGGCGATATTAAGAATGGGCCCTCCCTGCGAGGATCGGTGACAACGATGGAAATGATGCGGCGCGAAATCAGCCTCCGCAACCATTCCGGCGGACAGAAAGGTCAGACCCTGATCGAGGTAGTGGTAACCCTGGCCTTGATAGCCATAATTATACCCACTATGTTCACGGCGCTATCGGCAGCGATAACCAGCGCCGATCGTGTCCGTGACCGCTCCATAGTCCTGGAGCTTGCTCAGTCCCAGATGGAGAGCATCCAGGGACAGGAATTTCGTCCTGGTGGAGACTATGATCTTATTTCGCATCCTGCGGGTTTTGATATCTATGTATATGTTATAGACGGTGTCGAACGTTGCCCGGGCGGCGAGGTCATTCTCCAGCGGGTCACCATCACGGTCACCGGTCATCACGGCTCATTGCAGTTGGAAGGGTATAAGGTGAGGCGATGAGAGGACGGGAAAAGGGACTCACTCTGGTAGAGATAGTGATAGCTATGACGATTGGCGCCATGGTTATTGCCCTTATGGTTCCGGCCACCCAACTGATGATGCGGCTGGGACCACGGCTGGATAACGAACTGGCGGTGGTGCACGACCTCGACATTGTGCGCCGCTGGCTTATCAGGGACGGTCAGGCTTTCCGGCACTACGAAATGCGGGACAGTCCGGAATACGTGAGGTTTCAGTGGTACGATTACACCGGCGAGCTGCCGGTGAAATATACGGTAACCTATAGCTATGATGCCGAAAACACCTCGTTGATTCGAGAGGAAAGGCGTAATGGTGTGGTGAAATCCACCCTCAGGATAGCGAGAAACATTCTAACTGAGGAAGATGTGAAATTTGAAGTTCGGGATGGCATAGTCAGCGTGCACATTACGGCTACCGCAGGGAATGTATCTCGAAGCGCAAAAATGCTCGTTGCCCAACGGCGGGAGTATTGAGTATGGAGTATCGAGTATTGAGGGAAGGAAAAAGGGCGGAGGGAGGATGCCCCAAAACCCCAAACTCCAAACTGAGAACTCATGAGCAGGGGCAGGCCCTGGTATACGTCCTCATTTTCCTGATCGTGGGGTCGCTGCTGGTGGCCTTGCTGGTGCCATTTCTTGGTGCGGGTTTTCGCAGGCAGTTAGTCAATCGGGAGCAGGTGATGGCCGGCTATGCGGCTGAGGCCGGCGTAAAGAGAGTAATCGCCGATCTCATTCGCGGGGCGGATGCGCTTAGCCCTCATTATACCGTTCCTGAGATCACTGTCAATGACCTCAGGCCCATCATTGATATCCGTGCAGCGACCATTGCTCTTCCCTTCGACCAACTGTATGTCGATCCCGGCCTTCGGGACCCTGCCCTGCGCACCATTCGTGCCGGCCAGGGATACTTAATGCGGCTTCACCATGTAAAGGAGGGCGAGCTCAGGATTAACTGGGCGTATAGCCCTGCAGGGCTGACGAAGCTGGGTATCTGGCAGGGGTTCACCGCTCAGGCTGCGGGGAGAATTTATGCTTGGCCGGAGGAGCAGCCCCTAGCGACGGCGGAGTCAATCGGGGATCACAATTATATCTCTGTGGACATTACCGACCCCGGTATTTACACTATCGTCTTTTTCAACCCGCCGGAGATAGAGGAATATCCAAACGAGGAATATCCAAACGAGGAGTATCCAAACGAGGAGTATCCAAACGAGGAGTATCCAAACGAGGAGTATCTAAACGAGGAATATCCAAACGAGGATGAGGAAATAGTCTTGATACCTAACACTGATAAGGTAACGAGTCCCTTCCGACCCGGCGGAGGCAAGAATACCTGGATATATGTCAGGGCCCATCAGGATTACGTCATCACCGCCACTGCCGGCGGGGTCAGTGTTTCGGCCTTTGTGCGCCAGGTTCCGGGGTTCTCTGAGCCACCCGCTGGAGAATGGATGGCTGAGAGGTCGGGATGGATCACTAACCGGGTATCCATCCTCTCGTGGCGAGCTCCTTGAGTTCCGGCCAACTACCTTGCCCCACAGGTAGCGAACCCACATATTGCTGGAAACTACCGGCACACAGACGGCGAGGCTACCAACACGGGGGCCACACAACAACGCACCACCCGCTCGGCGATGCTACCAACGAACCAACGCGAAACACCGGATCTGCCGTGGGTACTCATAATGACCAGGTCCACCTGGTTGTTCTTGGCATAATCCAGTATCTCTTCGGCGGCCCGACCCCGGACGACGACAGTCTGCGCGGCTATGCCCTCTTGCTTCAGCTTTGCAGCTACCTGAGATAGATACCCCGTAGCTGCAGCCTCGACCTTCTTCTGGGTGTCACGGCGCCAGTCTTCGGTCGTCTCATAACCGTCAGGGGGACCGATAATCTCTACTACCCTGAGCAAGATCACCTCCGGAACACTAAATCCGGTAGCGATGGCCTTGACGTGCTTCAGAATGGACTCCGATAATTCCGAACCATCCAACGGTACCAGTATTCTTTTGTACATCCCTGCCTCCTTAATGAAACGTTCTTTCGTTGTAAGGTTACCCATTGCACGAGAGACACATTATAGTATAAACTAGAGATCGGGGTTATGCAACTTCATGGGAGGGGTGACCGAGTGGTTTAAGGTGCCGCTCTCGAAATTTGCCCTCAGGTGTCCCAAACGGTGCTTTCAGATACGAATTGGTGTTTTTGCGTCCACTGCCAAACCGTGTTTTTGAAGCTAAAATACCATCTGGTGACATCCTGTTTGATTCAGTCCGTTAGCTTTTTGTTAGCTATTTTCTAGCTTCATTCGGAATTCACAGCGCTCCTCTGAGGCTGTACCGAGAGTGCAGACTGGTAGCTTCAGCTTTCACGATGACCTTTACCCAAATTTTTGTATATCAGCCCTAGAATTTCATCCTCCACACTGGGCGTGAGTTCGCCGCTCTGCACATCATTCTTGAGTTTGACCGCAGTTCGCTCAAACTCCTCAAAGGTAACGACAATCACTCCCACTTGCCCAGGTGGGTCAGCTGTCAGAACCGGCTTAATCTCGCCGGACGGCCAGATGGCGATAGACAGCAACGTAGAAGTGGACGGTTTGCCCGGTGCCATCATTGGCTGCCCGGTTACCATAGCCATAGCACTTGTTAGCATGGTGCCTACAAAGCCAACCATCACACCCATCTTGACCTTGAGCTCATTGCATCTCTTTTCGCTTGCCTTCAGGTCTCCTATGGCCTCGATAAGCCTCTGTCGCTCCTCGGCAAGCTCTCTTACTTGAGACGACAGATCAGTGTAGCTCAGGCCGGTTTCCTCTTTTATCTTCAGCAGCTCCATAGCTGCCGGGACGAAATCCTCCGGCAAGGTAGGGCTTACTTCTGAGCAAAATGCAATCCATTCTTCAAGCCCATCCGGTTCAACTCCCATAGCCAGCAGCCTCTGGAGAAAGCTAAACCCCAGCCTCGCCTGAGTCAGGTCCAGGCTCTGCTTTCTTAATCTCACTGCCACGTTGTGAAGCTCGTCAATCCTACCTTTAAGCCCTAGCTCAGGGTATTTTCCCTCTCTGGCTTCCTTAAGAAAAGAATGGATATGACTGCCCCTTTGGAAACCCCGGTCTTTTCTGATACCTTGTCAGCGGAGAGACCTTGAAGATAAAAGTCCAGAACCTCCATCCTGGTCTGAAAGGGAAGCTGCTTCATCTCTAACCTCGGTCATTTTCTCGGTCGGTCACATAAACTTAGGCACTCACCCATTATCCATCAGGGAGGGGGAGGGGGTCACCGGTCAGATACCACTAGACCCAATTTTCAGCATCGCTAGCGGAGAGAATAGAGAACCCACTCATCTGACCGTCTATCTAACTGACCTTTCGACTATTATGACCGATCCTTCTGACCAAGTCAAGCCATCCTCCGTGGCCCCTGGGCCCGGTTAGCGCGAGCACCTCTACACGCTCGCTATGAGTTATCGAGGTAACAATATTGTCTTTTGTTCAGCGGAACATGTCCACCCACTCGTATCCAACTAGTGGATACGCACTCTGGATGACCAGTAGATACGACACCCTGGTGAATATAAAACTCAGATCAAGCTCATCCTCGTAGCTGCCGTCCACGTAGCGGCGTAGCAGCACTTCTGGATTCGGGCGATCATCCTTCTTGTAGACCGCCGGCATGGTTTCCTGTTCTTTACCCTGATCCAGTTCTGCTTCTGGCTCAATAAACTCGGCGAATACTTGGTCTACGGTTGAACGGGCATAACCAAAATCCTCTTTTATCTGTCCAGCACTGTACCCTTGCTCTCGCAGCTTGCGGATACTCTCCATTCTGCCAGGCCCCTCATCCGCGGGCTGAGACGGCTCCTCCGAAACAGCCTCAACCACCCCTTCCGCGAAGTTTTGCGACGACTCCTCCACTCCTTCCGCCTTGATGGACTTTGGAGCATTGGTCTTGGGCATATTGTTGGCATTGTTTTGCGGATGAGCGCCGGACATGTGTCCGCCCAGAGTTTCTTTACTCTTAAACTTCTTACCACACACCTTACAGACCAACATTTTCTTTTCCCCCCTTCCACCGGTGC
>JALPYG010000079.1 GCA_023271215.1 Dehalococcoidia bacterium
GGCCAATCTGGCCCTTATCGTGGGAGTTAAAGAACTTCTAAGGGACGTCGTCTTCTTTCCTGAAGCTGTTTTCAAAGCAGTAGAGAGGGTTATGATCGATTGGACGGTGGATTTCATCGTGGGATGTTGCGAGGCCATGAAGCCCAATTTGACGAATATCTGTTGGGCTATGACCACCTTCGATAGGGAGCTACTTCCCAGGGAGTTCAATGAGGAAGTCGCACAACTCGAGCTGGAGGCTTTTAAGAGGATAAGGGAGAAGCTAGGCCGCCATTTGCCTGTTACTACCCATATCTGCGGTCCGAGGCCGGATCTGGATTTCATCACCGGCAAACTCGGCGAGCACATAGGAGAGCTCCAGTTCTGGTGGCCGGGCTCGGATTACCCGTTAGAAGAGGCTGTGAGCAAGTTCGGTGACAGATTTCCTATCATGGCTGGCATAGACCAAACCCAGACGATGTTGATGGGCACCCCTGATGAGGTCGAGGCCATGGTTAAAACGTCCGTGGAGATAGCCAAGGACCGCTGCAGCTTCGCTTTAGGGCCGGGATGCGACCTGGGGTTAGGCATACCCGAGGAGAACATCCTGGCGCTGGTAGAAGCCCGGGATAAATATGGTGTCTACAAAAGCTGATTATCAAAGAGCTTATCGTGCTGAACCCTTGGGGGCTCTGGACGATCTTCTCCGTAAAATAGAGGACCCTATAGCCAACAAGGCCTGCGAGGCGATAGGCTCAGAACTACTCATGAACTTAAGGAAGCCCTCTGGAAACTTGCCAGGTCTCTACGCTGTTCCCGGTGGAAGATATCAGAAGTCTTGGCTTTGGGATGCCGCTTTTATAAGCCAAATCTGGTTGCTTATAAATCCAGAGATAGCGAAAGAGATAGTTCTCACGCATACCTCGACTCAACTTAAGAATGGAATGATACCTCACATTGCTGCGCCAAGGTATAAGAGTTCTATAACCCAATCGCCCTTACTTGCTTGGGCAGCCTGGAGGATCTATGAGCAAACTAAGGATAAGCATTTCATTTCCAAGCTCTATCCCAAACTAAAGCTCTTCAACGAATGGCTCCACTTGACCCGAAGCTTTGGTGAGAAGGGTCTTTTCAGTTGGGTCCGCTCGGACGAAAGTGGTGTGGACGACTCGCCTAGATTTGACGGAATTAGGGAAAATCAAGCGCCCGGACTCCCTTGGATAATAAGACCTCTGAGAATTTTCATGGGGGAAGTTCGGCTTGATTTTTCTAGATATTTCCCACACCACAGGCTGGGAAATCTCGACATAAGAAGCATTGAAGCACTAGATTTAAACTGCTACTTAGTCGTACAAATGTCCGCTTTGGCAAAAATGGCAAAAGTTCTAGGATTAAGTTCCGACGCAAAGATTTTTGAAACAAGAGCCGATACACTGATAAGGCAAATTCGTAGTCACCTGTGGGATCAAGGGGATAGCTTTTTCTATGACCTGGGTACTGAGGGCTTTATTAAAGTTCCAACTCCAGCGGCTTTCCTGACACTTTTTGCCGAAGTAGCCACCAGAAACCATGCTGAGGCTTTAATAAAGCATCTTGGAGATGAGAAAGAATTCTGGACCCCATACCCGATTCCTAGTGTAGCTATAAACGACCCAAAATTCTCACTAAGATATTGGCGTGGTCCTGTGTGGATTAACGTTAACTATGTGGTCTACTTGGGACTGAGAAAATACGGTTATGATGAGCTAGCCAATGAGCTTAGAGATAAGACTATAAGGATGGTGATAGACCTTTATGCCAGGAGAGGACACTTCTTTGAATTTTATTCTCCCCATACCGGCGACATCATAGATTTACTGCCTCCCAAACCGGCTAAGCACTTCGTGGGTTGGACGGGACTCATTATCAATCTTTTAGCAGATAAGTACTCATTTAGCCTAGAATCTATTTCTTAAGTGCTCGAAAGATAAAAGGATAAGCGGTGCCACAAAAGCGAAACCGATTATAAGGAAGTTTTTAAAAAGTGTAAGGAGGTTGAATTGATTTACTTGAAAGGAAGACCGGGTAAGATTGCCTATGGCTTTGGCAATTTCGGTGTGGCGATTTGTTTCCATGCGATAGGTACATATTTGATTTTTTTCTATGTTGATGTGGTCCACCTTGCTCCAGCACTGGTTAGTCTTGCCTTCTTGATTTCCTACGGCATTTGGAACGCCGTAAACGAACCGCTCGCTGGACACATCTCGGATAGAACTCGCTCTCGGTGGGGGCGCCGGATACCATTTATTTTGTTCGGTACGCCACTCATGGTATTACTCTTCGTTCTAGTTTGGACCCCGCCCACCGGAGGCGCACCGCTGGTAGTGATCTTCGATCTCCGGATGTTTTTCTATTTCTTAATCATCATAGCACTTTTCGACTTCATATTCACTTTGGTTGCTGTTCCGTATATATCGCTGTTTCCGGAGATGTTTGAGGGGCTTAAAGAGAGGGCCGAGGTGTCTATTTATAGACAGGTTGCCGCGATGGTCGGTGTAATAATCGCTTTTGCTGCGATGCCACTACTCGTAGACGTCCTAGCCGGGAGATTTGGGGAGTTCGGCGGGTGGACCGGGGCGAGTGCCATTCTTGGTTTCGGCGCCGGGGGGGCCTTCCTTCTTTCTTTGCTTGGAAGTCGGGAACGAAGGGAGTTCAGCATAGAAAAGGCGCTACCATTCATTACGTCACTTAAACTCACTATTACCAACCGGTCTTTTTTCACATTTGTGTCTGCCAGTTTAATGATAAGTTTCATCTGGGGTTGGCTTTCGGCGATGGTTCCTTTTTGGGTAGTGTATGTGATTGGCGCCGGCCTGCCGGATATGGCTTATTTATTCCTCACTAAATTTATCGTCGCAATGGCACTTTATCCAGTTTGGTGGAAAATCTGCCTGCGTTTCGGCTCGAAGAAGACGCTCTTTTTATCCGTATCTCTATACGTCATATTTCTCCTGCCAATTTTAGTAATAGGCGATCTTTTGCAGGCGATGGTGGTGATGGCTTTCCTCGGAGCCGCCCTCTCGGGAACAACCCTCGTTAGAGATATAATGCTCAGCGACGTGATAGATGAGGATGAGACCATTACGGGCGTAAGAAGGGAGGGCATCTACTTCGGTACGTATGCATTCATCGACAGGTTCGCCTTGGTTTTGGTCGCCGGCGCTACCGCCCTCGTCCTCGGTTTGACCGGGTTTGTCCCTGATGTGTTCCCCCAGCCCCTCGTCTCTCTGGGCATCAGGCTTGGTATGACCATGCTACCGCTTGTGGCACTGGCTGTTTTCTTGTTTTCGCTAAAGCATTACCCGTTGGGGCGAGAGAAGGTCGCTGAGCTGAGGAAAGCACTGGACAAGCTCCATGCTGAAGATTCTGATTTATGCTTATAGCCAGAAGGTACGCTCTAGCCGTGTCATTGCCAAGAGGTGTGCTGAGGATGTAGTCTTCATGTGGCTTTCTGGCGTGCAGAAGCCAGACTTTTGCACTATCAGTGACTTTCGCAAGAGTAACATCAAGGTGCTGAAGAAACTGTTCAAGCAAGTGGTGCAGATTTGCCAGAGGTTGGGGATGGTGGGTCTGGGACTGGCAGCCATAGATGGGACAAAGGTAAAGGCAGTAGCTAGTGGTTACGGGGCAAGGACTCAAGATAGCCTCAAGGAAGCG
The DNA here is from genome assembly GCA_023271215.1 of Dehalococcoidia bacterium. Lineage (GTDB taxonomy): Bacteria > Chloroflexota > Dehalococcoidia > SZUA-161 > SpSt-899 > BS503. Next base: position 3,676 of record JALPYG010000079.1, read on the forward strand.
CCCAAGGCTGTAATTTTCTCGCCCCACCCTGACGACGATATCTTGGCTTGTGGTGGGACTATTGGCCTTAGCCCTGGTTTACCATCAACTGACCGTCATAGGGATCGATTTAGCTTCAGAATTGGGCTAGATTGGGGTATTTTTGAAGCTGAGATTTCAATGTAGTCCCCATACATCCCTCAAATCAGGGTTCTCAGCTTCAATTTGGGCTAGGCAGTGGTAAACTTGGGCTGGGGCTTAAAGTCGATATTCAAGAACTCCCTCTGGTAGCATAATTGCCACTACGAAGGTTATTTTCTAGGGAGGGAGGTTCAAAGTTCTGGGGTTCAAGGTTCAAGGTTGGATTGATGAAGATTGGACGGTTTGAATTTAAAGATAAGGTAACCAACCCGTGAACCGTGAACCCCATTGTAACGATTTATGCAAATGACTATACTTTTAGGTGACAATTTGCACCACATCGTGGACTCTTTAGCTCAGGAATTTGCATAACATCGTGGACAGTACTAAGGCACAACTTGCTTTCTTTATGGTCCACTCTCCCCAAAAGGAGGAGAGTGGACATGAAGCAGAAGATATCCGAAGAAGAATTACGCCGCAGGGCCATGGAGCTTTACGACCGGAATTGGGAGGTTTCTGAAATTTGTGCGGCACTGGGTTGCTCAAGGAGTTGGTTTTATAAGTGGTTAGATCGGCACAAGAACCAGGATGAGGTATGGTTCCAATCCCAACACAGCATAGAACAGGAAGTGGCTAGCAGTGCACATTTGCTTGTTTTGTTTGGTTGGCTATTGACTGATTACCATCCATGTGATACTTTGCAGTGGCGTATCTGTGGGCCGTCAAGCATTAACATGAGCCTAACCTTCTGAGCGTATGCTAGTAAGAAAAGCCAAAATCAAAGATTTGCCAAGAGTCACTGAACTTGCGGTGGCTTTACTGAAATACCACGAAAATCTTGACCCATATTTCACCGCCGCCAAAGACGTCGAAGCTGTCTATCTTAAGTTTTTCAAAACATGTATTTACTCTCCTAAACGGCTACTATTGGTTGCTGAGGAAAATAGCGAAATCGTGGGCTACGCACTTGGGGAAAGTGCTTCAAGACCACCTGTATTTAAAATAAGAAGAATAGGCGTGATAAACGATATGTTTGTGGTAGAGAAATTGAGAAAATGTGGCATTGCCAAGATATTCTTAGAACAACTGTTCATCTGGTTTAGAAGCAAGCAACTTGATTACGTACAATTAGGCGTTCACGTAAGAAACCAAACCGGCAAGAAGGCATGGGCGAAATATGGGTTTGAGGATTTTATGAGTACACAGAGAGCAGAAATAGGGATGGTTGGGACGAGGTTACGATGACCAGTATGAAGTGCAGTAACGAGTGGTTTCCTCTAGAACTATAATGGATCTCGGGATGATACCAAGATGCGCCCATCTTAGGAAAGGGGTGCCGCCAGCCGCACAATCTGGCTTTTTGTGACATAGCACTCACTTCCCGCTATTGATATTCTGTCTTTGCAGTGGTAATATTTTATGTGCTCGGGAGGTTGACTGAGATGACCACACCTGATGAAGATAGCGCCTTATTGGAACGCCGGCGACATCTAATCGGCCAGATTCAAGAAGCGAGAAAGAGTAAAGTTATCTGCTATGTCACAGGCGATAGGCAGCACCTACAGACGAGGATAGCTCACGACTGCCATCCCCTAATATTTAGCCATCTGCGCCAGATAGCTGCGTCGGAAAAAGTTGACCTGTTTCTCTATACTACAGGCGGCATAACAGTCGCTGGGTGGGGATTAGTGCATCTCATCCGGGAATTCTGTAAGGAATTTGGCGTGCTGGTGCCATACAAGGCGTGGAGCTGTGGAACGTTGATATGTTTGGGTGCAGATGAGATTGTGATGGGGAGACTTGGGCAGCTAGGGCCGATAGACCCTTCAACTACCACTCCGTTTAATCCTCCAATTCCAGGGGCACCACCAGCACCGCAACATATGTTACCGATGAATGTGGAGGATATAGTGTCGTTCATTGATCTAGCAAAAATGAAGTGGGTTTAAGGGATGATTCTGGGTTGGTTGCTGCACTGGATAATCTTGGCAGAATGAATCCATATGCTCCCCTTGCTCTCGGCGCTGCCTACAGGGTAAGGCCACAGATCGTCAAGTTAGCAACTGGACTTCTGAGGCTCCACATGGGTGAGCAGCAGGAGATAGACAGCATAGTGGATATGCTGGCGAAACAACTCGGTTCTCATGACTATCTAGTTGGGCGCAAAGAGGCAAAAGAAATCGGGCTTAAGGTGACAGATGCATCACTCGACCTTGAAACGTCAATGTGGGAATTGTATAGTGAGTATGAAAGGCTAATGGACATGAACACCCCGTACAGCCCTGAGGCGTTTCTAGGACAGCAGCAATCGAATACTGGAACTTTTATAAGAGCTGCGATTGAATCTGAGGTGATGACGCATATCTTCCGCACAGTAAAACAAGTAACTCGGGTTACAATCGGCCCTCCTGTTGTACCTGTGCCCAGCCCTGGCCATCAGGAGTTAGTTATTGAGGAGGGATGGATATTAAGATCTCAGTAGAGCAATACATCTGTACCAATCAAACATACTAGAGTATCAAGGGGGTGATGAGAGAGTGAACGCATCTGAAACGAGTGGATTAGCATCATACCAACAGACGGTTCATCAGACACCTGGTATTGCCTCGTCAATTTGGTCCCAGGGTACGAGTGTGCAATTGCCAATGGTCGTTCGAATCATACCTACAAGCATTGAGGAAAAAGACAAAGAAGCTTTAGAGGAAAAAACCGCATAACTTGACAGTGTTAGA
>JALPYG010000081.1 GCA_023271215.1 Dehalococcoidia bacterium
AGTTATTAACTGCTATTATTCTGAATTGAGGACTTACCACGGTATGTCTGCCTGTGGACGTAGAAGAGAGCATGAAACATAGTGAAGCAATTAGTAGAGTGATCGAGCTTTCTGGCAATAGTTCTTTGAGTTTTCCGGACAAAGCAAATCAGCTAGAGGCCGCACTGAGTGATTGCTCTATTGAAGACATTTTGGAGCACCTTGATTATGCAGGAGTAATCCCCGAATGCTTTGAGCATGACTCTACGGAAGAGAAGCTGTATGCGAAATACTGTGATGCGTTGCTTGCCAGAGCATTAACCGAGCTTGGACTTCGTGCTGAGATGATTGCCGAACATAGTGGTGCGGCCGATGTCCGTGCGAACGCTGACACCTATCAGTTGGTGGGTGATGCGAAGGCCTTCCGCCTGAGTCGTACTGCGAAGAATCAAAAAGACTTCAAGGTTGGTGCCTTAAACGAATGGCGTGAGGGGGCAGATTACGCCTGTCTGGTAGCTCCTTTCTATCAGTACCCCAGCACCAATAGTCAGATTTACTCACAGGCCATTCAGTACAACGTAACATTGCTATCGTATACTCATATAGTGTTCATGCTTCGTAGCCAACAAGTCAATCAGCATAGTCTGATGGAACTCTGGCAAATTGGACAGAATCTGAGAACCGGTCAAGGCATCTCCCAAAGGGCTTCCAGTTATTGGTCTGCAATCCTCCGTGTGGTTCTTAAGATAACCGGCAAGCTCGGTGCCGACTGGGAGAGCGCTGTAGAAGCCGCAAACGTACCCCTACGTGAACAAGCTAGAGAACAAATACGCTACTGGGAAGAAGAGAAGAAAAGACTTCAAGCTCTTGACCAGAAATCAGCCGTAAAGCAGCTGATTAAGGCATTGAAGATTGATACCAAAATCCAAGTCGTTCGAAGGACAGCAGGGATGTAGGTCTCTCACAATGATTCTCTGTCCTTCAGGGAAAAGGCAGGGAGCTTCTCTCTGACAACCGCTTCGAGTGCACGAAGAGCCTCACAGTCACTACCACAATCTTTCACTCTGCTGGCATTGGCAAGCATACCAGCGCCGTTGGCGAACACAGCAAGGGCCGTGTCCGTCTCATTCCAGCCGGACTCCGCAAGATTTGGTGCAAAGTCCTGACAAATAGTTGCCAGTCTGGATTTAACTTGACTGATTGACACATCAGGTTTTTTCGTCTTCGCTTTGCGAGCAACAAAAGTGAGACATGTATTTACGGCTTCAGATGTCATAGCTCGAGGCCGTTGTCGCCTTTCTATGCTTAGAGGTTGAACACTCGTGATTACCAAGTGTGTAGCTCGATACGACTTCACGAGTGCTTCCCAACCCTTTAGGGAACTATGGGTATACAGAAAAGCAAAGATGCCATCCGGTTTTAGTACCCTTTCCGCCTCCTGTAGCGCCAATGTCAGTTGATCACAGTAGTCTAGATGTGCCTTTTCAGGTGTTCCACTTCGGAACTTAGATGCCACCAGCTCATAACTGCTGTCCGTCACTCCCGGTGCAAAGAGGTCCGGCTCTATCACTTGAAGGAGCAGCCGTTTCCAAGCATAAAAGAAGTCTGCAAGCACGTTATAGTATAGATTATCGTAGTAAGGAGGATCTGTGACAATCGCGTCAAAGAACTCATCTTCGAACGGCAAAGCCTGAGCATACCCATGCTGGATATGGGGAGTATATGGGTACTCCAAGATAGACCTTGTGCCTGATACGATACGAGCCAATTTAGCCCAGAGATTCGCAGGACCGGCTAACACAGGGTCGATCTCGACATAATCCCAAAGCATTGAAACACCAGGACCACAAAAAGCACGTCCGACTTGCTCATTCTGTGGGATCCACATGGAAAAGCGGCAATTCCAATCCACCATTTGGTCAATAAGACTCGACAAGAGGCTAATTACATACCGAGCCGTTCCCTCGTCTTGCTCAGATTTTATTCGTGCATATTCATCTCTAAGTGCTTTAATCAAAAGAAGCAAAGCAACCCTTTGTCGGCGGTTGAAGTAATCAGCGTGTGTTTGAACACCATAGATTGCAGGATTGACTATACCGGACCAACGAGGTAATTGTGATTTTGGGAGGTCGACTCCAAGTTCCCTTAAGACGAAACGCTCCATCCTCTCTATTTCGGCCAGAGGTGGAAGCGCATCGGCTGTAGCAAGTAGAAACTCCTTGCCTTTTTCGTCAGCACGTCTCACTAGTGCCACTATTTCATCCTGACACTCTCGGATATCTATGCCCGTATGTTTGGTGTTGCATTTCGGGCATTGTACGATGCCGTTGTTGCCGCACCAAACTGAATCGATTCTGTAATTCTCCGCGACCTCTCCAAGTTTGATGGATTGCCTTTCATCACCGTTTTCAATTATGATCGCCGTTCTCCTGCCCTTCTTCCTAGATAACCATGGGCGTTTAGAGAGATAGAACCGGTGCCCGCATGAGGGACATGCCATGCTATAAGTCCACAGATAACCGTAAGGACTCTTGGGCCCGTAGCCGCTCGGCACTTGACTCGCCCCCCGGGTCTCCACCTGCCTATCCTCCATCAGTATCTGCTGTCGCAAGGGAAACAAGGGTATCGTCTCTTCAGTGAGTTGAGTAAGAACACGCCTACCCGAAGCCCTGATAATCCTGCCAATATCTTTGGCAGAAAGATCTTGCGAGTAGACCAAATTACAACGCTGGATAAAAACAGACAACTGGTTAGCATCAATCGCATACGTTTCGGCACCTAAGTTACAAGCCTCCATTGGGATTGTGCCACCACCCCCGAACATGTCAAGTAGTCGTGGAGGGCGCTCGTACTGGATTTCAAGAATCTTTCTGGCCTTTGTGACAATCCGTTGAGGAACCACCGAGGCACACCCCATCTGTTTCAAGATAAGAAGGGTGTCGGCAGACTTATCTTTACACAAGGACGCAAAGACCAGCGAGCGCATAGCACTGTGGGGGCGCCTTGCCCACCATACGTGTATGGTGTGCGACGTTTCTCCTCTACCATAGCGCTCGGCAGAGCCGGCTACTGAGGCTTCGTAGTACAGCATGCCGCTGTCTAAGAGTCTGGCTGTCGTTCCATCTGGAAGCTCAGCTATTTGTGGGCTAGTCGATGCTGCATATGGAATCGAGATCATTGACATTCCACTATTAGTTTATTCGTATCCTTATCTGCTAAGGTAAGCACGTATTCGGACACCTCATTTGGGAGACGACGTGTCCATCTATAACCAATCGAAATGCGGCGATACCGCCAGTCTACGTTCTTTTGGCCAAGGTCAGCCCCCATGAAATGTAGGTGTACTTTGGAAGCTCCTCCCAACAAGGCATCTACCTGGCCGTTAAGATGAAGTGGCCAGATTACATACCCAAACTGACGAGCACTCTTCGTTATCGGAATCGTTAGCTTCTTCATTGGAGCACTACCTCCATTTTGCGAGCCTTTTGTTAATATTAACACGTTATCAAAGCTTAAGTCAAGCTTTGTCGCTCGCCACGCCACCCTGACTACTTGTAATGACAGACAGAAGATAAATCAGTCTCTCCTATGAAGGAGCTATCTCGATGAATCGATTCCACGACTGACAATCGTAGCTTCCGGCACACAAATCGTCATTTTGTCCGATGCCCGATATGGTCCGAGGAAGTTTTGCCAAGTCCATGGGATTGCAAAACGGCAGGCTGTGGTGGTATTCTGTTACCAGGTGCAGATAGGTAATGAACCCCCCACTTGGAGGAGTTGAACCCCGGCAGGGAAAGTGCCTTCTCTGCTTCTGTCAGAGCTAGATCAGGAGGGAGGCCGATGGATAAGTCAACTGAGAAGAAATTGGCCCGCTACCAGCAGCTTCGGGCTACCGGGAAAAACTTACATGATACTCTCCTGGATCGGTTGCCCAAAAATGCGCTGAAAGAGTGTGGCAAGATACTGGGCATCTATCATAGGGGCACATTTGTTCTCAATTCAGAATACGAAATGTCTGTGTTAATGGACTACTGTATTTACGACTATCGGTGGGGTGGGCAGAATGTGGTTGAAAGATATGTAGCCCGGGCTTCTATCGAACCAAACTCAGACGAGAGTATCCTTCTTGATGCCATGCTGCAAGCTCGTTATTCGCTGTTTGCTATCGACGAAATAGTGACGGGTGTTGGCATCCAAACACACGACTTACTCAAGGGGGATAGTATCTTTATCATAGATATTGCGCTTAGCGAAACGGTGGTGGAAGGTTTTATCCTTGCGGGTCGGATTATTACTCCAGACAATGGTGAATTCTCCATGACAACCGGTGCATTATTACCTGTTGATGCTGCTGTATTAAAGAGATTCGCTAAAGAAATCCCTGAGCGGTTTGGTGAAGAAGCGGATGATATAGACAAGATGTCTCCTGAGAAGGCAGCGAAGCTTTCAGGTTTTATCATCCGGACCCTTTTTGAGAGCGATGCCTCTTCCCGTATATCCCACGAATGTTCCGGCATGTCTCACGAAGCCGATACCAGACATGAGGTGGCAGAGGCTAAACCGAAGGTCGGAAGAAATGACCCATGTCCCTGCGGGAGCGGGAAGAAGTTCAAGAAATGCTGTGGTGGCAGCCATTAAATCCATCTTACCTCCTGATCGGAGATTGATGGGGTGTGTAATTCACGTGCCTTTCAAAAGCTAATGGCAAAGTAGGATTTCGGGTCTGTTGACGAGATGAATGCCTATCTTCAACAGATTCGAGCAAAGGGTGGTATTCCAACTGGTTTCTTTGATGCGAGCATTAATCACCTTCAGCCAACAAGAAGCCAGAATGTTTAATGTACGATTGAAAGGCAAAGCCCCGTACCGGTGGCCGTCTTACCTGACCCGGACGAGCTGGAACCAAAAAGTTTTCCATTTTGCGCAAGATTTTAGATTTTAGGTACTGATATGGGGAGTTATCGCAGTGTCTATAGTAATGGACGCATTCATGCGGACTGTATGCAGGGGCATGAAAACCAAATCGGGAAGATTCGATACGAGACCCCTTCTGAGCAGGAGCATAGAACTTATGGACCCATACTTCCTTTACTCGCCGGTTACCCACCACCTCGTGATAACGACCAGCACGCCTCAGTACCTTATCGGCTGCTTTCCACTTCCTCAGCGGGATGCCGACGATGCAGCCCATCCTTTCCTTGTCCAGGGCCCCAAGCAAAGGCTCACTTACTACCCCTCTATTCGACTACCACTACCACACAGCATACGGTAAACTGCTTCCCCAAATCGGCAATTGCATCCCTGAACATGGTTATGTCCGCGGTGTTGCCAAGAAATACTTGGTGGGCTATTGGAGCCCCTTCCCGCGTCATCAGCAATCCAATCATTAGTTGCACCCGATCAAGTCGCTTATCCCGGCCATATCCGCGCTCTGCCAGACCCTCTGGCCCCCGCCCACAAAGTAGGTGCTGGTAGTGTCCAAGAATACTAGGTCTATATCCAGATTGAACAGGTCTCTGCCTCCCAGCAACACGGCCTTTTCTACTGTCATCGTGTGTCCATCCAGAAAGTCTAGTGCTCGATACAGATGGTGCAACTTCAACTCCTCAAACTCAAGGCAATATACCTTCTCCCTCAGTCACTCATGGGCCTCAACTTGCTGTCTGACTCAAGTAAGCGGTTGAGTACTGTGCCGAACACCGCCTCCTCCACAGGGAACTCCACCAGGCTGGTTCGACACAGTTCCCTGAACAACCAGTCTAATCCCAGCTTCTCACACAGAGGTCAGAACACCAGTACTGCCCCATACGCCCGGCTCCATTGTCCTACTAGGGGAGGTGCCTGAGTCTCTACCCACTGTCGCTGAGATACTCGAGACAGTCCTCGAATGATGACATCTACCGATCCACTTGATTGAAGTTTTCCCGAAGAAGGGGTGCTATAGCAACTTCGCCCCACCAGAGTATTTCGTCCACAAGAATCATCAAAGAAAAATCATCAAAAAGCCAAGATTCCTAGAAGAAGATCCATTTTATCGCACAAAACCAAAATAGAGTAAAAATGATGGAGCAATCTATCCCTAGACTCCTTCCCTGGAACATCCGTCTCATCAACCGTCTAATCCCTTTATCTTTTCGTCCTTCTAAAGCATCAATCCTTGATGGCAAAGACCAGAAATTACCAAGCCCAATCAGAGCTGAGATTAACCCTAAAACACTAAGAACCTGGGAGAGAAAATAAGATTGTCCCATTATTTCAGCAAACGCAAGAATCAGAATCGATTGCCAAATAAGAAACCCTGTTAATCTAGCAGAAATCGATGCTTTTTCTTCTGTTAATCTTTCCGGATCTTTAGCCATTTCTTCAAGACCGTTAATCCTTTCTCAGAAGAATTCAGGGCGGAATTTCGCCTAACGCTAACACAAAGATTGTATACGGAGTGGAGCGAGGCGGAATTCCAGA
>JALPYG010000082.1 GCA_023271215.1 Dehalococcoidia bacterium
GGAGGTGACATATAGATATACGACTACAAGGAATCTGCAACCATTTAGCCACCGAGACACTGAGGCACAGAGGTTATGAATTGTCCCTTTGTGCCCAGAGAATAATTCTCCGTGTCTCTGTGGCTCCGTGGTGAATAGTCATAATTCTGGTTCTGCCTCATCCAGGTTGGGCGAAAGAAACAAAAAGGAGGGAAAAACAATGGTTCAAGAGAAACAACGTCATGGTTGCCTCACTGCTTGGCTGGTGCTACTGATAATAGGAGGCGCGCTATCGCTGCTAGCAACGGCTCTAGGGTATCTTGTGGATCCCCAATTAATGAGAGAAGCTTTTCCGGATGCCCCCGGCTGGGCATTTCCTGCAATGGCTGTTCTCAGCCTCCTTGGCCTCGTCTTCGCTATTGCGCTATTCACATGGAAGAAGTGGGCATTTTGGGGCTATGTACTTTCCAGCATCGCCGGCGCTATTGTGAGTGTGTTAATGGGAGCACCAGTTTGGCAATCGCTGTTAGGCTTAGCTGGTATAGTTGTGCTCTATGCTGTCCTTCAGATCGGTGGCAAAGAGAAGAAAGGCTGGTCGCAGTTGGAGTAATCAAATGGATAGGCTGAAGGCCGAAGTCCGAAGGCTGAAGCTCAATCATCCCGCATATTTCATGCCTAAAAGCCTTCAGTCTTCGGTCTATCTACCTGACGGCTCAGGCTCAAGCTCCCTGGCAGTCTTCAGCATATTCGCCTTGCGGGGAAAATAGAGTTGACCGCATTCTGTGGCCCCATTTTACTGGCAGAACGTAGTTTCTTTTTGAAGGCCAAGTGTGGTTCCTGCAAAGAATATCCGGCCATTAGGTGCTTGCCAGCCAAGATCGACGAAATATTGTCAATAGACTCGTTGATTTCAACATAATAAATAATGCAAGGAGAGCGGCCATTGAAATCTCAAATCCCAGGCACGAAATTCCGGTGCCCAATAACCAAAGGAACTTCAACGATTTAAGGGAATGGTATAAGAATTGAAAAATGAAAAGTGCAAAATGGAGTTTGGAATTGGCAAATTAATAGTTACAGGCAAAGAGAAATAATTTTGCAATTTCCATTTTTCATTTGGTATATTTGGAGAGGGAGGTGGACACAGACGAACAATGATCTCTATGCTATCGCTTGAGATGAAACTCCTTAGGAAGCGCAAGATACTATTTATTGGGATGCTCTTGTTGCCCCTATATTTCGTTCTAATTAGGCTCATAATACCACCTGATGTAGACCTTTTTCTTTTTCAGTTGATCCCACTCCTGCTTGGTTGGCTACATCTCGGTGATAAAATCATATCCATGAAGAGATGCCGGCAGTTTGAATCCCTCTTCTCGCTAGGTGTTGCCCCGAAGGATATGTTCGCTGGCAATCTCCTCACCATGGGAATATATTATGTTTATGTATTCCTCATCTTTTTCCCCCTCTATCTGCCTGGTATCTCCGTTGGTTCCACGACAGAGCTCAGGGCACTATTTCTTATTACTTGTCTGTTGATGGCGTTGAAGGGTCTTGCCAACTATGTTGCACTGTTGATTAGGAGGGTATACCTTATTGGCTGGGTTACCATGCTTATTTTCATGCTAGCTATCTTTGGTATGCGGCATATTCAAGCAATGGCCGAACACCCTTACGCATGGATGGTCTTGCCGATCTCTCTCATTGCAATTGCAATGTCATACCTGATGGCTGCCAGATTAAGTAAGGAAAGGATAATATTGAGCAGCGAATAGGGAACCCGTTTCATTTGGTTAGTTTGCAGGGAGGTATCTTATTGTGGGAAGGGAAGAGCCAGTAATCGAGGTAGTTGGCTTAACAAAGAGCTTTTCTGGTGTCCTTGCGCTGGACGACGTCTCGTTTAATGTTTTTAAGGGGGATGTGTTTGGTTGCATTGGCCCAAATGGAGCAGGAAAGACAACTGCAATTCGCTGTATATTGGATTTGCTAAAGCCATCTAAGGGCGAGGCAAAGGTCTTTGGGGAGAGTTCTGCGAGTAGCCTCTCAAGATATGGCCGCAAGATTGGAACAGCGTTAGAGAACCCCGGCCTGTTTGAGGAACTAACCGGGGAGGAGAATCTGGAGCTTTATTCCCATATTCTCAGGATAGCAAAGGAAGAGAGAAAGAGAAGGATAGGCCTCTTGCTCTCGTTTGTTGGCCTAGAGGGGAAGAGGAGAGAGAAGATAGCAGCATACTCGCACGGGATGAAGAAACGGCTGATTCTTGCCAGGGCATTACTCAATGATCCGGAGATACTAATCTTTGATGAGATTACGAGTGGACTGGACCCAGAACAGAAAAAGACCTTCTACGAATTGATAAGGCACCTGAGAGAGGAAGGGAAGACCATATTTTTCAGCTCCCACGTATTGAGTGAGGTGGAGGGGATCTGTAGCCGGATAATCATCTTGCGAGAAGGCAAGGCTGTCTTTTGTGATACCTTAGAGAACCTCTTCTTGCGGTTTGGTAGATATATTGTCAGGGCAAGATTCAGTGACGTTGAAAGGATTGATGGAATTGGCAATCTGCCATTTGTCAAGAATACATGGGTCGAGGATAAGAATATCACCATATTCGTCTCTATTGACAACATTGAAGAGGTCAGTATGAAGCTAGGCGGGTTAGGCTTGTTTGATCTATCTGTCACCCAGATCAAACTTGATGACATCTATGCCACAATCTTTGGTTTGGAGGATAAAACGAGAGACAGCGTGAAGAGATTCAGGGAGAGCTTCGCGAGGGACGAACAATGATCTCTATGCTATACCTTGAGTTAAGTCTCATCAGGAGGCCCAAGTTAGCTATTGCGGTGCTTCTCTTTTTTTCTATATTTGCCCTTCTAGTTAGTCTCATAGGTGATAGAGGCATTTTATTGCTTCAGTTGACCCCACTCCTTATGGGTTGGCTACTTATCGGTCATATCGTATCTATGAAGAGAAACCGGTAGTTTGAATCACTCTTCTCCCTATCTGTTACCCCAAAGGATATATTCGTGGGCAATCTCCTTTTCCTGGGGATATATTATATTTATGTATTTCTTATCTATCTCCCCCTCTATCTGCCTGGTATCGCCATTGGTTCTATGACAGAGCTCAGGATACTGTTTCTTCTTGCCCTCCTCTTGATGGGGGCAAAAAGTCTTGCCAGCTATCTAGCAATGTTGATTAGGAGGATATACCTTATCCAAGGGGCTGTCTTGGCTGTTTACTCGCTACCTATCGTTGGTTGGCGGTATATTCAACCAATAGCGGAACAGCCTTATGTATGGATGGTCTTGCCGATCTCTCTCGGTGCAATTGCAATTTCATACCTGATGACTACCAGATTAAGTAAGGAAAGGATAATATTGAGCAGCGAATAGGGAACCTGTCAGGCATATGAGAAAACGAACCTACTCAGGTTCAAAGCCTGTCCTGAGATTGTCGAAGGGTTCCAAAGTTCACGGCTGAAGGTTAGAGAGCGATGAAGATTGAAGTATGAAGAATGCAAAGCAGTGGGGGTCGCATCCAGCATGCGACACACCTCGATCGTGAACCCACCTTAGGCGGGGAGCCTGACAACCTCCCTAGAAAATAGCAATTTTCATGCGACGTGGTGCGCCCCGGCGCATGGGTGATTCCTAAGCAACTAGAATTCTGTCAAGGCTGTTTTCGTATCAAACGCCCTGTTTTCCTTGGTACAGCGGCGCATCGTCCATACGGGGTTGTAGTTACTTTCGTGAATAACCCCGAAGCGAAGCGCCGGGGTCGGTTGCTGAGCAGTTACGTAAGAACCAGGAGCTGTCTAAAGGGGCTGGATTCAGTCAACGGAAGGGTGTTTTCAGCAGAGGAGCCGAAATGAAAGAAGATTTAAAAGAGGCGCTAAGGCTCATGTTTTCGCAAAGCGAAAGCGAGCCTCAGAAGGTGCATCTTACTGAACTTAAGCGACTGCTACCTTATGCCAGGCAGCAATGGAAGAACATTCTTGTTGCTTCTATCTTGCTCATAATAAGCTCGTTGATATCACTTCCTATTCCATACCTGACGATGGTGGTTATTGACGATGTCTTGCTGGGAGATCAGGACGTAACTCTATTTGTTTTGCTAATATTAATAATGGCGGGGCTCCATATTGGTGAGACGATATTCTCTTTTCTTACAGACTATCTGTTTACTGTCATAAACCAAAGGGTGATGGCTCGTATCCAGAAAGATGTTTTCTCCCGGATTTTGAGGCTTCCATTCTCCTTCTTCAATAAATCCCAGAGTGGCTATCTATTAGGTCGAATGGGGGAGGTGTCTGAATTAAAAGTTATCTTTTCCGATTCGTTGGTAATGGAGCTGATCAATGTTCTTCAGTTTGTAGTTATCTTGGTGATACTTTTCCATCTAAACTGGCAATTGACCCTCGTTTCATTATTGACCCTGCCCATCGTGTTTGTGGTGCTAAAATACTCATACCGGGGACTTTCCCCCACTAGCGGGGAGCTGATGGAGACCGCTGCTGAGGTATCCTCTCATATGGAGGAGAGTTTTTCAGGAATTGAGGTAATAAAGTCATTTGGAACCGAGGCACGGGCAAGTGATGAATTAACAGAAAAGCTTGATACCTTTGTTCACAAGGGCATTATCCAGTCAATGCTCTTCACTATATTTGGTGAGAGCAGTAACCTGATAATTACGTTAGGTTTACTATTCATTCTCTTGGTGAGCGGTTTCCAGATAATGGCTGGAGTGTTTACCATTGGTGGCTACTTGGCCTTCGTTGGATATGTAGGAATGATGTATGCCACCCTAGTTTCTATCGCTTCATTTGGTGTAACCATCCAGCCTACTCTAGTTGCCCTGTCTCGAATCCTTGAATTCTTTGAATTGACAACTGAACATGAAGGGAGAGGGAATGAGACATTAAACTATATTGGTGGAGAGATTCAGTTCAATGGGGTTAGTTTCTCTTATGATGGAAACAAAAAGGCGGTGGATAATGTCACTTTCACCATAAGACCACGGGAGAAGGTTGCCATAGTTGGTCCTAACGGGGCAGGGAAATCAACCTTGATTCAGCTTCTCCTGGGGCTCCAGTTGCCTCAAGAAGGATCTATTCTCATTGATGGACAAGATATAACCAGAGTCAAGCTCTCATCTCTTAGGGAGAAGATTGGGATTATTTCCCAAAACATCTTTCTCTTTAATGACACAGTAAAGAACAATATCGTCTATAGTAATCCCAACATCTCCGATCAAGGAATAGAAAAGGTAATCAGAGAGCTAGAAATAACAGATTTCGTTGAGAACCTTCCACAAGGCTTGAATACTATTATTGGGGAGCGGGGGGTTAGATTGTCCGGCGGCCAGAAACAGCTACTGGCATTCATTAGAACAACTCTAAAGAAGCCATCAATATTGCTGCTTGACGAAGCCACCTCAGCGATAGATCAAACCACAGAAGAAAAGATAGAGAAGATTATTAAGGGCCAATATCAAGAAAATACGGTTATCATTATCGCTCATAAATCAAGATTAATTAAGATTGCTGACAAGAGAGTAATCTTAGATAAGGGAGAAATTGTGAGGATTGAGGATCGAAACGGAGTCTATTCTAGTTGAAAAATGAGCCTGAACGATAGGAGTATCCGTACCGCAGACCTGGTAAAAGCCTACAAGATGGGGAAATATAGTGGCAACGCTCTAAACTGGAACCTTCAATTGATCGAAGACTTTTGATCGCGGCCGGCATTCTTTTGACTGGCCCTTAACGAAGGAATAATAGTGGCATTTTGAAAAGTGGCTCAGTTAAGGAACGCTTGATGGCCTGGGGAGGGGTGATTTACTGTGAATTGAGATTTTGGAGAAACAAGAGTATTGCAAAACGAATTGGGAGGAAGGATGTCGTTACTTGAACTACGTGGAGTAACCAGAGACTATCAGTTAGGAAAGACGTGGGTGCATGCCCTGCGCGGCGTTGACCTGTCCATCGGCGTCGGGGAGATTGTCGCCATCATGGGGCCATCGGGGTCGGGCAAATCGACCCTGCTGCACATCATCGGCTGTCTCGACATGCCTTCGGCGGGTGCGGTAGAGATCGAAGGTAAGCCGACAGACGGCCTCAGGGAGCGGGAACTATCCATCTTGCGAGGACGGAAGATTGGGTTCGTCTTCCAAACGTTCAACCTGGTGGCAAGCCTCACGGCGCAGGGGAACGTGGCATTGCCGATGATCTTCCAGAGAGTGAAGGCAAGCCGGCGAGCACAGCGAGCCGGGGAGCTACTGGCGAAGGTCGGCCTGGGTGATCGGAGGAACCATCACCCCAACGAACTCTCAGGTGGAGAGCGGCAGCGGGTCTCTATCGCCCGGGCCATGGCCAATGACCCCGACATTATCCTTGCTGACGAGCCGACCGGAAACCTGGATTCTGAGAGCGGGG
>JALPYG010000083.1 GCA_023271215.1 Dehalococcoidia bacterium
ATACGTCTCTGGGTGGACTCATCGCCATGGCTCCCTTTATCGGACTGGCCTGCCTGGCGACAGGCCTTGTCGTCATATCAGTTTCGCGATACGTCTCCCTGGGGTCAATGTGCGGGGCGGGCAGCAGTATCCTGATTCTGATCCCCCTGGTAGCCCTGGGGTATCAGCCGGTGGAGTACTTGATCTATGGGACGATTGCCACTGCCCTGGTTATTTATCAGCACCGGGACAATATCGGCCGGTTACGCGCCGGCACCGAGCGCCGGCTGGAGCTAAAGGGAGAGCAAAGATGAGGAAAGTTGCCGTCATCGGTACCACCGCCTGGGGCACGACGCTGGCGGTGATGCTCGCTGCCCGAGACATGGAAGTGATGATCTGGGCCCGGACCGAGGATGAAGCAGAGAGACTAAACCGTGATCGGGAGAATGCCGCCCACCTCCCGGCCGTGTCCTTTCCGGAAAGACTGAGGGCTACCTCGTCTGCGGCAGAAGCTCTGGAGGGGGCCGATCTGGCCATTCTCGCCGTGCCCTCGCAGACCGTGCGGAATAATCTCAGTGCCATCAGGGATCATCTCCGTGAGCCCGTCTCGATACTGAGTTTGAGCAAGGGCATTGAGATCGAGACCACCAGGCGCATGTCGGAGGTTATCGCCGAAGAACTCGCGCCGGACTTCAGTGACCGGATAGCCGTCCTCTCCGGCCCCAATTTCGCCAGGGAGGTTGTCCAGGGTTTGCCGACGGCAACGGTGATCGCCGCAGCGAATATCGAGTCCGCCGAGAGAATTCAGAAGACTATATCCTCTCCAAATTTCAGGGCCTATGTAAACGACGACATAGTCGGCGTCGAGCTCGCCGGGGCGCTGAAGAATGTCATTGCCCTGGCTACCGGGATGTCGGACGGGCTGGGTTACGGCGATAACAGCCGGGCCGCTTTGATCACCCGGGGGCTAGCCGAGATCACCAGGCTGGGTGTGGCCGCTGGAGCCAGGCCTCTGACCTTCGCCGGACTTGCCGGCATCGGTGACCTGGTGGCCACCTGCACCAGTCAGTTGAGCCGCAACCGCTTCGTGGGGCAGGAACTGGCCCGTGGGCGCCCTCTGCAGGAGATAACGTCCTCGATGAGCGGCATTGCCGAGGGGGTGGATACTGCCGCCGCTGCCCGGAGGCTGGCACACCGACTGGGGGTAGAGATGCCTGTCACCGAGCAGGTTTACCGGGTGTTATTTGAGGGACTTGCGGTGAAGGAGGGCGTCCCCGCCCTGATGGAGCGGGAACTGAAGCACGAATTGGGTGCCGACATCGTGGAGTCTAGAGTCTAGAGTCTAGAGTCTAGACTCTCCCACCCCTCAAAAGGGGCCCCCAAAATCACTCTCTTGAGGGATAGACAAAGCCCGCAAACTCTCCTATACTAAAACCACAAACCAGAACACCTTGCCCTCGGTGACGATGCAAGCTTAGGGCTAGGCGGCCCAGGGATCAGTGAACAATGTCGCCAAATGTTTTCAGGAGGTAGTGTCTTGCCGGAACTTTCTCGTTTCTTTGGGATCATCATTCGCATGTATGTAGAGCCGGGGGTCCCACATCATCGCCCACATTTTCACGCCTATTATCAGAATCATGCCGCCGTATATGGCATTGATCCCATTGAAATGATAAATGGCACGTTACCTCGCAAGCAACAACGATTTGCAGAAGCGTGGGCGGAACTACATCGAGGTGAACTGCTGGAGAATTGAGAGCGGCTGCAATCTGGAAAACTTCCTTACAAGATTGTGCCTCTTGGGTAAAAGGAGAGTACGATGAGTCATCCAATCTACCGTGTTGTTGATTTTGAGGTTGTTGGTCCCCATACATTGCGGGTGTGGTTTGACGACGGAGCGGAACGGATTATCGACTTTCGGCCCATCCTGGAAGGCCCGTTATATGGGCCATTGCAGGACGAAACGATGTTCAATCAAGTGCAGATAGATCTGGAAGTGCACACATTGGTGTGGCCGAATGGAGCGGACTTTGATCCGGCGACTTTGCACGATTGGCCGAGATATGCTGAGGAGATGAAGCGAATGGCAAAGCGCTGGGCCGCAATGAAGGTAAAGGCTGTATAAGAGTAGGCCGCCTGACATTCGCTGCAGCCGATCCGCCTCCGCTGCGCTCCGGCGAGCGGCTGAGCCTGAGCTTTATACAAAAACAGCAGTTTCTCTTGAAAGGGGGACTTTCAGGAGAGGCTGGACAACAAAGCAGTTTCTCCTGAAGGGGGGACTTTCAGGAGAGGCCGGACAACAAAGCAGTTTCTCCTGAAAGGGGGACTTTCAGGAGAAACCAGACAATAGGGGGAAATATGGGAGCCGCCCTTGTACTGAGCTTGGTATCTCTGGTGGTGATCTTCATTATCGGAATACTAAGTGCGTTTCCAATCGATAGCACCACTGGCGCAACCGCGATTCCGCCGAGCAATCACCAGGACACCCAGAACTTCAGCGTGGATGCCGTGGAGGAAGCCGGGGAGCGATTTCTCTTCAGTTATAACTCAGTCATCGAAGACCTCGTCTCCTTTCAGCGCGATCCCTCGCTTGAACGAGCCGAAGCTCGCCGCGATGCCCTTATTAGCTACGCGGGCAATGTTCAACAGCGTTATCAAGGCCTGTCCCACGAACTCCGCAAGAGGCTGGACCAGTTAACGGCTTCCAGCGAGTAATTAGTCTGGAGTCTAGAGTCTGGAGTCCTCCTCCTCTGATCCGTGATGCGTGTATAGTGCATCTTGCATCCTACATCCTGCATCCACTGACTTCTACTCTCTGACTTCTGACCTCTGCTATCTGATCTCTGTTTTCTGACCTCTGACCTCTATCCTCTAACCCAACTATAGACACTTTATCATTCGTCGTGGCGCCGGAAAAGCGTGCCAGCCACCATCTATGATGCCGCTAACCCTCAATTTTCTCTGCGGGATTTCCCTCTGATTCAACATCATTCTCCACCCTATCCTCGTTCGTCGGCCACCATCCCCACCAGCTTTCCTTTCCGCACTTGCTGCACAGGACCTGGCTGGCGACAAGGCCCTCCGAGCCGCAAGACTCACATTTGAACATCTTCTGAATGGCATAACCGAGGGTACGCTGGAGATCGCTTGAGACGGCCTCCAATCGGTTGCTGACCTCCTCGATCTTGTCCGTGGCATCCTGGACGTTCTGCGACAGCGGCTCAACGGTGAGGTGGATGTCCGCCATAGCCCCGTCCACCTGATCGAGGCGGCTTGTCAGTCCGTCTATTGAAATGCGCAGTGCCCCGACGACGTCTTTCATGTCCTCCGAGATTCCCTGGGTGTCTTCACTGACTTTAGCCATCCCCTCTTCCAATCGGCTGATCCTCTCCAGAGCCGCATCTAAGGGATCAGGCTGCGTTGGCTCATCATCGACAGTATTCTCTTCGGCAGCGATTGAGACCATTCCTGGATCTTCCTCATCCCCTGCCTCATCCTGCTTGCGCCGTCTTACTATCCTTCCCAGCCGGCTCCCAATCCCTCGCAGCAACGTACTGTTCTCATAAACCACCAGAAACAGCAGGAGGATGACCACAAGAAGAGCCCCGGAAACCACCATGTTTTCCATTTCTCTTATTTCGAGTCTATCCTAAAGATCATCCTCACCACTGGGGAATCTGGACCCAATGAAGCTGGGGGGGGAATACTTTCAGGATAGGGTCTTCCCTCCTCACACTTATCTTCTCATCACCTCAGCATCCTTAAGTAGTAGCTCAAACACCCTTGCCTCTCTTCTAGAAATCGGGTGGCTGACAAAGGAAATTGATCCCAACGGCTCAATCACGCCCCCCATAAGATAGCGCGGATCTGTCTCTTCCCAGATAACATCGCCATTCTCGTCTTTGACAGAATAGATAATGCTTTTGAAAGTCACCCTGGCATCAGATATATTTCGGATTCGACCCTGAACCAGAGAAACCGACCATGCTTGACCGATCACACTTTCCCACACCACCTCCAGTGCCGGTGGCCCGACAAACACTGTCTCCAGTTTGCCGCCCGTCCCCCTGACAATACCCATCGACCCAGCGCCCTGGGTGAGGTCAGCACTGATGAAGTGTCCGCCCAACGCACCGACGACCAGGAGAACCGATAGACCGATCACCAGTTGCTTCTTTCTTCGTGCCTTCCGCCGTGCTGCTGCGCCAATAGTCTCGTCCATTCTTTCACCTCAGTCTATAGTCTAGAGTCTATAGTCTATAGTCTATAGTCTATAGTCTAGACTCTAGACACTAGGGTGGAGGCCACCACCCCCACCAATTCTCCTCCTCACACTCGCCGCATTTGATGAGTCCTACAACATGGCCTCGGGAGCCACAATGTTGGCACTCAAAGGTCTCTCGAATGTCATAGCTCAGGGTGCCTTGAAGGCCTCGCCTGACATCTCTGAACCGGTCATTGGTGTCCTTAACCATATTCAGGGCACCTTGCAAATTCAGCGATAGCGTTTGATGAGACCCCTGAATTCCCGGCCATGTCCCTCTCCATCACACCGACCCTGCCCACAATTGCCTCCGCCTTTTCCAGGCGCTTCTCCAGGGTCTCCATTTCGTGAGTTTAGAGGTCTGAGTTCTGCCTCTCGACTCGTAACTCGTGACTCTCGACTCCAGACTCTAGACTCTTGCTGACTCACTCTACGGCATCTGCTGTTGATTTCGCCGGCGATCTCCGGCAGCGGCACAACTGTATCGGCGTTTCCCGATTCGACGACGCTCCGCGGCATTCCGTAGACAATGCAGGTAGATTCGTCCTCCACAATGACCTCACCTCATCACCCGATCATCTTTTGCACCGCAGCTAACACTCGATTGGGGTCGAACGGTTTCACTACGAAATCCCGGGCTCCGGCCTTTATGGCTTCCAGGACAATAGATTGCTGCCCCATTGCAGTGACCATCGCTATCCTGGCACCGGGGTCTATCTTTCTCACTTGCTTCAGTGCCTCCAACCCATCCATATCAGGCATGGTGATATCCAGCATCACCGCATCAGGCCTCTCCTCTTTATATTTTTGAACCGCCTCGACGCCGTTGGCGGCCTCGATCACCTCATATCCGTTCTGGGTCAGCAGTTTAGTGGCCCTCATCCGCATGAACTGGGCATCGTCTACAACCAACACTTTCGCCATAGCTCACTCTCCTTCCTCGAGTATTGAGTGTCGAAGGCCTCAAAACTCTTAACTCTAAACTCTTAGGTCTAGCCGATGTTAGCACCTGCTGCAGAGAACCATCAAGGGGGAATACGCCAATCTTCTCTACATGCAGATACTCAATGATAGGAAGAGGATTCTCCCTGTTTCCTATGGGGGTTCTCCCTAACCTGGTTTAGAGTTTGGAGGCCGGAGGTTCATTTCGAGTGAAGAAACTTGACAGCCCTGGCAGCAGTTAGTATAATTATAGCCGTTCACGGTTTACAGTTATCGGTTCACGGTTGAAAAAACTGTAAACTGTGAACCGACAACCCTGAACGGTTACTTACAAAAAAGGGGGGTGATTAAAATGCCTGCTATTTCACCGAAATTGGGGGAATTTCTGGTTGAAGTTACCCATTCGAAAAGTATCGATGACGCACTGCATGAGGTTTTTTCAGATTATTTGGAATTAAAGCTAAGAAATTTGCATGAGACAATTGAGGGATTTCAGAAAAAGTGGGGGATGGATTTTGAAGAATTTCAAAAACGTATAAAGGAAGGCTCGCTGAAAAAGGATGCTTATTCTTTTGAAGTAGAAAATGATTTTTGGCAATGGGAAGAGGTAGAGACATTGAAGAGCCACTATAACCACATAAAAGAACAATGGATGTAGACCATTTTCTAACTTCTTTGCTCCATGCACTTTCTAAAGTCGACTTTGTTGAAAAGGTTGACCTTAAAAATGAGGTCTTTGTTCTCAAGGGGCGTGCAATTTTAAGAAATAATCGCTTCCTTCAGGTATATTTCAATGAACTTACAGGTACAACATCTGTAGCACTTATT
>JALPYG010000084.1 GCA_023271215.1 Dehalococcoidia bacterium
CTGATCGGGGGCACTGAGCCGGAAGGCGACTGCGAGCTTATCATGCTGGCTCTGGAAATCCTCCGGAAACTCGATGTGAGGCCGGTCAATGTCAGGTTATCCCATGTTGGACTGCTCAAGGCTTTCCTGCGAGAGCTGGATATCGGAGACAGGGAACGAGCTCAAATGCTGGGGGAAATGCTTGCCGGCGATCCCGGTGCCCTCAGCCGGACAAGAGGGCAATCGCCGGAGGTGGAGAGATTCCTGCAGTTGCTGCTTGGTCTGCAAGGCAAATCGCCTGGATTCCTGGCGAATCTCAAGAGCGTCCTGCCGGAGAGGTTCTCCGCTATAGAGCCTTGCATCGACGATCTGGCTCAGGTTGCGGAGCTCCTCGACAGTATCGGGCAGGGTTACGAGATAGATTTCGCTTCCGGTGAGGGATTTGAATACTATACCGGCATGGTGTTTCGATTCTACAACCAGCAGCAGTTGCTGGGAAAGGGCGGCCGGTATGACGAGCTGATCCCGCTTGTTGGAGGGGATAATATCCCCGCCTCGGGTTTTGCCCTTTACACCGATAGGCTGATGTCCGTCATAGGAGAAGAAAAGCTGTCTCGGGAAAGGATTCTTCTAACCGGAAAGCCCGGTCACATCCAGGAGATGAAATCCACCCTTGAGATTGCCAGTCTGCTCCGGGAACAGGGCTGCATCGTCGAGATCGACCTGGGGCAGCGGGATGGTGGTGACCATCGCTGGATTGTCTCCCTGGAGAAAGAAGGGGAAACCATCCTTCTCAGTTTAACCGATAAGAGGAGCGGCAGGGAGCAAAAAGGGCTCTCCGTCGATCAACTCTTACAATATGTGGAGGAGGCAAAGTGCCGCTAAAACTGGCCCTGCCCAAGGGTTGGCTTCAAGGTAATACCGCCGCCTTTCTTGAAAGGGCCGGTTTGGCGTACCCTGACTACCACCAATCGAGCCGTTCCTATCGCCCGAAATGCTTAGGTCTCCCCGGCCTATTCAGCAAGGTTTTCCAGGAGAAAGATCTCGCCATCCAGGTTGCTATAGGCAACTACGACCTGGCGATCTGCGGGCTGGACTGGATTCAAGAGCTGCTGGTGAAATACCACAGCGATGCGATCGTAAAAGTCCGCGACCTGGGATACGGGCAGCGCAATCTCTATGTGGCATCCAGCAGGTTCTCTGCCCTGCGCTCGGTAGAAGAGGTGAAAGCCGCGCCCGCTGCGGTGCGGATCGTCAGTGAGTATCCCAATCTGGCCGAAGCCTTTGCACTGAAACTTCGACTGAAGAGATTCAGGGTCCTGCCTGTCTGGGGAGCGCCCGATGCCTATCCGCCGGAACACGCTGATCTGGCCATCGTCTCTGCCACATCGTGTGAGGAGCTTCGAGAAAGAGACCTGATTCCCATAGCGAAACTTCTCAGCGGCAATGCCTGGCTTATAGCCAATAGAAGCAGCCTCGAACGGAAAGACATGAGTTCCCTGCTGTCGCCGTTTTACGGCACCGATCCCGTGGTAGAGTTCGGGGAGGAATTATCCGTCTCGGAAATTGATTCCGAGGGGGAATTTGAGCCTTCAGTTTTTGGCGACGGGGTGGTCTCGCTGGCACTGCCCGACGGCCACCAGCAAAGCCATGCGATCAAGTTCCTGAAAAAGGCGGGACTGAAGATCAAGGGCTATCGCCAGCCTCCGGCCACGCGAAGGCCCCTGATGGATTTCGGCGGGGTCAAGGTGAAAGTGATCCGGCCGCAGGATATGCCCCTTCAAGTGGCGAACGGAAACTTCGACCTGGCCGTCACCGGCCGGGACTGGCTGAGGGACCATCACTGCCGGTTTCCGGCAAGCCCGGTCCAGGAGATGGCCGATCTCGGCTTTGGTTGGGTGCGCATCGTTGCGGTGGTGAGCAACAACCTGCCTGCAGATAATACCAACGAACTGAGGAACCTTCTCCGAACGGGGGACATTCCAGTGCTGCGCATCGCCTCGGAGTACACCAACGTCGCCGACAAGTATGCCAGAGATAATCACCTCGCCCCATACAAGGTGATCCCCACGTGGGGGGCTACCGAGGCGTTTCTGCCGGAGGATGCCGATGTGCTTATCGACAACACCGAGACCGGCAGGACGCTGGCGAAACACAATCTGAAGATCATCGAAACCCTTTTTGAGTCCACGGGCTGCCTGATAGGCAATTCATCCAGTCTGGCTGACCCGCTCAAACAGGAGAGAATAACCAGCCTGATCGAGATCCTGAAGAAGGGCGTCAATTGAGAATAATCCAGGATGTACAGACCGCTAAATCCACTCTGCTTAAGCGGCTGCCTGCCGAATCGGTGGAGCTGCCTCCCCAGGCGAAAGCGCGCATTAAAGAAGCCTTCGGCAAGGAGTTGACACCTGACGAGGCAGTAAGGCAGATAATCACCGATGTGCAGACCAGGGGCGATGCAGCCCTTTTTAAATACGTCGAAAAGCTGGAGGGAGCAATACTAACCCGGCTGGAAGTTCCCGAGAAAGAAATCACCGCGGCCCGGAATAACGTAGATGGAGAACTCCTGGCCGCCCTGCAAACCGCCGCCGAGAGGATCAGGGATTTCCATCAAAAGCAGCGAGAGTTGCTGCCAGGGGGGAGGATTGCGCTCGGGGAGGGACTGGGGCAGGTCGTTGCTCCACTGGAGCGGGTGGGCATCTACGCCCCTGGGGGGACGGCCTCATATCCATCGACAGTCCTCATGACAGCCATCCCTGCCCGGGTAGCCGGCGTCAATGAGATTATCCTGGCCACCCCACCCCGACCCGATGGCCACATCCCGCCGCTTACCCTGGCGGCGGCGGATATCGCCGGGATTGACCGGGTATTCTCCGCCGGGGGGGCCCAGGCTATCGCCGCCCTTGCCTTCGGAACAGAGTCGATTCCCAGGGTCGACAAGATATGCGGGCCGGGGAACATATTCGTCATGCTGGCAAAAAAACAGGTCTTCGGGGCGGTTGATATAGATGGACTTCAGGGACCAACTGAAACCATCGTCCTGGCCGATGAGTGCGCAAATCCGGCGTCCTGTGCTGCCGACCTTCTGGCCCAGGCCGAACACGACGAGCTGGCCACGGCAATCATGATCACCACCTCGCCTGAATTGGCCCGCAAGGTCAATGCTGAGGTGGAACGTCAGCTTATCGAGCTGGAACGCAGCAAGATCGCCGGGGTGTCTCTGGAGCAACGCGGGGGCATAGTAGTGGTCGGTGGCATGGATGAGGCGATCCAGTTGGTCACTGACTATGCCCCGGAGCACCTCTGTCTGCTCGTGCGGGATGCGGAGCCGGTTGTTGCCCGGATTCGCAACGCCGGGGGCATATTCATCGGTGAAAGCTCGCCTGAGGTTATCGGCGATTATGTGGCCGGGCCGAGCCACGTGATGCCCACCGGAGGCACGGCCCGCTTCAGCTCGCCGCTGAGCGTGGCCGATTTTCTCAAGATCACCAGCCTGATCGCCCTGGATAAGAGAACCTTCGAGAAGCTGGGGCCGCAGGCGGCCGCCATCGCCAGAGCTGAGGGGCTCACCGCCCATGCGGCGGCGGTTGAGAGGAGAATGGGTTTAGAGTATCGAGTTTGCAGTCACGAGGAGGAGAGAAGTTGATCAGGCGCCATCTGACCGAGCTGAAACCCTACGAATCTGTCGACCCGGTGGAGGTGCTGGCGGAACGGGCGGGCATTCCCGCTGAGCAGGTGATCAGGCTGGATATGAATGAGAACCCTTACGGCTGCTCGCCGCGAGTTCAGCGTGCCCTCGGCGAGGCCGGTTCTTACCACATCTATCCGGATCCCTCAAGCCGCGAGTTGCGGCGGCTATTAGCGGGGTACACCGGATTTGACCCGGAATATATCGCCGTCGGCAGCGGCAGCGATGAGCTGATAGATCTCATCCTGAGACTTACCCTCGAGCCGGGAGACAGGGTCATCAATTGCCCTCCCACTTTCGGAATGTACCCCTTCAGCACCGGTGTCTGCGGAGGTGAGATAGTCAATGTCCCGCGGGGACCGGACTACAGTATCGATGTTGCCGCGATCAAATCGGCCGTTGACCGGCGTACCAGGGTCGTTTTTATAACCTCCCCCAACAACCCTACGGGCAATCTCACCTCAGAGGGAGACATACTTCAACTGCTTGAAACCGGCGTGCTGGTTGTGGTGGACGAGGCCTATTACGAGTTCGCTGGAGTAAGCGTTGCCCACCTCGTCCCCTCCCATGCCAATCTGATCGTGCTGCGCACCTTCAGTAAGTGGGCCGGGCTGGCAGGATTGCGGGTCGGCTACGGTATTCTGTCACCTCAGATCAACGAAGTCGTCCACCGAATGAAGCTGCCCTATAACGTTACCATCGCCGCCCAGATCGCTGCCCGGGAATCGCTGGCGGATATGGACTACATGCAGGGCAGGATCAAGGCAATACTTGCTGAGAGGGAGCGCCTCTTCCAGGGGCTGAAGGTGCAGGGCATTCTCGACCCCATCCCCTCTAAGGGCAACTTCCTCCTGTGCCGGGTGGTCAATGGGGAGGCGCTGGAGATCAAGCAGGGCCTGGAGAAGAGGGGCATCCTTGTCCGCTACTACGATGTCCACAGGCTCAGGGACAAGCTTCGCATCAGCGTCGGCAAGCCGGAGCACACCGATGCTCTGCTGCTGGCTCTTTCGCACTGCTAAGTCACGACGAAGAGTTATCAAATCTCTTCGTTTCATAACGACAGGGCCAGCTCTTTTATGTCATGCTCCTCCGGAACATCATCCATAGTCATGAGCAGATACGCGTCCTTCATGTTTTCCTCGAGTTCCTCGATCGTGTCACCTTGCGTCATTATTTCAGGGTGCTCGAGTAGCTTGCCCACCCAAAATTTGTCGCCCTTCCAATAAATCATATTCATCTTTGTCTGCATCCATCACTTCCAGAACCCGCTTTACCCAATTATATCAATTCCTGGGGTCGACAACAATGTGGCTGATTCCGCCTTCCAGTGCAAGGGCCACGGCGCCGAGGATTACCGAGTCGTCCCCTAGACTCGAGCGAACCACCCTGGCGCGGTTCCTAAAATCAGGCATGGCTCGCTCTGTGATCACCTGGCGAATAGGATTCAGAATCAACTCGCCGGCGTTGGATACCCCGCCCCCGATGATTACCACCTCGGGATCGAAGATGTGTATCAGGGATACTACGGCGATTCCTAAACTGGTTCCCGCCTTCTGCATCACCGCCTGCGCTGTCACATCACCCTGTCCGGCGGCCTCTTTCACCGTTTCGGCGGTCACCATTGATAAGTGCCCGCCGACAAGGTGTGAGATGGCGCTGGAGTGACCCTGAGAGATGCTCTCCACCGCCATGCGGGCAATGGCGGTCCCGGAGGCCACGGCCTCGAGGTGCCCTCTTCCACCGCAGTTGCAAACCGGGCCATCGGGATCAACTACCACGTGCCCGATCTCTGCAACTGAAAGACCGCCGCCGCGTAAGAATTCTCCGTTGATGATTATCCCTCCGCCGATGCCGGTGCTTACGGTGATATAGATCAGACGATCGCATCCTCTGCCAGCTCCGAAGCGATGCTCTCCCAGGGCAGCCAGGTCGGCATCGTTCTCCATCCAGATGGGGACCTGGAACTCCTCCTCCAGTTGCTCCTTCAAGCGAACATCTCGCCAGGTGGGGAGGCTGGGTGGGGTGAGGATCACCCCTCTCAGGGGATCGATTGGCCCCGCTGCGCCCACCGCTATCCCTGCCACCTCTTTGAAGGAGACGCTCGAGGCAGTCTTCCTTATGGCATCCTTCAGCCGCCGGATGCCGCTCCCGGGGCCTTCCTGCGGGCGCGTCGGCTCGGCACCTCTGGCAAGAAGTCTCCCCTCCCGGTCCGCCAGGGCGACGCGGAAGCTGGTTCCCCCAATATCCACTGCTACGACAAATAATCCGTTCATCTCCGAACCCTATTACGTAGAATAGCACAA
>JALPYG010000085.1 GCA_023271215.1 Dehalococcoidia bacterium
AAAGGCGCTCTTTAGTCCGTCAACCGCGGAGTCGACCATGCATCCGGCGAGTACCAGGGTGGCATCGGGGCGTTTTCTCTTGAGCGCCTTCAAGTTTGACAGCTTGTTCAGCACCCTATCCTCCGCATTTTGCCGAACGACGCAGCTATTGAGAACGATGATATCGGCCTCCTCGGCCCTTTGGGCATGCTGATAGCCAAGCCGCTCCAAATCCCAGGCCAGACGTTGGGAGTCGGCCTTATTCATCTGACAGCCAATTGTCCAGATATGAAATCGGTACATGATGTGTGAGTGCTGAGGGCTGAATGCTATTGATTATACCACATCCAATTCCAAAATGCTTGCCCCGGATCAAGCCTGCCCCTGCGCAGGCAGGGGTCAGGGGCTTGCATTTCCCTCGCTGCGGTTGTAGAATCTTTCTGTGGGAGATGGTGTCAAAAGGAGTAAGCGTTCAGCCACTCTACGTCACCCTGAACGAAGTGAAGGGTCTCAGGGATTCTTCGCAGAGCCTGTCCTGAGGGGAATGAGATTCTTCGCTTCGCTCAGAATGACAACAAGGTGAACGGTTACCAAAACGGGGATTTGGAAGGGGGATTTAAGATGGAGAAGGGTACGTGGACAGTAAAAGCGGGGTTGGCCCAGATGCTGAAGGGTGGGGTGATCATGGATGTGGTCACGCCTGATCAAGCCGGCATTGCCGAGGAGGCCGGTGCCTGTGCCGTGATGGCCCTGGAGAGGGTTCCCGCCGATATTCGAGCCCTCGGCGGGGTGGCTCGAATGGCTGACCCTACGGTGATTCAGGCCATCATGCATGCGGTGAGCATTCCGGTGATGGCCAAGTGTCGCATCGGGCACTTTGTTGAGGCCCAGGTGCTGGAGTCGCTGGGTGTGGACTATCTCGATGAGTCTGAGGTGCTCACCCCGGCCGATGAGAAACATCACATATGGAAACACGAGTTCAAGGTTCCCTTCGTGTGTGGCTGCCGTGATTTAGGCGAGGCTCTGCGTCGCATCGGCGAAGGCGCTGCCATGATTCGGACCAAGGGGGAGGCGGGGACGGGGAACATCGTGGAGGCCGTGAGACACATGAGGACTGTGATGGGGCACGTTCGCCGGCTTCAGGGCATGACCGAAGACGAGCTGATGGCCGAAGCCAAGTCGCTCGGTGCTCCCTTCGAGTTAGTCCAGCAGATACACCGGACTGGCAGGCTCCCGGTGGTGAACTTCGCCGCCGGGGGCGTGGCTACACCCGCCGATGCCGCCCTGATGATGCAGTTGGGGGCGGAGGGTGTTTTCGTCGGCTCGGGGATTTTCAAGTCCTCCAATCCAGAGGCCGTGGCGAAGGCCATTGTCCAGGCCACTACACACTATAATGACCCTCAGATTATCGCGGAAGTTTCCCGCGGTCTGGGAGAAGCTATGCCGGGACTGGACATAAGATCCATTCCCCCAGGAGAACTCCTCGCTGTCAGAGGATGGTAGAAACCTTCCGGCGACGAAACCACCCTGCAAACGGGCGAAATCAGTAGTTTGAAAAAGATGAAGAGAATTGGCGTCCTCGCCCTGCAAGGGGCATTTGTCGAGCACATCGTCATGCTGCGCCGACTGGGAGCTGAGGCTGTGCCAGTGCGTTTACCCGAGGAGCTTGAGGGATTGGACGGACTGGTGATTCCTGGCGGTGAGAGCACCACCATCGGCAAACTGATGCATCTCTACGGCTTCAATGCCTCGCTGCAGAGGCTGCTGGCAGACAGGTTTCCTGTATTGGGAACCTGCGCCGGTATGATCCTGCTGGCCAAACACGTGATCGGGCTCAAGGGATATTCGCTTGGTGCTATAGATATCAAAGTGCGGCGGAACGCCTTCGGTCGTCAAGTGGATAGCTTCGAAGCCGATCTTCAAATACCGGTTCTTGGCGACCGGCTCTACCGCGCCGTATTCATTCGTGCCCCCTGGATCGAGGGTGTGGGGCGTGGGGTGGAGGTGCTGGCCAGGCTCCTGGATGGCAAACCCGTCGCTGCCCGAGAGGGGAATACCGTCGTCGCCGCTTTCCATCCGGAGCTGACCGGCGATTCTCGTTTTCACAATTATTTCTTGAGCCTTGTAGATTAAATGCAGAAAGTAATCACCGATGACCTGGATATACTCCTCAGCGCCTTGCCCCCGCATGTCGCTCGACCCCTTGGGCATCACGAAGACCGTGATGAGTTACTGGAGATTGTCCTTGACCTGGGCCGCCAACCAACGGCGCGCTATTCCCACAGGCAGGCAGTTCTCAGCCCGGGTGAGGTTACCGTAGAAGACATCGAGTATGTGGTCTCCCGTATCGGCATCTTCGGGGAAGACAATCGTGCCGGTATCGAGCGAACGTTGCATCGTATCTCCGCCATACGAAATCGATCGGGGCGCATCATTGGCCTCTCTTGCCGTGTCGGAAGGGCGGTGTTCGGCAACATAAGGCTGATCGAGGATTTGGTGGAATCGGGGAAAAGCATTATGCTCTTAGGTCGTCCGGGAGTGGGCAAGACCACCATGCTCCGCGAGGTAGCGCGAGTTCTCGCCGATGATCTCGAAAAGCGTGTGGTCGTTGTAGATACCTCCAACGAGATCGCGGGCGACGGGGACATTCCTCATCCCGCCATCGGCAATGCCCGAAGGATGCAGGTAGTGCGGCCATCAATGCAGCACTCAGTGATGATCGAAGCGGTGGAAAACCACATGCCGGAGGTCATCATCGTCGACGAGATAGGCAGCGAGCTAGAGGCTCAAGCTGCTCGCACCATCGCTGAACGAGGGGTGCAGTTGGTGGGAACGGCACACGGCAATACCTTGGAGAACTTGATTCTGAATCCCACCCTCTCCGATCTTGTGGGTGGTATTCAGACAGTCACCCTGGGCGACGAAGAAGCACGTCGGAGAAGGACGCAGAAGTCCATTCTGGAGCGCAAGGCACCGCCGACGTTCGATGCGATTGTGGAGATACAGAACTGGGATCGAGTGGCCATTCATCCCGATGTTGCCGGCGTGGTGGATGCCATACTTCGTGGCCGCAACACCGAGGTGGAGGAGCGCTGGTTCGATGAAGATGGAGAGGTGCAGAGCGAGTGGAGAGAGCCCTCCTCTGTACCGGAGCGAACCGGCTACGGGGAATATCTATCCACAGGATGTGCTCCGAAGACGATTTTCCTTCATGGCATTGACCGCAGCCGGTTGGAAAGAGTAGGTCGAAGAATGGGACTTACGATAAACCTGGTTGACGACCTGAATGCCGCAGATCTGCTGATGATCCCCAAGAACCAGTATCACAAGAGCCCCCGGGCTATCGAAATTGCAGAAGCGAGCAAGATACCGGTATACGTACTTCGGAGCAATACCATCGCTCAGATGGAACAGAGTCTGGCGGACATCTATGACCTGCGCCAGCCGCCGGACCGGGTCAGTGCGGCTCTACAGGAGACCGAGGAAGCTATCAATGCAGTCAAGGAAGGCCGCCATTCGCTGCATCTGAGTCCGCAGAATTCTTTCATTCGACGCTTGCAGCATCAATTGGTGGAAACATACGGTCTTAAATCGGAGAGCACGGGCAAGGAGCCCCGGCGCCGGCTGAGGGTATTCAAGGGGTCATAGTCTAAGGATAGACCGCCACCCCCCCCAGCCCCATCCCCTCCGGGAAGCCCAGCATGAGATTCATGTTCTGCAACGCCTGCCCCGCCCCGCCCTTGACCAGATTATCAAGGCAGCTTATCACCACCAGTCTCCCCGCTCGCAGGTCGACCGTAGGATGAACCAGGCAAAAGTTACTTCCCCATGTGTGCTTGGTCTGTGGCGGCCTGTCGACCACACGGACGAAGGGTTCGTCACGGTAGAAATCCCGATAGATCTCCCGGATCCCTTCGACACTGATTTTGTTGCGTAGTCTAGCGTAGCACGAACTCAATATGCCGCGGGTCATCGGGATCAGGTGTGGCACGAAGGTCACTGAAAGAGCAAGGCTCTCGGTCTGATCTTGCAGCTCCTGGACTATCTCCGGCAGGTGCCGGTGTCCACCGAGAGCGTAGGCGAAGACGTTCTCGTTGACCTCAGCATAATGGGTGGCGAGGGCTAGCGTCCGTCCGGCTCCGGAGACACCCGACTTGCTATCGATAATAACATCAGATTCAATGATTCTCTCTCGGATGGCGGGGGCAAGAGCGAGGATAGCACCGGTGGGGTAGCATCCGGGATTGGCCACCAAACGAGCCTCCGAGATCTCCGCACGATGAAGCTCCGGCAAGCCGTAGACCGCCTCGCTCAGGAGCTCCGGCGACTGATGGGTAACCTTGTACCAGCGCTGATATTCCTCGACGTCCTTGAGCCGGAAGTCGGCGCTGGTGTCGATCACCTTGACGTCGTGCTCCAGGGCCGCCGCGACCGCCTCGGCGCCGGCTCCGTGAGGCAGGGCGCAGAACGCCAGCTCAACATCCTCTCTCATCTCTGACTCGATCGTGAGGTCAACATCGGCCAGATGGGGGAACACTTCTCTCAGCTTCTCTCCCACAGCGCTTCTCCCGGTAGCGGAGACCAGGTGTACGCCCGGATGCTGCCAGAGCAATCGTGCCAGCTCCACGCCGATGTATCCGGTCACATTGATGATACCGACATTTATGGTTTCCATTGTATTCTCCTGCTAAGGATTCAGTATTTTCTGAGCTCCCTCAGCCTGGCGTCGCTTATGCCGAAGTAGTGGGCAATCTCGTGCTGCACGGTATCTCTTATTTGTCGGATGATCTTCGCATCGGAGCGACAGTGCATTTCGATCGGCCTCTGGAAAATGGTTATCTTGTCCGGCAGGACCATGTTGTACGACCTTCCCCGCTTGGGGAGTGGTATTCCTTCATAAAGTCCCAGTAGATTTTCGCGGTGACTGACCCTCGTTTCAGCCAGTTGATCCCTGGTTGGCCAGTCCTGCACCGTCACCGCGATGTTCTCCAGCCTCTCTGCGAACGGCGGGGGCAGTCCCTCAAGTGCTGCTGCAACTAGCTCTTCGAATCGCTCTCTTTCCATTGATCCTGCTCAGTGAGATTATCTTATCACAGTGTTATATGTTCCGGCAAGCAGGCTTCTTAATTCTGCCTACCGGCCTTGCCCTGGCTAACCCATAAATGATATAGTTATAATACAAAGATGGGTTGCCAACACATTCACAAGGGAACCGTCACCTCCCCTGAGGGATTCCTGGCAGGTGCTACCTTCGCCAGTATAAAAGCCTGGGGAGAGAGGCCTTTTGACCTGGCCATCCTCTATTCGGACGTTCCCTGCGCGGCGGCGGCCGTATTCACTACCAACAGGATCAAGGCGGCCCCGGTGGTTCTGAGCCGGAATCGCCTGCTGAATGGAACCGCTCAGGCCGTGGTGGCAAATAGCGGCTGTGCCAATGCCTGTACCGGGGACTGGGGACTGGGCGATGCCGAGCAAATCGCCTCTGCCGCCGCCCGGAAGCTGGGGCTCCCGGCGGAAGCGGTGATGGTTGCCAGCACCGGAGTAATCGGCACCAGGCTGCCGGTAGATCGAATCAGGAGCGGCATTGAGCGAATCGCGCTTTCTCCGGATGGCGGTCATGACCTGGCGCGGGCCATCACGACTACCGATACGGTCACCAAAGAGGTCGCGGTCAGCATCCAGATCAACGGGGAACAGGTGATCATCGGTGGGGTGGCCAAGGGGGCGGGGATGATTCACCCCGACATGGCCACCATGCTTTGTTTCCTCGCCACCGACGCCGCCGTCCAGCCCGACTACCTGCAGACCGCGCTTCAAAGGGCGGTTGATATCTCCTTCAATATGATTACCGTCGATGGTGACACCAGCCCCAATGATACCGTGTTGCTGCTGGCCAACGGACTCGCCGGCAACGCGGTTCTCAACGGCGATTCCCCGGATGCGGACAGTTTTCAATCCGCTCTCGACGAGGTCTGTGTTTATCTGG
>JALPYG010000086.1 GCA_023271215.1 Dehalococcoidia bacterium
CTTCGCTTCGCTCAGAATGACAGAAGCGAAGGGCTCAGAATGACAGCAAGGTGAACGGTTACAATTATTGTCAAGTTGATAGGCATTTTCGGATATAATTTGCTCCGAAAGGGTCGCACTAACGTGGCTCTCAGAGCCGCAATTATCCTCGCATTACTCGTCATCATCAGAGTGTTTCTCGGGGGAGCCAGGCTTCGGCTGAACGCAAATCCGCAGAGAGTTTCAGTAACTTATAGCTATCCCTGTCTCTATTATAATACAGATGTCCTGCCTGGGTCAACAGAGAGGGGGTCGGGGGCGCGACCAGGTTGTATCGTTCTGTTACCTTAAAGACGACCCGCCTCCTTGAACCATTTGATACTGTCCTCGATAGATTCTGCAATGGGGCGTGGAGAATAGCCCAATTGGCGACGAGCCTTCTCGTTGCTTATCAAGCAATTGGCGGTAAGAGTGTAAAGTGAGTAGGTCGTAACACGGGGCCGGGCCTTTGTCAGGGCACAATACAGGGGGGTGAATCGAGCGGCGAATTGGGCTAACCAGAGAGGTGCCTTGAACGAGGGTGCCCTGATTGATGTTGTTTCCTCCAGGATAGAGAGTAAGTCTCGCACGGTGACCCTTGCATTTGACAGGATGTAGCCCTCCCCAACGGGCCCCTTCTCACAAGCGAGGATATGGCCCTGTGCCACATCACGAACATCAACAAAATCATAGGCTCCATCTACGTACATCTTGAGCTTCCCCCTGACGAAATCTACAATAAGTTGTCCCATTTCCGACAAGCGGAAGTCAGAAGGCCCCATAACGCCTGAGGGGAATACCATCACCGCGTCGAGGCCATTCTTTATTCCATTAAGAACCTCCAGGGTGGCTTGAGCCTTGGACCTGGCGTATTCCCCTATGACCCTGTCCGGGTCGATGGGGGTCATTTCATCAATAGCTGTGCCGTGGGGAGGCTCCACAAAGGCATGGATGGAGCTGGTGTAAACCAGCCGCCGTACGCTGGATCCTAAGCACGCCTGTACCACATTGCGTGTCCCCATGACGTTGACTTGATGCAGCAATCTAGTCTTGCCCGGCAAGATTGATATGATGCCGGCCAGATGATAGACTACATCAGCCCCATTGAAGGCTCTTGTCAGGGAGTCGACATCTCGTATATCGCCTTCGACCTTTTCGACCCTCAATCCTTCAAGTGGGATAGTGTCCTCAGATGGGGGGATTATTGTGCGAACCTCCTCACCTCTTGCGAGCAGTTCTCGAACTAAAATGTTCCCTATGTGTCCCATCGCCCCGGTAACCGCGATCATGATGTTCCTTCCTCTATATATCGTTTCATCGCAGTACGCGTTCGTCGCCTACGCGGCGGGTTATCCTCTGCTCGTCGAGATGTTCCAGCAACGAAAGAGCGTACTTGCGACTGGTCAGGAACATGTCCCGCACCTCGGCCACGGTTATCTTGCCTTTGGAGTTCAGGTGCTCGGTGATGCGCCTGGTCATCTCATCGTAGGCGGAGGCAGCAAAAACGATATTGTTATTCACCTGGACAACACGCCGCTGGTCGATGAGCATGTTGAGCAGCTCCGGTTCCGGCAGGGATTCGCTGGGTGGGGAGAAGGGATTTTGGGATAGGGCCGTCAGGAAGGCATCGGCCTCAGCTTGTTGCCTGACGGTGAGCTCAACCGTATGCGACGGGAGCCTCACCAGTGCCCTCTCTTCGATAAGGACGCCTTCCTCAACGAATCTCTGCAAGGCATTGTTGAAGTGCTGCTGGGGAATTTTGAGCCGGCTGCGGAGTTCCTCGCGGGGCATTCCCACCCGCAGGGGAAACTGACGATGATGACTCTGGACGGTTCTCTTCGCCTCTTCTCTCAGGCGAGCCCAGCTGTTTGCGGTGAAGAGAAGCGCGCGCGGTCGCTCGGAACCGAGCATCACCACTCGATTGCCGGATGCTAACCTCTGCAGAGCCTCGTTTGCTGCGTCTGGAGAGAGGCTGGAGGCGGATAAGATGCTGGTCAGCTCGGCCGGCTGATTGTTCTCCAGAGTGGCAAGAAGGATATCCTCCGGTGATCCTTTCTCCCTGACCTCCAGGTTTTCGATGACGCTGGACTGAAAACGGCGATGTCGTCTGGGCTGGTTGTCGATGATTGCTCCGCCTCCCAGAGTCCCTCTCGAGGAGCGGATGATAAAGAGGTCACCGTTGACCACTGCCACCGGACGAGTGAGAAGTATCTGCGCCCACCCGCTTTCGGCTCGGGCGAGTTTGTCTCGGTCCAACAATCGAACCTTGCCTGATACCTCGGCGGCGCCGGTATGGAAGGTGATGGCGGCGTTATGGGTTATCGGCTGTGCCAGATCGGAGACGGCGCGGATCCGGACGTCCATAGATCGGGTGGGCTCCAGCCATCCCGGCGTGGTGATCACAAGTCCTCGTCGCAGCTCGCCGGTGGCAATGCCGGTCAGGTTGATCGCCAGGCGGGTGCCGGGCAAGGTGGTATCGACCTTCCGCTTGTGTGTCTGTAATCCGCGGATATGGGCTCGCCGCCCCGGTGGCAGAATTTCCACCTCCTGACCAACAGAGAATCCGCCATCAAGCAGCGTGCCGGTGACCACCGTCCCGAAGCCCTTCATGCTGAAGGCTCGGTCTATAGAAAGCCTGGGTTTGCCGATATCCCTCCGCGGTGTGGTAGAATCCAGGAGCTTATCGATGGCAGAAAGCAGTCGGGGCAGTCCATCCCGGGTGAGGGCAGAGGTGGCGATTATCGGGGCACCCTCAAGCACAGTGCCCTTTATCACCTCTTCGGCATCGTCAGCAGCCAGTTCCAGCATTTCCTCATCCACGAGGTCTTTCTTGGTGATGACCACAATACCCCGGCTCACGTTGAGGAGATCGAGGATGGCCAGATGCTCCCGTGTCTGCGGCATGACGCCTTCGTCGGCGGCAATGACCAGAATTGACAGGTCGATTCCCCCGACGCCGGCGAGCATGTTCTTGATGAACCGCTCGTGTCCGGGGACGTCGACGATGCTGATCTCACGGCCGCTGGGCAGTTTAAGCCAGGCGAAGCCGAGGTCGATGGTCATACCTCGTTCCTTCTCTTCGGCCAGGCGATCGGGGTCGATGCCGGTGATGGCGTGAACTAGAGCCGACTTGCCATGGTCTACGTGTCCTGCCGTGCCGAGAACATACATGGTATTGGGGAAAAATGGGCCGCACAGGACTCGAACCTGTAACCCACTGATTAAGAGTCAGTTGCTCTTCCATTGAGCTAGCGGCCCACGGTTGATATTATAGCACTCCCCGGACTGCTCCTGCAAACGTTATCGGGATTCTGCAAGCACCGGGAAGGGCATCCCGTCATGTTGTGGACTCAGACCATGCGAAGCGCAATGAGGTGTGTGCACCCCTTGCGAATAATATTAGTATCTGGCGGGAAGCATTTCAGCTCTTGACAAAGCGAGAAAAGGATGTATAATTAGCGTAATAGGAACTGTTATTGGATGTCGGGTAACCAAGCAGAAAGCAGCTATTCCTGGGCCGGTGAGAGGTTTGGGGAATAACTAAAATGGAGGTGGCGAAAATGACCGAATTGAAGCAGGTGTACGTGTGCGAGATCTGTGGCAATATCACTGAGGTGTTGTCCACTGGAGTGGGTGAACTGGTCTGTTGTGGGGAACCGATGGGTTTGCAGCAGGAGAAAGCAGCCGATGCTGGTCGGGAAAAGCACGTACCGGTGATAGAGGAAACTGATAGCGGAATAAAGGTCAAGGTTGGCGACGTTCCCCATCCAATGGAGGAAAAGCACTACATCGAATGGGTGGAGATAATCGCTGGCGGCAAGAGTTGCCGGATGTTCCTCAGCCCGGGGCAAAAGCCGGAGGCAGAATTTGACATTA
Organism: Dehalococcoidia bacterium; assembly: GCA_023271215.1. Classification (GTDB taxonomy): domain Bacteria; phylum Chloroflexota; class Dehalococcoidia; order SZUA-161; family SpSt-899; genus BS503. The sequence continues at coordinate 3,895 of JALPYG010000086.1, forward strand.
AGCCCCAGAAAGTAACCGCCAGAGAGTATTGCACCATTCACGGTCTGTGGAAATCCGCGCCATAATTGATAGCGGCGGTGGTTGGCGGCAGCAAATCGGAAATGAGGAGGCTGAAGATGAGTGAGGCACTTAAAGCAAAGCTCCAGGTAAACAAGATTTCCATCGAGATGAATCCCTTCGTCGAAGAGTTCCTGGCTCAGATCGCGGTCGGCGTTGTTGCCTCGCTGAAAGGGGCAGAGGATGTGCAGATCCTGGAGATTCGTCAGGAGAAGGGCAATGTGAAGATCACCGTCAATGGGAGTGATGTTCCTCTCACCCCTTTTCCCAACGACATCATCTGTAGCACCCTGATCGGCCTGGTCTCTTCACTGAAAGAGGTGGATGAGATAGAGAGCCTGGACATCAGCGTTGAGGTGCAGTGATTCACAAGCGACACGGCCGATTCCTTCATGCCCCTCCTCTTTTTTTACCTAGGCAAAGAGAGTGTCGAGGTTGCTGATGAGCTGGGTGGTGTCCAGCCAGGGCGCTCCTCCCTTAATGATGTCCAGGTTGACAAAGGTCTCAGTCCGCAAAATGCTGGGGATGGCGGAGATCTCCGTTTCGATGAAGTGCGAAAGCTCCTCTGATGACCGGGTCATGATGATGGCCATGAGATCGTATCTGCCGGTGACAAACGCCAGGTAGCACACGTTTGGCTTCTGAGCAAGATCATCGGCCACCTTTCTGAGGTCTGCCATCCTCACCTGCAGACCCATGATGCTGATGAAGCTGTAACCGAGTTCACGCGGATTGGGCACGGCAACTATTTTTATGATCTTCCTGTCCTGAAGGTCTTTGACCCTCTTGCGCACTGTACCTTCAACAACCCCCAGCATCCGGGCAAGGTCTACGTAGCTCTGCCGGCCGCTCCTTTGCAGCTCCTGTATCAGTTTGCGATCAAGCTCGTCGATCATCTCAGCCTTACAAGAACTAATTGTATCACAAAGACTCTCACTTCGCTACCATATTTCCTCAGCTTGCTTTATCTGTTTAAGAGGCAGGCTGGTCTTCTTTTTGTGATTTAATCGATAGACTGTGCTTGGGGAAATCCAGATACCGGTTAAGTCCTGGAAGATGTTGGCTGCTCTGCGAACGGGAAGGCTAATTCTGAGGGCGGTGATCCCTTCCTGAATGCTTCTGCTCCATGCGGAACGGTCTAGTCCTAAATGTCTATCCAGAGGAGAAATCCACTCGCTACAAGTGCGACAGCTATAGTAGGCCCGTTGAAACCTTGCCTCACCTTCCAGAGTTTGAGCGTACCGGGCGCGCAGTGCTTCGCTAGCCATTAGCACACCACAGGAAGGAGACGGATGAGGCTCCTCAGCCAGCTTTTCCGCTCGAAGCTCGAGCACATTGGTTAGCAGATGGCTCATAAGAGCTAATCGCTTCTCCCTCAAGAAGCTTTCCAGCTCTTCAAGCGAACCTTCAGCATGCTCCTCATTCCAAAGCATTATCTCGTCATACATCCGGGCTGCCTCGGCCAAAAAGGTTTCTCTCCGATCGTTTGCCATGCTTCGCCTCCTCGCTAGAACTCCTACTGCTATTCTATCTCCTTTTCCGCAAAAATGAAACACCCCGCGGTCTTGACAAGTTACGAATTCCGTGCTAGACTAACTCAAACCGTATTTTCTATTGGGGAAAAAGGTCTTCCAAAAGGATAAAGGAGTGTTTTTCCTGTAGCGCAAATGCATGAATCATCCTTACAGCGGATGAAGAACCGGCCTGGAATTTGGTTTATGAAGCGCCGCTACATT
>JALPYG010000087.1 GCA_023271215.1 Dehalococcoidia bacterium
TACCATAGCTTCCCGGAGTTCCCGCCGGTCGAAGGGTGGCACCAACGCGGCCTCCCTGAGTTCCATCCTCAGTGCCTCGGTGGGGCAGACTGAGACGCAGAGCCCGCATCCGATGCAGCGCAGGACATCCCGAACTACAATATCGTCCTTCATGATGAGGGCATCCATCGGGCACCTCTCCACGCAATCCCCACAGCCGATGCACTCCTCCTCCTCTACGTTCGTGACGAAGCTGGAGCTGGCTCCCATGCTGGGCACGGCGGAGTTCTTGATGCTCTGAAGAATGAAGCAGTGGCAATCACAGCAATTGCAGATAAAGTCGATGTACTTGCTGATGTTGGTGGAGCAATGTACCAGGCCCGCGTCCTCGCAGCGGTCGAGTATCTCGACGGCCTCCTCCTTCGAAACCAGCCTGCCGAAGCCGCGCTCATCGACAAACCTGGCCTGGGGGCCGAAGATCAGGCAGACCTCCTTCGGCTTGTCGCAGGGACGGCCGAGCAGCTCTCCATGATGGCGACAGTAGCATACGCTGACTGCTATGTAGTCGGCCATGGAGACGTATTCCGACACCCTGTCGTAGGGATGGATCTCCACGCCGGCGGGGATCTCTGCCTCCACCGAGATCACCCGGGCAAACGGGAAGGTAGAAAGACTCACGCCGTTGGCTACGGCGCGCTTCGGGGCCACGTTGAAGTAGTCTTCGAACAGCCGCGCCAGCTTCTTGGTGCGACTACTCACTTCCCCCTTCATGAACTGCATTTCAAAGATGCCGGGGAGAAGCGCCATCAGGCTATAGTATCTCGCCTCGCCCCGCTCGCGAGCGATAACCAGTCCCTTGTTGGCCATGCTTTCCAGGATGCGCTCCACCTCTTTGGGGTCGCCGGTGTCGATCTCCCGGGCAAGGGTCTCGGCGGTAGTGGGATTCAGGGGCATCTTCGCTGCCAGGTCCGCCTCCTCGGTGGTGAAAAGCTCCTGGACAAGTTCGAAGAACTCCGGGCACTTCAGGGCCGGCATCGCTCCCCCTCTCAAGGTTAGCGTCTCCGCCAGTTTTTCATAGATCGCTTCAGCCACGGTCTCCCTCCTTTCAAGTTTGCTATTCAACCTCGATATCTTTTAATCGAAGCTCTGTTCCACCTACGGTCTGAATATCTTCGCCCTGGCACTTGGGGCATATGTAGCGATACTCCTCCACGGTAAAGGTCTCTTCACACTGCCGGCACCTCCCCCGTATGGGGGTGATCTCCAGGTTGAGATAGGCCCCGCCGGCAATGGTGTTCTCCGCCAGCAGGCCGAAGTAGAAGGTGAACTGCAGAGGGACGATCCCCCTCAACTGACCTGCCACTACGTTGACCCGGGTGATCCTCTGAGCACTCTCCTTCTCAGCCGCCGCTATGGCGATATCCAATATGCTCTGGGCGATGGACATCTCATGCACGTTTCAGGTTCCCGAACTTCCTCTGGTAGCGCTGGTTGAGCCAGGATATCCAGGCTTCGATGCCCTGACCGGTGGTGCAGGAAACATCCATCATCTCCAGGTCGGGATTGACCCTTCGCGCATTGGCCCTGGCCTCCTCCAGATTGAAATTGGTGTGTTCCAGCAGGTCAACCTTATTTATGAGCAGCAGCGCCGATTGGCGAAACATCAGCGGGTACTTGAGGGGCTTTTCATCTCCCTCGGTGACGCTGAGGATCACGACCTTAAAGTCCTCCCCCACGCGGAACTCGGCGGGGCAGACGAGGTTCCCCACGTTTTCGATCACCAGAATATCGATCCGGCTCAGGTCGAGGTGGGGCAGGGCGGAGGCGATCATGTTGGCATCGAGATGACAGGCGGTGCCGGTGGTCAGTTGGACCACAGGAAGCTGGTACCTTTCCAGTCGCTCCGAATCGCGGGTGGTCTCGATGTCTCCGGCAATCACCCCGAGGCGGAGCTTGTCCCTGACGGCTTCGCCGGTCCTCTCCAGCAAGGTCGTCTTCCCCGCCCCCGGAGAGCTCATCAAGTTAATCACCAGGTTGCGGTGTTTTCCGAAGACCTCCTTATTGGCCGCCGCGATACGGTCGTTGGCCTCAAGGATGTCAGCCATCACGCTGATCTTCATTTGCTGCTCTAGTCTACCATCCCGGAAGACCTGGCGCAACACGACGAGGGCGCGTCCCCCGCCTTCATTCTCGCAGAAATATCCTGAAAGGTCAGATCGCCCGGTTGATAAGTTGGTGTCTACATGTTATTCTATCAGAAACAGAGCATTCGTGGGCCGGTGCCCACCCTGCCTGCCTGACCTGCAGCATGGCAACGAGTCATGAAAATACTCTGAGGCGTGAAGGAACGAGGAGGCGAAATGATAGGCATCAAGTCGTATGGCGCCTACGTCCCCCGGTACCGGATAGACCGTAACGTTATCTACTCCGCTATGGGATGGCTGAACCCTGCTATCTATATGGCCGGGGAGAAGGCGGTCGCCAACTGGGATGAGGATAGCATCAGCATGGCGGTGGCCGCAGCTATTGACTGTCTGAACGGAATGGAACGAGGGAAGATAGACGGCCTTTATCTGGCTACCACCACCCCGCCATATATGCTGAGGCAGAATTCAGGAATAGTAGCTGGAGCCCTTGACCTTCGAGTTGACATCAGAACTGCTGACTTCGCCGGTTCCACCAAATCCGGCACCAGTGGTCTCCTCTCTGCACTCGATGCCATAAAGGGGGGAGGGGCGGGCAACGTCCTGGTCTGTGCCTCTGATTGCCGGACGAGTAAACCTGGCAGCGCTCAAGAGCATCTTTACGGCGACGGTGCGGCGGCGCTCCTCCTGGGGAATGAGGGGGTGATCGCTACTCTTGAGGGACATTGTTCGGTTTCCTACGATTTCCCCGATCGCTGGAGAGCAAGCGATGAGAGATTTGAGCATGCCTGGGAGGATAGGTTCATCCGGGACGAGGGCTATGGCAAATTCATGATCGAAGCGATGTCCGGGCTGCTGAAGAAATACAATTTGACCATCAAGGACTTTGCCAAAGTGGTCTACCCCTGCCTCTACCCCAGGGAACATGCCGCTATCGCCAGGCGGATAGGCGCTGAGCCGGGCCAGATTCAGGACTCGATGCTCCCCACGGTGGGTGATACGGGATCCGCCTCACCCTTGATGATGCTGGTGGCGGCTCTGGAAGAGGCCCGACCGGGGGATAAGATTCTGGTTGCCAGCTTCGGAAGCGGCAGCGATGCTCTATTCTTCCAGGTGACGGAGGGAATAGGCGAAGCCAGGGCCGGAAGGGCCGTTAAGAAGCACCTGGCTTCTAAGAAGGGGCTTCCCAGCTATGAGAGGTATCTCGCCTTCCGTAATATCATACCGATGGAAATGGGAATGCGCGGCGAGGAAACTGCTTCCACTTCGATGTCTCTTTTGTTCAGGGACCGCAAAATGGTTTTGTCTCTTTGCGGCTCAAAATGTAAGCGTTGTGGCACACCCCAATACCCTTATCAGAGGGTCTGTGTCAACCCTGATTGTGGGTCCGTTGATGAGATGGAGTACTACCGCTTCTCCGACAAGAAGGGAACCCTGTTTACCTACACCGGCGATAACCTGGCCGCCAGCACTGATCCTCCAGCAATATACGGTTTGATAGATTTTGAGGGGGGAGGGAGATTCTGGTTTGACCTCACCGATTGTGACCTTGAGGCGGTGAAGGTGGACATGCCCGTGGAGATGACCTTCCGGCGGAAGTATATGGATGAAGCCCGGGGCGTTCACGGCTACTTCTGGAAGGCGAGGCCGATTCGGGCTTAGCAGAGGGATTCTGGAAGCCACTGTGAGGGATACGACACATCTAAGGGAGGAAAAACATGGCAGAAGGTATAAAGGATAAGGTAGCTATCATAGGTATGGGATGCACCAAATTCGGAGAGTTGTGGAGTAAAGGTGCTGAAGACCTGATGGTTGATGCATTCAAGGAGGCTATCGAGGATGCCGGCATAGAGAAGAAGGATATCCAGGCAGCCTGGTTTGGCACGCATTTTGAGGAGCATAGCGTGGGCAAGGGGGCTACGTCTCTGGCGATGACACTGAAGTTGCCATTCATCCCGGTAACCAGAACAGAGAACTTCTGTGCTACCGGGTCGGAAGCCTTGCGAGGTGCCGCCTATGCGGTAGCTGCAGGGGCCTACGACATCGCCCTGGCTCTAGGTGTGGAGAAACTCAAAGATACCGGGTATGGCGGCCTTCCCGGGGGGCAAAATCTCATGGGAACAAGATTCAGGCTTATCGGCCCCAATATGACCGCCCCGGGTGCTTTTGCCATGATGGCTACGAGATACCTTGCCCGATACCGTCTCAGCCCCGATGAGGGAAAGATGATGCTGGCCAGGGTATCGGCCAAGAGCCATCACAATGGTGTTTTGAACCCGAAGGCACACCTGCGCCGGGAGGTAACCGAGGAGCAGATAATGAATGCTCCCATCATTGCCTGGCCTCTAGGGCTATTCGACTGCTGCGGAGTTAGCGACGGTTCGGCGGCGGCTATCGTGACCAGGGCCGATATTGCCCGGAAATTCAGGCCGGACCCGGTGTATATCAAGGCGCTGCAGATTGCGGTGAGTTCAGGCGAGGAAATGATGTATTCTAACTGGGACGGGACTCACGTTGAGAGCGGCTATCGTGCCGGAATTAAAGCCTATGAGGAGGCGGGCGTGAAGAATCCGCGTCAAGAGATTAGCATGGCTGAGGTCCACGATTGCTTCTCTATTACTGAAGCAGTAACTATGGAGGACCTGCAATTCAGCCCCCGGGGAAGGGTGAAGGAGGACATTGCTGCCGGGCGTTTTGGCCTTGATGGCGAGCAACCTATCCAGACCGACGGTGGGCTGAAGTGCTTCGGCCACCCCATTGGCGCCTCCGGGCTGAGGATGATGTATGAGATGTATAAGCAGTTACAAGGCAAAGCTGGGGAGAGGCAAGTGAAGAATCCCAGGTTTGGAGTGACCCATAATATGGGCGGGTTTCCGGCCATGAATGTTGTCAGTATGTTCATCGTGGGGCTCTAAGATTTTAGATCAGGAGGTGCAGAATGGGAAAGCTCGATGGCAGAGTGGCCGCTTTTATCACCGGGCAGGTGCTGAACGTTTCCGGCGGGATATATATGTAGGGCGCAGACTGAGGAGGCAGAGGGAGTAATCAGAGATGGCAGAGGTAAAGGTAAGAGAAGGGGAAGAGCTTAATGGCCTGGGGGTAATTCTCAAGGAGACAATGGATAAGAACCTCCAGGACCCGCGGAAATATAGGGCGGTTGAGAAGTTAAACGCCAGTGTAGTTATCAGAGAGACCAGTAGCCGTGTGGCGGTTACACTTCATTTTAGACAGGGGGAGATAGAAATTCAGAATGATGCCATCGAAAAGCCAACCGCCTATCAGGAAGCCGGATTTGAGAACCTGGCATATATTAGCTCCGGTCAGTTGAGCCCGACGTGGGCTTTACTCACCGGGAAGATGAGGATCAGAGGCAATCTCTTGACACTGCTAAAGATTTCGAGAATAATGGTGCTGAAGGGATAGGTAAGTGCCCAGCCGCAGGCTTTGGGCCTGTGTATTCAATGGGCAACCCTAGAAGCCATTAAGAA
>JALPYG010000088.1 GCA_023271215.1 Dehalococcoidia bacterium
CCGATGGATGAGTTCCGCAAAATAAGAGCATTGATTGAAGGCAAGGTAAAAGGACTAATTGCACAAGTATGAAATTCAAAAATATGGCAGCAGATAACACAGCATAGAAGGTTCGCTAACGCTCACCCAAATTTTTTTGCCCCGCAAGAACTTCTTTTATGCTGGGAACGTTATGCGAAATTGTTGCAAACGCGCTATTACAAGATCTATCCGTTGCAGGCCTTGACAGAGCACTTGAGAGGGCGAGGCTTCAAGAGCCTCTTGGCGATAGCATCAGAAGATGTTGCGTTTCCAAACGGCCCGCTGTGGTGGTTTCTAGATCAAGGTTTTGTGGACAGAGGTGAAGTGTTTTACGAACCGGGAGATCAGGCCCGGATGCATCTGGTGGAGATGACTTCGAATTGAGTTACGAGTGTCTTCCAGAAATGAGGTCGCTTGCTCATTCCGGAAGAAGCATGGATTCAAGGAGGCTAGTTATGTCATGTACCTGGAAGAGTAAAGGCGGGTGACTGGATATAACAGGAACTATATTGAAAGTAGCCTCCCTGGCATAAAGCTGTTATGCTAAAGGAAGGGGGTTATGTGAGAGGAGAATTCAGGATCAAGAAATTCCGCTTTCGCTCGCCTTTTTCAGGGCTGGTGCCGCTCTTTGTAATGGCACACTTCGGGCACCACCTGCTGACCGCACTGCCGGTACCACTTTTGCCCTTGATCCGTGATGAGTTCGCTCTGGATTATACTCAGGCTGGATGGGTGATCGCGGCATTCAGTCTCTCATACGGCATCGGCCAGTTGCCGGCGGGGTGGCTCGCCGACCGCATTGGGTCCCGCATATTGATCACGGTCGGCATCTGCGGTGTGGCCGTGGCCGGGCTTCTGGTTGGCCTTTCGCAGACCTATGCTATGATGATGATTTTCTTCGGACTGATGGGGATAATGGGTGGTGGCTATCACCCGGCATCCCCACCCCTCATCTCAGCGTCGGTCGAGCCGAAGAACCGGGGACGAGCGTTGGGACTCCACATGATTGGCGGCAGTTCCAGCTTCTTCCTGGCGCCACTCATCGCCGCTGCCATTGCCACCACCTGGGGATGGCGCGGTTCATTCATCGCGCTCGCCGCGCCCACTATCGCATTCGGGGCGGTATTTTATGTGCTCCTGGGCCGGCAAATGGCCGGCAAGAAACCCGGGCAGGCACCTGCGGGTGGTCATGACGATGCGCCACCTGCTCCCGGCCGCCGGCGTCGCCTGGTATCCTTCATCGTTCTGACCACCTTCACCCAGGCGGTGCTTTTTTCAGTGATGTCGTTCATCCCGCTGTTCCTGGTTGACCAGTTCGGTGTCAGCAGGGAGACCGCGGCCGCCCTTATAGCCGTCATCTACTCCGCCGGCCTCTGGGCAAGCCCTCTGGGTGGGCATCTCTCTGACCGTGTGGGAAGGGTGCCGGTGATACTGGCGGTGTGTTTGCTCGCCGGCCCCGCTGTCTATCTGCTCAATCTGGTGCCTTACGGACTGGGTACCGGTGCTCTGCTTCTCGCTATCGGGATGATTATCTACGTCCGTATGCCGGTCTCAGAGGCATATATTGTCAGTCAGACCTCGGGGCACAACCGCTCGACCATACTCGGCATCTACTACTTCAGCAGTATGGAGGGTGGTGGATTGCTGACGCCGGTGATGGGTTCTCTGATTGACCGGTTAGGCTTTTACCCCGGCTTTACCATTGCCGGCGCTGCCATACTGGTGGTGACCCTGATCTGTTCCATCTGGTTGCGGGACAGCCGTGACTGATCCTCTTTCGTCCGAGCTTCAAATTATCACGCCTGCCCCGATGTTGTAATCCACCGGTGTATATGGTATAATTGGGCGGATAGCAGATATGGAAGTGGCTCTCTTAAGTTTTACCCCTGAACCGGAACTGATTGTTGCCGCTGCTGCCAGACTTTCCTTCTCGAGCATCGGCGCTATCGAGCGTCGCCAGAGGCTTCGCTCGGAGCAGGTAAATAGCCTTCTTGGGCGACTTCTTTCATCAGGACACCTCTCGCCCTTTGAGCATGCCAGTTTCACCTTTGCCCTCGACGGTATCTCACGCGTCACCAGCCACCAACTGGTCCGCCATCGTCTCGCCAGCTACACCCAGCAGAGCCAGCGATTTGTTTCCTTCAAGGAGTTGAACTTCGTAACGCCGGCAACCATTGCGGCGAAAGGAAACTTGAAGGCCAAATATCGGGAGCTGGTTAGAGCCAGCCATGAGCTCTACCGTCAGATGCTCGATGATGGGGTGCCCGCCGAGGATGCCCGTTATGTGCTCCCCAATGCCGTAGAGACCAAACTGGTAATGACCATGAATGCCCGGGAGTTGATGCACGCCTGCTCTTTGCGGCTTTGCCAGAAGGCTCAGTGGGAGATCGTGGAGCTTTTTGAGAGGATCAAGGCCGAGGTTGCAAAGGTAGCGCCGCGCATCGGGGCCGAGCTAAAGCCCAAATGCTACCATCTGGGCCATTGCGATGAGCGGGATGGTTGCGGTTTGTTCGCACCAAGAGAGTCGCCAGTCAATTAGGTGGATAGGCTGAAGGATGAAGGCTTTTAGGTAGATAGACTGAAGGCTGAAGGCTTTTAGTAGGTGGATAGGCTGAAGACCGAAGACTGAAGGCTGAAAAAGGAGGTTGGTATATGCCGGCAGAGATAATCTCAGGAACCAAGGTAGCAGCAGGGATTCGGGAGGAACTGAAGGAGAAGGTAACGGAGATCAAGGCAAAGAAGGGGATAACCCCGGGCCTGGCAATGGTGCGCGTTGGTGAGGATCCAGGATCGGTGTCCTATGTCTCGGCCAAGAGCAAGGCCAGTGAGCAGTTGGGCATCCATTCCCAGACGATCGTTTATCCCATTGATGCCACCGAAGCAGAGGTGCTTGCCAAGGTTGAGGAGCTAAACAGGGATCCCAAGTTTCATGGCATACTGGTGCAGTTGCCCCTGCCGAAGCACATTGATTCGGATAAGATTCTCAATACCATAGATCCCAGGAAGGATGTCGACGGCTTTCATCCAGTGAATGTAGGCCGGCTCCTGATAGGTGAGCCTTACTTCATGCCCTGTACCCCCCACGGGGTTCAGGAGTTGCTCATTCGCAGTGGCAACAGCCCGGAGGGGAAGCATGTGGTTATCTGTGGGCGAAGCAATATCGTGGGAAAGCCGGTGATGGCGATCCTGATGCAAAAGAAGAAAGGCGCCAATGCCACGGTGACCGTGGTTCATACCGGAACTAAGGATATGGCCTCCATAACCAGGCAGGCCGACATCCTGATCGCCGCTATGGGCAGACCAAAGGCGATAACCGCCGATATGGTGAAAGAAGGTGTGGTGGTCATCGACGTGGGAGTGAACCAGGTGGGCACGACTGCCGAGGGGAAGCGTATCCTCGTCGGCGACTCTGATTTTGAGGGTATCAAGGAGAAGGCGAAGGCTATTACCCCGGTACCCGGGGGGGTGGGGCCGATGACAGTTACCATGCTGATGGCAAATACCGTCAGGGCCGCGGATATGCAGTCGGCATAGGGGAAAAAGCGCATAGCGCGTAGGACATAGCGTGTAGAGCATAGCGCATAGCGTGTAGGTGATGGGGGAGGGGCTATACGCTACCTAGTATCCCCTACACGCTAGAGCGAACCTTGAACCGTGAACCGTGAACCCCTGGGCCTGCGGCCGGGGGCAGGCCTGGCAACCTGAGTAGTAAAAAGAAAAGGAGGGTACATTCTACTATGGCGTACGATGCCACAAAACTGAAGGACTGGCAGATTTCGGAAGCGGCAGAACTAAACATGCCCACTCCAGATGACTGGAGGGAGAAGCTAGGCCTGGAGAAGGATGAGGTAGTCCCTATGGGGCGGCTCTGTAAGCTCGATTTCCTGAAGATCATTGAGCGCCTCAAGGACAAGCCGGATGGCAAGTATATCGAGATAACTGCCATTACCCCGACCCCCCTGGGTGAGGGGAAGAGCACCACCTCGTGCGGCCTCATGGAAGGATTGGGAAAGCGCGGCAAGAATGTGGGCGGGGCCCTCAGGCAGCCATCGGGCGGGCCCACCATGAATGTCAAGGGAACCGCTGCCGGCGGCGGCAATGCCCTGCTCATTCCTATGACGGAATTCTCCATGGGCCTTACCGGTGACATCAACGATCTCATGAATGCCCACAACCTGGCGATGGTGGCCCTTACCGCCAGGATGCAACACGAGCGCAATTACAACGACGAGCAGCTCGAAAGGCTCACCAGGATGCGCCGCCTGGACATTGACCCCACCAGGGTAGAGCTGGGATGGGTTCTGGATTTCTGCGCCCAGAGCCTCCGCAATATCATTATCGGCATCGGCGGCCGCCTGGATGGCTTCACCATGCAGTCCAAGTTCGGCATTGCCGTCGGCTCCGAGTGCATGGCGATTCTATCCATCGTCAACGACCTGGCAGATCTAAGAGAGAGACTGAGCAACATCACCGTAGCCTTCGACAAGAGCGGCAAGCCGGTAACCACCGGTGACCTCGAGGTGGGTGGTGCCATGACCGCCTGGATGCGCAATACCGTTAACCCGACCCTGATGTGCACCGCCGAGTATCAGCCGTGCCTGGTACATGCCGGACCTTTCGCCAACATCGCCGTAGGCCAGTCTTCGATCATCGCCGACCGTATCGGCCTCAAGATGTTCGATTATCACGTCACCGAGAGCGGTTTCGGGGCTGACATCGGCTTTGAAAAGTTCTGGAATGTAAAATGCCGCTACAGCGGCTTGAAGCCCCATGTATCCGTGCTGACCACCACCATCCGCGCTCTGAAGATGCACGGCGGCGGGCCGAAGGTTGTGGCCGGTCTAGCACTCCCTGATGAATATGCCCGGGAGAACCTGGGATTGCTGGAAAAAGGCCTGCCGAATATGGTGCACCATATCAACACCATCCGCAAGTCAGGTATGAACCCGGTGGTCTGCATTAACCGCTTTCATACCGATACCGATGCGGAGGTCGCCCTGGTCAAGAAGGCCGCAGAAGCCGCCGGAGCGCGCTGTGCCCCGTCTACCCACTGGGCTGACGGTGGGGAGGGTGCCCTGGAACTTGCCGATGCAGTCATTGACGCCTGCGAGGATAAGACCGATTTTAGATTCCTCTACCCCCTGGAGATGAAACTGCGTGACCGCGTTGATCTGATCGCCAGGACGGTTTATGGTGCGGATGGTGTCAACTGGACTCCGGACGCCGAGGCCAAGGCTAAGATGCTCGAAGGCGATTCTAAATACAGTGACTATGCCACCATGATGGTAAAGACCCATCTGAGCCTGACGCACGATCCCACGTTGAAGGGGGTTCCGAAGGGGTGGACCCTGCCGATCCGCGATATCTTGATCTTCTCCGGTGCCAAGTTCCTGTGTCCCATGGCAGGTGCTATCAGCATGATGCCGGGAACAAGCTCCGATCCGGCTTTCAGAAAGGTTG
>JALPYG010000089.1 GCA_023271215.1 Dehalococcoidia bacterium
AGATTGACTTGGTGCGTTCCGGACAGTTAGTGAAGCGGGTCAACGCTGTGGTGCTTGCTGGACGCAGCACTTACGGGCTGTCTGCAGTTGCTGGTGTCATGCGCTTTCTCGAGGAGCGCAAACGAGGTTTCAAACTACCGCTCATTGACGTGCGAGTGCCGATAGTGACAGCAGCTTCAATTTTCGACATTACCACGGCGGATTCAACAGGAGGGCTCGACGCAGATGCGGGCTATCAGGCCTGTTTGGCGGCGAGTCCCGAGCAGTTCAGTGCTCAAGGGGCTATCGGAGTAGCTACAGGAGCCCGTGTGGGCAAGCTATATGGGATTGAACATTCCTGCCAGGGAGGTGTGGGCAGTGCCATCGATCAACTGGACGGATATCGGGTAGGGGCACTGGCGGTGGTCAATTCTTTTGGGAGCGTGTACGATCAGGACTCTCGGCTGCTTGCTGGTCCACATCACCCTCAGACTGGTGAGTTCGTCCATACATTTGAGATGCTAGAAAAGCAACAAGTGGAACTCACGCCCTGGACAAATAACGCCCTTGCAGTCATTGTTACTGACCTGCCGTTGGAGAAGTCGCAGGTGAATGCATTAGCACAATCTGCCTTTGCCGGATGGGCCAGGAGTATCAAACCATCCAGTGCTCAGACTGACGGCTTCGTGACGTACCTGCTTTCCACTGCAAGAACTCCGAAAGGGTTCTCCTCAAAGATCGACGAACAGCAAATGGTCAGGCTCGAAGCCAAGATTATCAAACTCCTGATGTTGGCTATCGCCAGGTCAGTTAGCGGTCACTCTCCCCGTTGACCGGATAGGAGGTCATGCAGGTGGGCACTCTCAGAGACCTGTTGTTCTCTGTACAGCGAAGCTACTTCGTCAACCGCGAAGAAGCGCTTGAAATGTTCCGGAAGCTCGTTCAGACGCCAGTCTCACTCCGGCTTTATCACATTCTGGTGATGCTTGGTCCTGGTGGCATCGGGAAAACGGTACTTCTTGAGGAATTCAAGCATATCTGTGGTGAGTATGGCATCCCCAACTCAATAGCCAGCATGGACATCTGCCACTCGCCAATGGGTCTTCTGACTGCGCTCCGGGCAAACTGGGACTCCAGACCAAAGGGCAAAGACTTCCGAGATTTTGACAAGCTGATGTCTCGGTTCAAGGACCTACAGAAACGGCTCCTGGAAAAAGGGAGAGCAGGAGGGAACGTCTCTGAAATGCTAGGCGAGGTTCTGGGAGGAGTTTCCGCAACAACCCTGGGCGGGGCAATTGGCGGGTTGTCACTGGGGCCACTGGGCGCGTTGCTTGGGGCAGCCGCAGGAATACTGACGAAGGAGGTACTGGAGTCTTCTACGACTACCCTGCTCAAAGCTGGGCTCATTTCCCACAGGGATGTAGACTTCTTGAACAGTATGCTTTCCAATCTGGTGTCAGCATTTGCCCACGGCGCGAATCGGCTTGCTGCTCAGGAACGAGGTATGGTTTTGATACTGGACGCTTACGAGTATGCACAAAAAGCCGAACACCTCGACGAGTGGATCACCGGATACCTGTTACCCGGTCTGACTGAAAGGACCTTGATTGTTATCGCTGGTCGCCGTCGGATGGAAGGCAAGTTCTGGCAGACGTATTCCAGCTTTGTCTACCAGCGGCAGCTAGAACCTTTCGACAAGCCAGTCTTGGTGGAGTATCTTAGGGTGCGAGGGCTCGCAGGCGCTGAGGCAGATGCTTTGCTAGACTTGACGGCAGGTCTTCCGCTGGGTGCTGCTTTGTGGGCCGACATCGAAACCCAAGAACAACCAGAAAAAACGGCGGCTATGGACAAGCGGCCTACAACAGACCTGCTCAAGGCTGTAGTAGATCGGTTATTAGAGGATATCGAAGATACCCCGCGCGGAATAATACGTATCTGCGCAATCCCACGTCAGTTTGACGAAGGAATTCTGGAATACCTGGTGCCAAGCGAAACCCTTCCCATAACCTTTGAACACCTCTGCAAGTTGAGTTCTATTTTCCGACTAAGACCACATGGTCTTTCGATGCATGAGGAAGTCCGCCGATGGTTGGTGGAGGATTTCTCACACGCGAATACCAGACTCTACACAGACCTCAATCTGAAGATGGCGCGGTTTTTCGAGGAGAAGGCTGCTTCCGAGGTGACTTACAGCGCAGAATGGTTTGAGCACCAGATTGAACGTCTGTATCATTTACTTGCTGCTCAGGACAAAGCGAGATATGAACTCCTGCGGGCGATTGTGGATGATGCTGCAGACATGTACGACACAGGTTTGCTGGAGTCTTTGAATGTCATCATCTCAGATTCACCAGAAGCTCTCAGCACTTGGGGTGAGATGCTCGCCAGCATGATCACGTTTGTAAGGCGAGATTTTGTCAGCGCAAGGGAACGATTGAGTAGCCTTTCCCAGAAAGACTCGATATCAAGCATTATCAGAGCTCAATCACTCTTCTATTTGTGTGCCACCTTATGGTATCTCGGCGAATATCGAGCGGCTCTCAGTGCCGGTGAGGAAGCTCTTGCACTGTATCGCCAACTGAAGGACCGAAGAGGGGAATATGAAGTCTGTGAACGGCTAGGGTGGATCCATCAGCACTTGGGAAATTGCGTGGATGCCATCGCCACACAAGAAAAAGGATTGGAGATCGCGAGGGCCCTTCACGACAGACTTGGTGAAGGCTGGGCTCTAAATGGATTGGGTGGAGCCCATCTTATTGCTGGCCACATTCGCCATGCAGAAGATCTCTTTCAGCAAGCTTTTTCCATCTGGACTGATTTGGACAACGCAGCGGGACAGTTCTATGCACTGCTTCATCTTGGCGATGCCCATGCGGAGTCAGGGCGATTCAGTTCTGCTGCTCACTACATTACGGCTGCATTGGAGAGTTGGCCTAGGTGCGACGATGAAGTTTTGGCTCTTGAGAGATTGGGACAAATACGATCTGTACAAGGAGAATATGACCAAGCTTTTGAGTTGCTAAACAAGTCGATACGATACTGTCGAGAAAAGAGAAAACCTTACTTGGAGGCGCGAGCTGAACGATACCTAGGAGAAGCCCATCTGGCGCAGCGAGACTGGGACAAGACCCTGGAGCATTATGCGCGAGTAATCGAACTGTGTCAGAAGCTTGACACCAGGTTGGTGCAAGCCAAGGCTCTTGGCGGCATACTCCGAACGCGTTATTTCCAAGACGCTTCGCCGACTGCTATCCAAGAGGCTGTCGCTGTTGCAGAAGCCATCGCTCAAGAGAATGAATACCACGATATGTTGGCTGAAGTCTATCTGTATCAAGGATTGGCAGAAGTGAGAGAGGCACTGCGATCTACTCAAGAAGAAGAGATTTCAGGTGATCACATCTTGAAGATGGCACAGATGTTCATTCGAGCAATGAGTGAGGGTCTGCAGTACAATAGTTATATACTGGACAAGACACTCCGCGAAATGCTGTCAGCCCTACAAGTCCTGGATTCCACGATTACCAGCAGGATATGCCAGCGGATTGCTATCCTATGGCGTTCGGGAAAACTTGATACCCTCTCTCTCGTAAAAGCCGAGCGAAAACTGCGAGAAAGAGATGCTTTGCCCGACAACCAAACTTCCGTACTTGAACAACTGGCTACAAGCATATAGGTGACATGGGGAGGCAGATGGGATGACCGACGACATTCTTGCACTGGATACCGAGAGCGAGATTTCACGCATTGGCTCTTTCATCCGTGGTCAGGCAGGCGACCAGAGGCGTCTAGTTATTGGAATTTCTGGTGGAATTGATTCGGGTGTCGTCGCAAGGCTGTGTGTCGGCACATTGGGAGTAAACCGAGTTCGCTTTTTCACTGTCCTCCAGTCAGACATGGAAGACTGTCATATCCGCAACGCGCGGCAACTGGCAGAAGACTTGGCCGCACCATTAGTAGAACTCGATCTTGCAGAGTTCACCAGACAGTTGTTGACCGTGCTTGAGTCAGCGGAGCCGAAGGAGAAATTCAGCGCGAACAGCCTGCTTGATGTCGGAAAAGCGAAAAACTCTCTGCGCACCTGGATACACTCGATGTACGCTGAGCGTGGCTACATCGTAGTCGGCTGTTCCAATCGGACCGAGATTGAAACCGGGTTCTACTTGCCGTTCGGGGATGGCATATCTCACATCATGCCAATAGCACATTTGTATAAGACACAAGTCAGACTCCTAGCTCAGGCGCTTGGAACTCGACCAGAAGTGATCCAGCAGCCAGCATCTGCCGGTTACTGGAAAGGCGAAACAGACCTGGAGGACTTGGCATTTTGGATGTTCCACGGTGCACCAGTGTTGGAGGAATTATGTCTGAGTGAGAGCGAACTGGCTATTGTGAGCGAGATCCACGACCAACTAAGTTTCGAGGTTATTGATCGAGGGCTATACTACATTGGTTTAGGCAGGGACGTGCAGACAGTAGCGCAAGAGAGTGGGCTGAGTCTCGACAATGGCGAGAGGCTTATGCAACTTGTGCACAGTGTTCCTCTGGTGAAAGGAAGGCCGCTGAGGGTGCACTTACCGGCGTCGTAAATGGCTTTTCGGCTCTGTCAGTAGGTTTGCGCCGCCCAACAAGTCGCTGCTCGTGCCAAGATAAATCCGAGACGATGGGAGTGGGTATGAAGCCATGAAATTCGTCAATGTTGCCCAGTGGGTGAGAGTGAAGGGCAGGTAATAGATCTGGAATGTCTAAGGTTCGGCTAATTGAGGCACTCGCCTGGAAACGGGGAGCAAATGAGCTGGCCGAGGAACCTACGGGCGTGAAGGGAAACCCAGCCTGTAGTATCACTCAAGTCCCACCTGACTAAAGCCTCGCCAGCAGGTCAGTAGCGAATCCCGCATGCATTACAGTGATGGGTGTATGGAGCCGGGAGGAGCGAGGGTGCAGGCCGCGTGACTGAGCCCCGAAATATGTATAGTCGTGGACAGAAGGATAACCTTTTACGAGAAGTGGTAAAAGGGAAAGCCGACGCTGTGCAACGGGCGGAAGGCAGCAGTCCTGGACACGAAAAGGCGAGTGGACGGGACACCACCGGGGTCTGAGAGCGGGGCATGTATCCACGGGGGCAACTCGGGAACTTGGGAGAGCCGACTGTCTCCTTGCTGATGTGGCAGAAGACGAGGGATACTGCCAGAGACCAAAACCCTGGCGCTGGGTGGTCGCTCCTGCCTGCCAGCGAGCCGGAAACGGGACACAAACGTAGGGAGCAAGCAAGGTACCGGAAAGCGAGCGAAAGCGAAGTGATTCAGGAAGGGCAGTTGGCAGTCTTAGCGGAGCATAGTACCGAAGGCTGGGGGAGACTCTGGCCGAGAAGGTGAGGAACCGAGGCCCAAGGGACCCACTGCAGGGAAGGCGAAGCCGGGCATAACGTTCTGAGGGAAGGAAAGATGGGAGACACACCGAGGTCGCA
>JALPYG010000009.1 GCA_023271215.1 Dehalococcoidia bacterium
CTTCAAACAATTGGTTGGGGCCGATTGCCTTTAGCCCCTCTGTTACCTCGGTAACCACCTCCACAAATTTTCCGGCCTCCGAAGCCGAGACCCAGCTCGCCTGAATCCGCTCAGGTTCTATGCCCATATACTCCAAGAACTTCTTGGTTATCGCTACCCTTCTTCGCGCACGGTAGTTCCCCGTTTGATAGTGACAATCACCGGGGTGGCAGCCTGAAACCAGGACGCCGTCGAAACCCAGTTGCAGGGCCTTCAAGACAAAAAGGGGGTCGACTCTCCCGGAGCAAGGAACCTTTATTATCCGTATGTTGGGGGGATATTTCTTACGGCTGGTTCCGGCCAGGTCGGCGCCGCCATAGCTGCACCACTTGCATAGAAAACCAAGTAACCGGGGTTCCCATTCTGAGTTCAATTCAGTTCCCAAAGCTAACTCCAAACCGCCAAAATTATATCATAGGCGACAAGCGGTGTCAAGGCGCCTGGCAATCGCACCTTGTGAGGTCTCAAATGACTGCGGCTGCCGAACTCGCCTGGGGGAGCGGTTGTGAAACTGGTGATCGGGGTCCGGTGCACAATTTGCGAAAATCTGAAGCGGCGACACCACCGGCACTTGACTATTTGACTTCAATATGGTATACTCAAGAATAATGTAGTAGCATTCCTGGTGTATGAGGAAAGGGGATTTCAAGGGGAAAGAATTCCCCCTTGACTATCTTGACATGTAGAACTTCAGCATGTATACTATATCTATAGAAATCTAGAAAAAGAGGCCGTGCAAGAGGTGAGGAGGAGCAAAGCCAGAATCGAGGCCATTGAAAGCGGGCCAGCCTCGGAAAGGGGGTGGGAAAATAGAGCAAGAGAGTTCGTTCTAAGCCAGGGAAAAACATAAAGGAGGAAGAGGTAAATGTCAAAAGTGAAAATCAGTATGTCGTTGTTGCTGACCGCTTTGGTGGTGGTGAGTGTGCTGGCAATGGGATGTCCGCCGCCACGGGTGGTTGAGCCACCGGTTGAAGAGCCGCCAGTGGTGGTAGAGCCGCCAGTACGCATGGGGGCCTGGCTGGACGAGATTGTCGCCATCATCATGGATCACGACCTTGCGATCCCGAAGATCGCAGCAGGTGAGCTCCACCTGTTCGGTGACGACATAGCAGATCCCGAATTCTTCGAGAAGGTCGTGGCGCATCCAGAGATGGGCTACGAGCAACTGTTCGGGGTATTTATGGAGTTGACCCTCAACCCCGCCGGGACCCCTGAGGATCCCACCTTCCGCGACGGCAGGCTCAATCCGTTCGCCGTCCCCCGGATACGGGAGGCGATGAACTGGCTCCTCGATCGAGACTACATCGCCGAAGAGATCTGGAAGGGGATGGCGATTCCGAGGTATTTCCCCCTACATCCCGCCTTCCCCGACTATGCCAGAATTATCGACGTTGCCAGAGCACTCGAGCTCCGCTACGCCTACGACCCGGACAAGGGACGGGCAATAATCCTCGAGGAGATGGAGAAACTCGGTGCTGAGCTCATCGACGGCATCTGGCACTGGGAGATAGAGGGGGTGATGGAGCCGGTGGAGATAATCGTCCTTGGCCGGATCGAGGACGCCCGGAGAGAACTGGCCCACCACGTGACCAGGATACTGGAAGATCTGGGCTTTGTTGTCAAGGAGTTGATCAAGACGTCAGCCGACGCGTCGCCGATCTGGCTCCACGGCCATCCCTACGACGGGCTGATGCACATCTACACCGGAGGCTGGATTGCCACCGTGATCTCCCGTGACCAGCGGGGAGTGTTCGACTACTTCTACACCGAGAGGGGCATACCCCTCCCACTCTGGCGGTATACTAAGCCCACTCCGGAGTTCGACGAGCTCGCCGAGAGGCTGGACCTTGCCGACTACGAGTGCCTTGAGGAACGCGCCGCCATGATGGGAAGGGCCCTGGAACTGGCGATGGAGGACTCCCACCGGATATTTGTCGCCAATAGCGTGGGATTTATGCCGCGCCGGGCAGAGATCGTGCTTGCGTCCTGCCTTGCCGGGGGCATCGGCGGTGGCTGGCTCTGGGGGTTGACTATACGCTTCGAGTGCCCGGTTACGGGTGAAATTCAGCCAGGGGGATCGGCGACCGTCGCCATGCCCGACCTTATGACCGACCCCTGGAACCCGGTCGCCGGCTCCAACTGGCTCTTTGACTGGATGTTTAAACGGGCCATGTCCGACTGGGGCGCGGCTCCGGATCCCTTCACGGGGCTATGGCATCCGCAGCGGCTCGAGCGAGCGGAGGTCTACGTCAGGGAGGGCCTGCCCGTCGGGGTAACCCTTGACTGGGTAGACCTGCAGTTCGTCCCCGCGGCTATGGAGGTCCCGGCAGACGCCTGGGTTGACTGGTGTGCCGTGGAAGAGCGGTTCATCACTAAGGCCGAGGCCGCCGCAAAGGAAGGATGGGATCCCGAAAGGGCCACCGCCGACGCGAGAATCCGGGTTCACTATCCGGCCGACCTCTTCGACAAGGTGAAGTGGCACGACGGCAGCCCGCTTGACATGGGAGACTTCCTGATGCAGATGATCGTTGACTTCGACAGGGCGAAGGAGGAGAGTCCCATCTTCGACCCCGCGTGGGTGCCGATATACACAACCTTCATGGATCACTTCCGCGGCGTGAGGATCGTAAGCGAGGATCCGCTTATCATCGAGTCCTACACCACTATGACCGCGCTGGATGCGGAGGTGATGGCTGCTGGTTGGACCTGGTGGCCGGAGTATTTCCGTGGTCCGGGCGCCTGGCACAACGTGGCGCTGGGGGTACTTGCGGAGACGGCCGAGGAGATTGCTTTTGGCTCCGCCAAGGCGGCCGATCTTGGGGTAGATTGGATGAGCTTCATCGCCGGCCCGAGCCTGCCCATCCTTGAGCGGCACCTCGGCGAGGCCAAAGCGGCGGGCTGGATCCCTTATGCGCCCACACTCGGCGAGTTTATAACCCCCGCGGAAGCCGCTGCCCGCTATGCCAACTTGCAGAACTGGTTTGAGGAGAGGGGGCATTTCTGGCTCGCCACGGGGCCGTTTTACCTCCATGCAGCGTTTCCCGTTGAGGAAATTCTGCATCTCAAGCGGTTCCCCTATTTCCCCGACCCGGCGGATAAATGGGTAGGCTTTGTTGAGCCCCGGATCGCTGAGGTCGAGGTTATCGGGCCGACGGTGGTCACCGCCGGGGACGAGGCGGCCTTCGATATCGAGGTGACCTTCGAGGGTGAGCCCTACCCGGTGGCCGACGTAGACTTCGTGACCTATCTTCTGGTCGACGCCACGGGTGAAATCGTCCACGTCGGTGAGGCCGTGGCAGTCCGAGACGGGCTGTGGCAGGTGGTGCTCCCCGGAGCATTGACCGCTGAACTGGTTGCAGGCTCCACCAGCCTGGAGGTGGTGGTCGCACCTATAGTTGTCGCCATTCCCACCTTCGATGCGGCAATGTTCGTGCTGCTCCCGTAAGGGGAAAACAATAACAAGCACGACGCACGGCGAGGGGCACCGCGGGTGCCCCTCGCCGTAAGGAGATAAGGCGCCATGACCGAGATGACTATCTCAGAGGCACAAGAAACTCGGGCAGGCCCCGGACAGGGTTCCGGGGCAAGGATCATGCTTTCCAGTTCCCTCGCCAGGATCGGGAGGTACGGGCTTGTCAGGCTGCTTACGATCGGCATCGCCGTCGTCATGGGGGTATTGTTAACCATCTTCATCGCCAACTGGGGCGGACACCTGGATGAAGTAAAGAAGGCTGCGATAAGCTATGGGGTGATGATGGGTCTCCGCGAGCGGCCGGAATGGCGCATCATGTCGAGGGAGGAGCGCGACGCAATCTACCAGGAGATGGTTGCCATCGAGCGGGCGCGGAGGGGGTTGGACAGGCCGTTCCTGGTGCGCACCCCCGGATACCTTATCAGTGCGCTAACGCTGGACCTGGGACGGGCGGCTCACATGACCAGCCCTTCCGGATCGAGCCAGGTGCGGCTGATCATCCTTGAGCTGCTCCCGGCCACCCTGGTGCTCTTCGGCACCGCCAATCTTTTACTCTTTTTCCTCGCGCTCTTTGGCGCCCTCTTCCTCTCGCGCCGCTATGGAAGCAAGCTGGACAAGGCAATCATTGCCCTTGCTCCCACCTCAGCCGCCCCGGCGTGGTTTTACGGTCTCTTCTTAATCCTTATCTTCGCCGTAGTGTTGGGATGGTTGCCCTTCGGGGGGATGGTTGAGGCTCCACCCCCCCCCCAACGATATGGGGGTATGCCTTAAGCCTCCTTGAACACCTGGTTCTGCCTGTTACGGCCATCGTCATCAGCGCCGTCTTCGTCGGCATCTACTCCTGGCGCACCTTCTTCCTCATCCACTCCAGCGAGGACTACGTGGAGATGGCCAGGGCCAAGGGGCTGAAGTCGGGGACGATCGAGCGTAAGTACGTCTTGCGGCCGACCCTCCCACCGATCATCATGCAGTTTGCCCTGACGCTCATCGTCATGTGGATGGGGGCTATCATCCTGGAGACGATCTTCGGCTGGCCGGGACTGGGCAGGCAAATGTTTAGGGCGATCGGCGGCGGCGAAACCCCGGTTATCGTAGGGATAACAATCATCTTTGCCTACCTGCTGGCAGTGACGCTCTTTATTATGGATATCATCTTCGCGTTGGTTGATCCGCGGGTGAAGGTCGGGGCTGAAAGGAGGGCATGATATGAGGCAGGGGTTAAGGCAACTGATGCGCTACCCGGCCGCCGTGGTGGGGCTGGCGATCATCGGGATACTCATAGTGGCGGCCATCTGGACCGTTATCGCCGTCCCCTACAGTGAGGCGATAAGGCTCTGGCGAGGAGGGGGAGGAATCTGGGAGGAGTACCCCAGGACCGCCTGGCCGCGCTGGATAAACCTCTTGCCGTGGGAGAACCGCCCCACAACCATCGTCGTGTGCAGCACAGAGGCGGGAGCAAAGACCGTACGGCCCCTGGCAGAGGGGATAAGCGAGGTGGAGATCGTGCTTCCATTCGACTTCACCTATGACGGTTTCCCTCAGGAAGTGACCATATTCTTTGCGGCTGAGTACGATGAGCGACCACCGCACGTAGAAGTTACCTGGGTGACCCCTGATGGGAGAGAGATCCGCGTCGGGGAGATCACCGCGGTGGGGGCGCACCGTATGTCGCTAGATGCGCACCTCACGCGCCGGCTTGGAGGGAAGCCCGCCCACATCGGGCTCTTTGCCGACCCGGCCGCCGAGGATCTGTCCATCAAGGGCGAATACGCTCTGCGGCTGGAGGGCTGGCTGTTTGAAGAGGACGCTGATCTAGATGCCAGGCTGGTGGTCTATGGCCAGGTACACGGTCTTGCCGGGACCGACCACCTGCGCCGGGACCTGATGGTGGGGCTGTCCTGGGGGATTCCGGTCGCCCTCGCCTTCGGGGTTCTGGCGGCCGTGGGGGCACAGATAAGCACGTTCATCCTGGCGGCGATCGGAGTCTGGTACGGGAAGTGGGTGGATGGCGCTTTCCGCTGGCTCACCCAGGTGAACATCATCTTGCCGATGGTTCCCATTCTTATCATGGTCGGCATGTTCTTCTCGCGGAGCATCTGGGTGATACTGGGGGTAGTTATCCTCCTCAGTATCTTCAGCTCATCCTATTTTGTTTTGCGCGCCATGTTCCTCCAGATAAAGGAATCACCCTACATCGAGGCGGCCAGGGCGTACGGAGCGGGGAGTTGGAGGATTATCTTCCGGTACCTGTGCCCCAAGATCATCCCGGTGCTCCTTCCACAGTTTGTTATGATAATCCCTACCTTTGTCTTCCTGGAGGCATCGCTGGCGGTTCTGGGACTGGGCGACCCGCTCCTGCCGACTCTGGGCAAGATAATATACGACGCCCGGGCCAACGCCGCCATTTACAGGGGATGGGAGTACTGGATAGTGCAGCCGGCGCTCATCCTTCTGGTCATGGGGCTTGGCTTTGCCATGGTCGGCTACACCCTTGACCGCGTCTTTAATCCAAGGCTGAGACAGATATGAAGAAAGACACCCTTATCGGGATCGAGGATCTGCGCCTCTACTTCCGCTCCGGTGGCGGCATAGTCCAGGCGGTGGATGGGGTGAGCTTCACGCTCGGTCGAGGGCCGTCTATGGTAATCGTCGGGGAGTCCGGCTGCGGGAAGACCTCACTGGCCAGGGCGATCTTGAGGCTGCTGCCCCGCAATGTGCATACCCATTCGGGGCGAGTCTCCCTCAATGGCGTTGACATAATGGAGCTTGGAGAGGAGCGCTTCCGGCGGGAGGTGAGGTGGCGCAGGATCGCCATGGTACCCCAGGCGGCGATGAATTCTCTGAACCCGGTGATCAAGGTTGGGGATCAGGTAGCAGAGCCACTGCTGGTACATGGACTGGTGGGGAGGAAGGGGGAGGCAGCGGAGCAAGCCTTAGCGGCCTGCAAGCTGGTAGGGCTCCCGGTGGATTTCTTGGACCGTTACCCGTTTGAGCTCTCCGGGGGAATGCGGCAGCGTGCCGCCATCGCCATGGCGCTGGTGACGAAGCCGGCACTGGTAATCCTCGATGAGCCGACCTCGGCGCTGGACGTACTGACGCAGGCAAACATCATGAACGTGCTCAAGAGGATCAAGCGGGAAGTTGAGACGAGCTTTATTCTCATTACCCACGACATCGCCACCTCCAGTGAGCTGGCGGACGAGGCGGCGATCATGTACGCCGGGCAGATAGTGGAGGTATGCGACGCGGCGCGATTCTATCGCGAACCCTTCCATCCCTACGCAAAGAAGCTTATGGCGAGCGTGCCGACACTGCGGGAGGATAAGGAGCTCGAGTTTATTCCGGGACGACCCCCGAGCCTGATCAACCCTCCCCGTGGCTGTCGCTTTGCCGATCGTTGTCCCTCCCGGTTCGGTAAGTGCGAGAAGGAACCACCGCTGGGAGAGACTGGCGCCGGGCACTGGGTGAAGTGCTGGCTCTACAACTGAGGCAATAGAAATGCAGAATGATATACTGCTTAAAGTGGAAGACCTACACACCTGGTTTGAGTTGAGGAAGTGGGGATTCCTGCATGCGGGGTTTGTGCGGGCGGTGGACGGGGTGAGCTTCGAGCTCGGGCGTGGAGAGGCGGTCGCCATTGTCGGCGAGTCCGGCTGCGGGAAGAGCACCCTGGCGAAGACTATTCTAGGTCTCGTCCTGCCCACAAAGGGTGGAATCAGCTTTAATGGGCGGGGGCTTGAGGCAAAGAAAATACGGGAGTACCGCTCCCAGGTCGGCTACATCCAGCAGGACCCCTACGAGGCGCTTGCCTCCTTCCTGGATGTGAGGGGCATTCTGGAGGAGCCCCTGCGCATCAACGGGGTGAGGAAGGGTGCCGAAAGGAAGGAGCGCATCGAGGAGGTTTTGACGGAGGTGAAGCTGACGCCGGTGGGGGAGTTCCTCCCGAAGTTTCCCCACATGCTGAGTGGGGGGCAGCAGCAGCGTGTGGTGATCGCCCGCGCCATGATCCTGAAGCCGAAGCTTATCGTTGCCGATGAGCCGGTGTCCATGCTCGATGCCTCGGTTCGGGTGGAGATACTCCAGCTCCTGGAGGGACTTCAGCACGCTCACAACCTGGGAGTGATCTACATCACCCACGACCTCGCCACCGTCCGCTACTTTACGGAGCGTATCTTCGTCATGTACGGGGCGAATCTGGTGGAACAGGCCAGGGTGAAAGAGCTATTGGATAACCCACTACATCCTTATACCCGGGCTTTGCTCACGGCCACCTCCGACCCCGACCCGGAGAATGCCGCTACCTTCAAAGAGGTGCCCTCCGGAGAACCCCCAAGTCTCCGCAGCCCCCCTGCAGGGTGCAGGTTCCATCCCCGGTGTTCTTCTATCATAAAGGGATTGTGCGATGTGGAGAGGCCACCGGACTTTGAGCGCGGGGAGGGACACTCCGTGATGTGTTGGCTTTACAAATGAGTCACCTAAGGCTTATCATCATCGGGTTCCTATTACTCCTTGTTGGCGCCGTACTGCCTTTCGTTATGGTCATCCGGCTCGTGGAGTCTACATTTCTGCTGAATTTCGTAGCCGCTACCTCCTCAATCGGCGGCCTGACCGCCGGGCTTATCGGGATCGTCCAGTACGACCGTTCGAGACGCCAGGGCATGGACTGACCCTATTACCAGGGCGAATCTGGAGAAGATCGTGATGAGGTTCTCCTGGTATCTCATCTTAGCAGTTCTGGTCATGGCAGGTCTGTTTGGCCTGGTGATTTTTACCTGGGTGCAACCCGCGGTGCCGGTCGCCGATCAGGCTCCAATACCAGAAGGGACGATACCAGCCGGTGAGTCTATCCAGGAGGCTATCGATGGGGCGGAAGCAGGCGCGGTGATCCAGTTGGCAGCCGGAACCTGGGAGGAGAATATCAGGATCGACAGATCCCTGACACTAAAGGGGGCGGGTGCCGGACAGACGATAGTCGACGGGATCAAAGAGGGCTATCCGGTCGTTTGGATCGCGGCGGATGAGCGAATCACGGTCAAGTTAGAGGGACTGACGATCACCGGAGCGGAGGAAGGAGATCCCGATGCGGAGAGCCGCGCCCACGGGATACTGGCCGAGGGTGAACTGCACCTGAATATCACCAACTCCGCCGTCTCCGAAAACAGGCACGGCATCGAGCTCAGTGACTCGGCGCAGGCCGAAATCACTGGCACCACCTTCTCCCGGAACAGGCGCGGGGTCGTGCTCCGGGACTCAGCAAGGGCTGAGATCAGCAATTCCACCATCTCCGGTGACACGGAAGGTGCCGGCATCCTCCTGAAGGACTCAGCACAGGCTGAGATCACCAATTCTGCCACATCGGGAAACTGGCATGGCATCCTGCTCAGGGACTCAGCGCAAGCAGAGATCAGCGACTCCGCCATTTCCCAGAACGAGGTAGGCATCGGGCTTGCAGGCGAAGCGCAGGCTGTGATCACCGGCTCCAACATCTCCGAGAACAGTTGGGGCATCGGGCTTGTGGATAAAGCAGAGATAGCAATCACCACCTCCAATATCTCCGGGAACAGCCAGGAGGGGATCGGGGTTGGGGGCGAAGCACAGGCTGGGATCACGGGTTCCATCATCTCCGATAACAATCACGGCATCATCCTCCGGGGCACAGCACGGACAAAGATCAGCGATTCTACCCTTTCCGGGAACAGATGGGGCATCGAACTTTCGGCAACAGCAGAGGCAGAGGTCACCGAGTCCACCATTTCCACAAACGGAGTTGGCGTCACAATTAGGGATTCAGCGCAGGCTGGAATCACCGGGTCTGACGTCTCCGCGAACGGGTGGACTGGCATTGGGATCAGGGACTCGGCGCAGGCCGTGATCGCCGACTCCGCCATCTCCGAGAATGTGGGGCCTGGCATAGCGCTTTCGGCAACTGCGCAGGCCGTGATCACTGGCTCCACCATTTCCGAAAACAGGGACGGCGCATGGCTGCGGAACTCTGCACACCTGGAGATCACCGGCTCCACCGTCTCCGGGAGCCAGGAGGATGGCTTCATACTGAGAAACTCAGCGTATTTAGAGGTCACGGACTCCACCATCTCCCGGAACGAGCGACACGGCATCAATCTGTTGAACTCAGCGCATGCTGTGGTGACCGGCTCCACCATCCGCAACAACCAAGAACATGGATTCAAGTTTTCGTGCTTCGCGCACGGGGAGATCACCGATAATCTCATTCAGGGCAATGGGAGCAGTGGAATCATATCCCTTTCAGACGGTCCGGTGAGAGGGGGCAATAACACCATGCTGAAGAACGGCGTCGACCTTCTAGGGAATCTCCCCTCCGGCCTGCGAAAGCCGCTGATAGAGCCGGCTGAATGGGAAATCCGGCTTCCCGATCCTGCTTTTCCCACCCTGCAACATGCGGTTGACGCTCTGCTGCCCGGAGGACGGCTGATCCTGGGTGAGGGCAGCTACACCGGTGGGGTGACGATCGGAAAAGACCTCACCATCATAGCCAAAGAAGGCGCGAAACCACGTATCGAAGGGGGATTTGCCGTTATCTCCCTGGCGAGGGCGGCACGAGTGAAAATAGACGGACTCCTCCTGAGGGACGGCTGGATGGGGTTGGCCGGCGGCACCACTACTCAGATAGAGATCACCGACAGCACCATCTCCGAGAACAAAGCATATGGTATCAAGCTCTGGGACTCAGCGCAGGCTGTGATCACCGACTCTACCATCTCCCGGAACGAGAAACACGGCATCCTGTTGTTGAACTCAGCGCAGACTACGATCACCGGTTCCACGATCTTCGATAATGGGTGGAACGGCATCGAGCTCAGGGACTCAGCGCAGGCAGAGATCACCGGCTCCACCTTCTCCGAGAACAGTGTGCACGGCATCAAGCTCTGGGATTCAGCACAAGCACTCCTGAGAGGGAACACGGCCATCAACAACAGACATGGCGTCAGTGCTATACAACTCGTGCAGGGCCATATCGCAGGCTCCGCTAACACCATCCCAGGCCCTGGCGAGCCCGGTGGGAATCATATCAATGTCATCCCCGCGAGGCTATGCTTCCTGATGACCGAAGAGGGTGGGGAATATCGGCCGGTGGCTCCTACATTTCAGGAGCCTGCTCCACCTGCTCCACCTGTGCCCCGGCACTGGGTCGCCGAAGCCCGACGCCCGTAGCGGCCATCGGTGACGACCTGAGTGACGCCGCCGGAGATCGCCCCTTTAATGGCCGCCGCATGCCGCTTTGACTCCCCCAGCAGCACAGCCCTATTTCCCGCTCCTGAATGAGGCTTGACCTTCCCATAACTTGATGATACCATGAAAACAGGGTAGAGTGCAGAGGGAAGGCTGGAAAACTATCTTAGAAGAAAGTGAGACGAGGAGGAAAGATCGTGGCACCGTTGATCGAGGTGAGAGACCTCAAGACGTATTTCTATACCGATGACGGCGTAGTGCGGGCGGTGGACGGGGTTGATTTCACCATTGAGCCGGAGAAGACTCTCGGGGTGGTCGGTGAGAGCGGGTGCGGAAAGTCGGTGACCGCGCTCTCGATCATGGGGCTTGTCCAGATGCCGCCCGGTAAGATCGAGGCCGGTGAGATCCTATACCACCGGAACGGGAATGTCACCGAGCTGACCAATCTGAATCCCAAAGGAAAGGAGTACCGCTCGATCCGCGGAAACGAGATCGCCATGATCTTCCAGGAGCCGATGACCTCTCTGAACCCGGTTTATACCATCGGGAACCAGATCATGGAGGCGATCATCCTTCACCAGAAGGTGGGGAAAAAGGAGGCCCGTGAGCGTGCCGTAACGATGCTGGAGGCGGTAGGGATCCCCTTGCCCAGGCAACGGATCGACGAATATCCTCACCAGCTCTCAGGCGGGATGCGCCAGCGTGCTATGATCGCCATGGCCCTCTCCTGTAACCCCTCTCTCCTGATCGCCGATGAGCCCACCACAGCACTCGACGTCACGATTGAGGCTCAGGTACTTAAGCTGATGCACGACCTGCGGGGTGAGTTCAAGACGGCGATGATGTTGATCACCCACGATCTGGGGGTTATCGCCAGCATGGCCGACGACGTGGTGGTCATGTACCTGGGCAAGATCGTTGAAGGATCGACCGTCGGGAACGTCTTCCACAACACCAAACACCCGTACACGCAGGGGTTGATGAACTCGATCCCGTCGCTGGCCACAAAGAGGGATCGACTTGTTCCCATCGAGGGGGTCGTCCCCGACCCGTTTGAGATACCGGCGGGCTGCGGCTTCGAGCCGCGGTGCCCCCAGTCGATGGGGATCTGCAAAAGAGAGACTCCGCCGCTCAAGGAAGTTGTCCCCGGGCACCGCGCTGCCTGCTGGTTGTACGAATAATGAGGAGGTGAAAGAGCTTGTCTTCTGATAACGTCCTGCTCGAAGTAAAGAACCTGAAGAAGTACTTCCCGGTGCGAAAGGGGATACTGAAGCGTGTGGTGGCTCAGGTGAAGGCGGTCGACGATGTTGACCTGTACATCAAAGAGAGGGAGACCTTTGGGTTGGTGGGGGAGAGCGGCTGTGGGAAGACCACTATCGGCCGCACGATCCTTCGCCTGATCGAGCCGACCGCCGGCAAGGTCCTCTTTCGGAGCAAGAGGCTTGCCGGTTCGAGTGAGCAATACAGGGAGGTGGATGTGGTGGTTGCTTCTCCGAAAGTGATGAAGGCGCTGCGCCGCGATATGCAGATCGTCTTCCAGGACCCGTACTCCTCCCTGAACCCACGCATGACCGTGGGGTCGATCGTGGGGGAGCCGCTGCTGGTGCACGGTGTAGCCAGGGGGAGTGAACGGGAGGACCGCGTCCGCCAACTGCTGGGCGCGGTGGGTCTGAAGCCGGACCACACGAAGCGCTATCCCCACGAGTTTTCTGGTGGCCAGCGGCAGAGGATCGGGATTGCCCGTGCCCTTGCCCTGGAGCCGCAGTTGATCGTGGCTGACGAGCCGATCTCCGCCCTCGACGTCTCCATCCAGGCGCAGGTGTTGAACCTCCTGGAGGACCTTCAGGATGAATTCGGTCTGACCTACCTGTTCATCGCCCACAATCTCTCCGTGGTCAAGCACATCAGCGACCGGGTGGCGGTGATGTATCTCGGAAGGATAGTGGAGCTGGCCAGGACCGAGGAGCTGTTTGACAACCCGAAGCACCCCTACACCGAGGCGCTGATGTCGGCGGTTCCGGTTCCCGATCCCGATTACAGCGCGGAGCGAATCATCCTCGAGGGGGACGTCCCCAGTCCGGTCAATCCACCCTCCGGCTGCTACTTCCACCCGCGATGCCGTTACGCCAGGGAGGTCTGCAAAACGGAGACCCCGGTCTATCGGCACCTCGGCGGGGAACACTTCGTCACCTGTCACCTGGCCGACTCGCTGAACCTGCGGCCGGTGCGGAAGGGTTGATACTGGTAATGGCTTGGAGGCCGCGCCGTTGTTTGTGTGTCCTTGTCAGCGGGAAGTCTCTTCGTCTCACCTTGGGAATTATGGCAGAAGGGCTGATCGTGTCCCGAAAATCGCGGGTTAGAAGCCGTGTTGCCTCGTGGGGCAATCCAGCCCTGCCGAGACACCGTTGAAACGCACGGGCGGCCTGGTAGCGTCGCCAGAGGAAACCTGGTAGCAGGACAGCCACTGCTACCAGGAGCCCTAATATTTTAGCTGCGATCTTCATTGCGATCCAGATATTTTTCAGCATCAGTCTTTCTCTTATTCCTCTTTCTCGATCTTGATGCGCATCCCGCTTCCGTGACCGGCGTGCATTCCGCCTACGAAGTGACCCGGAAATCCGTGGCCGACGTGCATCCCTTTGCCCATCACGTCCTTCAGGTTAATCATGTATCCGCGAGCCATCTCCAGGGCGTCCTTCTCGGGAACCCCTGATTCCAGAAGTTTCTTGTAGAATGTCCCTATGGCGTCGCCCATGTTCTCAGCCGAATCTTTGGAGTAGAGCGTCTTAAACAGTTCCCGCAGGAGATTCGGAATCTTGTCGGAAACGACGTCTAAGATTTCCCCCACTGTCTCAGGGGATTGATGGAATTCTTTTCGCTCCTCAGTCATTTTATGTCTCCTTTCTTGATTCAAAGATTTTGCGTTGGCCCTGATCTTAAACCTGCATTAATCGCTGTAAGTCATCTTCACCTCCATTCAAACAGCCTCGAATGCAAACAATGGGGCCCGGTAACCCAGGAGAAAAAGGTCTCCTCGCATGGGAATTCCCCTGCCCTCTACCAACACCCTAAGTGACAGTCCCAGCAAGGAGTGTCCCATGTTGACCTGAACGACGGGTAGCCCACGTGTGCGAGCCACCACCTTGTTCCATGTTCTCTCCGTCAGCCCCGGCATCTGCTCCAGGTCTGCCTGGTGCTCCCGCGCCATACGGATTATCCATCTCAGTTCTTCCCGACAGGCGGGGCAATTCACAAGATGATCGGCAATCAGCCAGGCCTCCTCCGATGGCAGGTTGTTGTTTGCATACCAGGGCATCAGTTCGTTTGCTCTTATACAGTCCATCATCTCAGCATCTCCGCAAGCTTCCTTTTGGCATAGTACATCCTTGATTTGACCGTTCCCTCAGGCACATCCAGGAGATTTGCAATTTCTCGGTACGGGAGTCCTGCATAGAATGTAAGGAACACTATCTCTCGTTGTTCCGGAGGCAGGGCCTCCACAGCGCCCAGAACCTGGTACTTGCTTTCAACAACATCCGCCGGGTCGGGGAGTGTCGTTGCCTCTGGAAAAAGGCGCTTGCATTTGGTCTCCTGCCGCAGAAGGTTGTGGGCCTGTTTGCGGGCGATGCCGAATATCCAGGTTGAAACCTGGGAACGGCCGGAAAATTTTCCCGCACCTTGCCAAACACAGACCATCGTCTCCTGGGCGACTTCCTCAGCCAACTGACGGTCCCGAAGCAAGGTAAGGGCATAACGAAATACCCGTTCGGCAAAGCGATCATAAAGTTCGGAAAATGCATCCGGATCCCCCTTTGCAATCTCGCTTAAAAGAAAATTATCTTCCGGCACTGCTGTTTCCTGCAACTTCCCATCAGTCAACCCTGGCTCTCATCCAGGAACGAGTCTTCCGTTTTGCCCCTTACGTATGTAAGTGGTAGAAAGGGAACCAAAAGGTTCAAATCTCTGGTGTATCCTCCAGAATAGAGAAGGGGCTGCAAGAGGAAGGCATTGCCATAGGCTTCATAGGTATGATAAGGCAAGCCCTCAAATCTACAGGGACATCGGGAGCACTTCGTCACCTGTCACCTGGCCGACTCGCTGAACCTGCGGCCAGTGCGGAAGGGTTGATACTGCCATAATTTGTTTTCTTGCGAGTAGACCCGCTGCACCTGCCGGCAGAGAGGGATGAGGATATCGTTCATCCCCACACCGGCCTTTGCCGCCTGCTCCTCCGCGGTCAGGCGTGGACCGACCACCTCGACCTCATCGCCTATCTTTGCGTCCAGACCGGTCACATCGATCATCGTGTGATCGAGGCATATCCGGCCGACGATCGGTGCTCTTTTGTCACCAATGACCACCTCACCGCGATTGGAGAGCCCGCGGTGGAGTCCACTGCCGAAGCCGAGCGGAATGACAGCAATCTGGCGGGCGGAGTCCGTCCTATAGGTGCGATTATAGCCAATGTAGCTCCCTGCAGGGAGCTGGCGCAGATCGATGATGCGGGTAGTGATCGTGGCGATCGGCGTGATCCGCTCACCCCACGTTCCTTCGGCCGGCACCTCGGGGTAGCCGTAGAGGATCGCACCGATACGCACGAGGTTGTAATAACCTCCCATGGTCTCATCAGGATAGTTGATCAGACACGGCGCACAGGCGAAATGGCGTAGCGGCGGGAGCATTCCGGCTTCGTCCAATTGGGCAAGTACTATGTTCAACTTCTCGATCTGACCCAACGTATACGCCCGATCGTCCGGATCTTGCGAATCGGCAACCGCGGGGTGGCTGAATATCCCTTCGACCCGCAGGTTGGAGAGTTTTTGCAGCTCGGCGAAGAACTCGAGCGCCTCATCAGGGAAGACCCCAAACCGTCCCAGACCGGTATCGATAATCACCTGAACGCTCACCGGCACGCCTTGAGCTTTCGCCTCCTGGTCGAGCCGGGCGGCGAAATCGAGACTGGCGATGCTGAGTGAGGCGTGCATCTCAACTGCAACAGCAACATCCTCGGCTCGGGATAGTCCTAGTACGAGAACAGGAAGCTCCACCCCGGCGCGACGCAGCCTCTCTATCTCAAGGAGATCGGCCACTCCCAGCCAGTCTACTCCCTCGTCTTGCGCTCGTTGGGAAAGCTCGATCAGCCCGTGCCCGTAAGCATCGCGCTTCACCGTGAATAGTATCTTCACCTGCTCCGGTATATTCTGCCGCACCAGGCGGATGTTCTCCGCCAGGCGATCGAGATCTATCCTCACTTCGGCCATCGGTTGCATGTGTCCCTCCCTAATTATGGGCGAGAACACGACCGGCAAGCCTGCCGGTATGTTCCCCGCGCTCTATCACCACAGTGCCGTTCACCAGCACATACTCGATTCCATCCGGATAGCGATGTGGATCAGTGTAGGTGGCTCTATCACAGATAATTTGGGGGTCGAAGACTGTAATATCAGCCCACAGCCCTTCAGCGATTCGTCCACGGTCCTTCAGCCCCAATTTCTCAGCCGGCGCGGAGGTCATCTTGCGGACTGCCTCGGCAAGCGGCAGAACCTTCTCCTGGCGCACGTATTTGCCCAGCACCCGCGGGAAGGTGCCGTAGTTGCGCGGATGCGGCTTGCCGCGGTTCAGCATCCCATACGTCGCCAGGGCGCTCCCGTCCGAGCCGATCATCACCGCCGGATGCTGCATCACCGTGCGCACATCCTCCTCCCTCATCGCGAAGTGGACGATGCTCACTGTCGCCGCTTCCTCGCAAAGCAGATCGAAGACGGTCTCATACGGATCGATCCCCCGTAGATCAGCAACCTCCTGGATGCTCATCCCCTCGTAATCCTTGTTCGTTTTGCAGTAGGAGATCTTGACGTTTTCCCAATAGCCGGGCGGCTTTTTCATCTCCTCGCGGAGGCGCTTGCGGACAGCAGGATCGCGCAGCCGGTTTAACAATTCCACTTTTCCGCCCACGTGCATCCAGCGGGGCAGTGAGTCAGAGAGATCGTTGCTGGCGGCGATATAGGGATACTGATCGGCGGTGACGTCGAACCCGGCTTCTCTCGCGCGGTCGATCAGCGCAAGCGACCGTACCACCTTCCCCCAGTTCTCGCTGCCGGCGGCCTTGTGGTGGGAGATCTGCACCGGGAGACCGGCCGCCCGGCCGATCCTTATCGCCTCGCTCATCGCGTCGAGCAGGGTCTTCCCCTCGCCCCTGATATGGGACGAGTAGACCCCACCGTATCCGGCGGCGACCTTACTGAGCTCGATCAACTCCTCTGTGTCGGCATAGAAGCTCGGAGCGTAGATCAGGCCGGTGGAGATACCCCAGGCACCATCGCGCATCGCTTGCTCGATCAGCCCTTTCATGCTGCCCAGTTCAGTCGCGGTCGGGGCACGATCATCAAACCCCATCACCGCGGCCCGTATCGTCCCATGGCCGATCAACGGGACGACGTTCAGCGCTGTCCCCTGCTTCCGTAGTCTGGCAAGATACTCGGCCATGGTGAGCCAATCCCATTCAAGCTCCATGGAATCGAGATCGACTTGCTCTTTAAGCAGGTCGAGCCTCTCCTCTTTGACCGGAGCAGCCGATGAACCGCAGTTGCCGATCACCTCGGTGGTCACGCCCTGTCTGACCTTGCTCTCTGCCCGTGGATTGACCAGCAGGGTGAAGTCAGAATGTGAATGCACATCAATAAACCCCGGAGCGACGATGAGACCGGTGGCATCGATCTCCTCGGCCGCCGGTGCATCTGCATCCAGTCTGCCCACTGCTTTGATCCTCCCATCTTTGATCCCCACATCCGCCCGGAATGGAGAGGCGCCGCTGCCATTGACCACCTGTCCGCCTTTTATGATGATGTCAAACATGTCCCTCCTTTTGCGTCGTTCGTTATGTCGCGCTGTCTACCGCATTCGCAGCACCTTCCCTGATCTAGCCCCTGTGTGTCTTCCGTCTTCAACCACAACCTCGCCGTTGATGATAACGTACTCGATCCCCTGCGGATATTGACTCGGTTCCAGCGCGTCTCCGCGCTCGCTTATCGAGATTTTGTCGAACAGAACGATGTCGGCATAGGCTCCCGTCGCGAGCACGCCCCGCTCCTTCAGACCAAACCTCTTCGCCGGGGCATAAGTTGCCTTATTGATCGCCTCCTCCAGGCTCACGATCTTCAGCTCATTGACGTACCTTCGCAAGTACCTGGGGAATCCGCCGTAGGTGTTTGGATGTGGCACGTAGTAAGGCGGGTGCTTCATCCGCCAATCCGTGTCAAACGTGTATGTATCGAGCCCGACCATCGCTTTCGAGTGCTTGAGAAAGGTGATCACCGCTTTCTCGCGCATGAATTCAGACCTCATCTTGGCTGTGGGATCCTTCATGATCACCGCAAAGAGGGTGTCGAGCGGATCGGCATCCTCTCCCCTGGCTATCTCGCCGATACTCTTTTCCTCGTACTCCTTCACGCGGCAGCGGGCGATGACCAGTCTATCCATCCAGTAGGGATCCGCCTGCGGATCGAGCGATGACCACTTACCGGAGGTTATCACCTCTCTTATCTCTTCCTGGAAATCCTTTGCTCTCAAGCTTTCGGCCAATCTCTCCGGTGATCCCAGCTCCCTGAGCCACGGTGCGAGGACGGCGACCAGGTTGGTTGAGGTCAGGGTCCCGCCGGTAGTATTGGGGATGACATCGAAGGAGACATCGACACCTTCCTCTTCGGCCCTGTCGATGATCTCCAGGGTCGCTTGCGCGATCGCTTCGACCAGCCGAGGCGGTGGCGGAGAATCGACTTTATAGGCGGGGAGCAGGTGCGATATCTGCACCGGGACCCGGGTCTGCTTGCCGATCTCTATCGCCTCCATCAGGCCGGTGATCCCGCTTGCCGGTGAGTGCGTCTTCTTCCCTCTAACACCAGCCCTGCGACAATGGGTGGCATAGATCCCGCCATAGTCGCTTACCACCCTTACCAGCCCCACTACCTCCTCTGTGTCGGCGTATATGCCCGGGATATAGTCCAGGCCGGTCGAGAGGCCGAACGCCCCGGCCTCCATCGCCTCGGCAACCATCCGCTTCATCTTGTCCATCTCCTCGGCGGTCGGATTGCGCTCGTAATCCGTTCCCATCGCCTCCGTCCTGATGGTGTTGTGGCCTACGAGCGGCACATGGTTAACCGACAGCCCTGTCCTCTCAAGCCGGGCTAGGAACTCCCCGAAGGTCCGCCAGTCAACATCAAGTCCGTAGAGCTCCTTTGCTTTGGGCTTAAAATCCTCCAGAGGGACGATTTCTTTGCTTTGATATTTAAATGGTCTAAGTTCGTATATCGCATCGAGGTCCCAGAACATGTTGAGCGGCCAGTAATCCTTCATCGGGGCCGCGGTATTGCCGCAATTTCCTCCGATTGTCGTTGTGACCCCTTGCATAACGAAGCTGGGAGCCGTCGGGTAGAGAAAGAGGGTCTTATCGGCATGGGCGTGAGCATCGATAAAGCCAGGAGCGACCACCAAGCCTTCAGCGTCGATGATTCTATCGTAATCGTCAGTTGCGATTTCACCTATCTCGACGATACGTTCACCGCTGATCGCTATCGACCCTTTAAATGCCCCTCCCCCGGAGCCATCGACGATTGAGCCGTTCCTGATCAGAATATCCATCATCAATCACTCACCTCTTTATCGGGTGCGATACCCAGTATATAGCGGTTCATCCAGTCGAGCAGCACCTCGTTCTGGACACGGCGCACAACCGGTGCTCCTTGGATCGAACCGCCATGGAAGCTTGCCGGCAGCCTTACCATCTCCACGACACAGCCGCTTGCTTTGAGCACAGCGCAAAACTGCCCCGCTTGTTCCGCCGGGCAGCGATAGTCGTGCTCACCCTGCACCAACAGGGTAGGAGTGGTGCAGCGATGCGCATAGGTGATGGGAGAGCATTGCCGGTACACCTCGGGTATTTCATGCGGTAGTCCGCCCATCTCCGCCGGGGCGAACCAGGGGCCGACGTCGCCGACGCCGTACATACTGACCCAGTTGGTGACCGGGTTCTCCGGTACAGCCGCCTTGAAACGATCCGTCTGCCCCACGATCCAGCACGTCAGATTCCCACCACCGGAGAGGCCGCAGCAGCCCAGGCGGTCCGGATCAGCGATCCCCCTCGCGATGGCGGAATCAACGCCGGCCATCAGGTCCTTATAGTCCAGGTTGCCCCAATCGCCGATGATCTTGGTGCTGAACTCGTCCCCATAGCCGGTGGAGCCACGTTGGTTGATGAACAATACCGCATAGCCCGCGCCGGCCAGCATGCGGAAGTCAAACGAGAAGATGTGACCGAACCCGGAATGGGGTCCACCATGGATATACAAGATAGTCGGATAGGGTGCTTCGCCTATGCACGGCTTCATGATCCAACCCTCAACCTGCACACCATCGCTGCTGGAAAAGGAGAGGTGCTCAACTCGAGGGAGATCCCATTCCGCCAGCAGGTCGGCATTGATCCGGGTAAGTTGTCGCTCATTGGACCCATCCTTCGCAGCGATGAACAATTCCAGGGGGCTATCATGGGTGCTGACCGCGAAAAGAAGGTGCTTGTCATTCGTGTCCAGGGGGACGCAGCAGCGCTCGCCCGCCACTACCGGCGCCCAGGATTCGGGTCCGTTCAGGGCAACGCGGTAGATCTGAACCGTGCCCCCTTCCTGAACCTGCACGCAGGCCGCTTGGCTATCCGCTGACACCAAAATATTGGGGGATGCCCTGTAGACCGGCATATCTGCTTGTAATCCCCCGCCTACCTGAAAGGTGAGGCCTGCCGTGCGGCATTCAGGCTCCCCTCCCTGCCGGTCGATCACCCACAGATCGTTTTGGGAGCCGATGGGGCGGCCGAACGGACTTCCGATGAAGACGACTTGCTGGCCGTCCGGTGTCCAGGCCGCGGAGATCGCATACCCCCAATCCTTCACAAGGTCGCGTACCTCTCCATCCAGGTTCACGATCCTGAGGGCGGGATAGACCCGATGCGAATCCGGGAACATCGCTGCGGTGAACAAAATCTCTTGCCCATCGGGTGACCAGACCGGCATTCCGTTCTGACTGTCATCGTGGGTCAGTTGTTTGGGCTCTCCCCCGTCGGCAGGAATCACATAGCTATCCTGCACCACGTTGTCCAGATATCCCACTGCATCGAACCGGTAGATGTGGCGGGTGACCCGATAGGGCTTTGTCGGGTCCGGCGGCTCACGCGCTGGACCGGCAGTAAAGGCGATCTGCTTGCCATCGGGTGACCAGGCAGGACCACCGCCGACCCCTTGCTTCATGGCTGTTAACGCGCGGGCCTCACCGCCATCCACTGGGATCAGGTAGATCTGCGGCTTATCACCTCGGGTCGAGAGGAAAGCGATCTGCTTGCCGTCTGGTGACCACTGAGGGTTTGTGTCGCGGGCCAGCCCGACGGTGAGTTGACGTGCCTCACACATTTCCAGAGACAAGAGCCAGATGGCAGCATACTCCTCCTCCTTCTCGGCATCAACGTGGGAGATCACGTAGGCAACGGTTTTGCCGTCGGGAGAAAGCCGCGCGTCTTGCAAGAACTTGAGGCGGAACAAGTCCGCCGGCTCAACCCTTCGGAGTTCTTTTTTCTCCCCCAAAACATCTTCCTTCATGCTAGTAGGGCGCCCGGCTGTTAACCGGGATGTTGGCGATTTTGTGGGGAGGGCACAACCGGCAGCAATGTGTGAGAGTGGTCCGGCTCTTCCTCGGTAACGACGGGAGGTGGTTGTATCCTATCAGTTAATGGCGGTTCTTATTTTAACATACTGCGCCCTAGGCTAGCCAACGACCTCCCTGAAGCACTTGAGGAAGTTGCCGCCTAAAATCCCCTTGATCTCTTGATCAGAATATCCACGTGATACCAAGCCATAGGTGATATTCGGCCAGTCCTTCCAGTCCTTGAAACCCTTAGTAACTGCCCTCCAATCGACGTTGTGCTCCTCTCTAAAACCGATTCGCTTGACCTCCTCATTCAGCCTGGCCAGTAGAGGCTCAGGATATACCGCCCCCCAATCAGTTCCTACACCTACTTTATCTATGCCCATTATCTCTATAGCATGCTCTAAGTGGTCTAAGAAGTGATCCAATAGAGGGTTTTCCTTAGCAATAAAGAAAGGCACGACCACTATACCGCAATACCCCCCTTTCTCCGCCAGGGCTTTAAGCTCCTCATCAGTTTTGCCTCGATCGTGCTCATGGAGTTTGCGGCAGAAAGCGTGGGTAAAGGCTACTGGCTCGGTGGAGATCTCAATAGCATCCATCGTGGTTTTATGTCCGCAGTGGGATAAATCAATAAGTATCCCCAGCTCGTTCATCCGCTTGACTACCTGGATCCCAAAGTCGCTCAACCCGGCATCGGTTCGCTCGGTGCATCCGTCACCCACGAAATTCCTCGTGTTATAGGTCAACTGAATGATCCTAACACCAAGATTATAGAAGAAGTCAAGTTTATCCAGGTCAGTCCCGATGTGGGTGGTATTCTGGAAGTTCAGTATGACAGATCTTCTCCCTTTCTCTTTAGTCTGCTCAATGTCTTTGATGCCTGTTGTCTTCACCAGCCAATCGAGGGAGTCGAATTTCCTCGTCCAAAGAGCGATATCCCTTAAAGCATTCTCGTACGTAAAGGGGGGTTCACCAAATGCCCCCAGGGTTGCGCTGATCACATCCACACCGCTTGCCTCCCACCACTCTTTATACTCTTTTAACCTGCCTTCTACTATCTCTTGAGCGCTCATGCGGTCCATTTCATCCAAGATAGTTGGTGTTGAAGCATTTTTCTCTATCAGCTCATCCAACCTCTTCAACATATCTTGAGAGAACACCGTGGGACCGCCTGCCAGGGTATCGACCACAATTGATTCCTTATGGAGATGCTTAGCTCTTTCTTTCTCTTCCTCGGATAGATTAAACATTCCTGTCATGGATTTCCCCTCTCATCTCACTTTCTTTCAGCTTTCCGGGTGGCGCTGTGCCCTGACTCTCACCAGGGGGTTTGGGATCGGTGGACGTGGCCGTGGCTGCGGGCCTCCTCGAAGCCTTCGTTGGACTAAGCAAGCGGGCGTCAGGACAATTTTCCGGTCTTCTGCAGCCGATAGCGTTCGTAGATGAGGTCGATCTCCCCTTCGCCCACCCGGAACTCCACCGGCAGTCTCGTCCCGGCCCCCAGGGTATAGAAAGTCTTGGTCTTTCCCTCGATCGCCTCCGGCACCAGTGGAACCGTAAGGTCATTGTATTTATCCTTGATCTCAATGGTGAGGAAGTCACCCATTCGCTTCACCTGGGCCTTCATCGTGCCCCTGTAGGTCTCGTAGGTGCCGACGAGCTCGGTGAGCGCCCTTTCTCGCCGTACAAAGGGGAGACTCTCCGGGTCTTTCTCCAGGAGGATCGCCAGTCCGTACATCCCCAGTTGTGAGAGTAGATAGCCGCTTCCATTCGCCAACAGGGCGATGCCTACACCTTGCCCCGGAATAAAGCCCATGTAAGCAGTGGCGACCAGCACCGACCCGCCGTGGCCAACGAGTTTATAACCCAGGAAATCGGAGGTGATGGAAAGGCCGTAGCCGTAGCTTCCCTCTCCAAAGGGGCCCTGGTGAGGCAAGGCGACCTGCGGAGTCTCCATAGCTTCTATGGAGTCCTTTGAAAGCAAGCGGGTACCATCATACTCCCCCCACTCAAGATACATAGCGACATATTTAGAAAGGTCGAGCACACTGCTTATGAGCGCGCCGTCGGAGGAGATGCCTCCATAAGAATAGGTGGAGGGTTTCCGCTCACCCTCACGGGTGATGATGTACGGCGTGGCCGCGTCTGGGTCTTTCTCCACTTCCTCTTTGCTGAAGAAGCTCCGCTTCATCCCCAACGGCGCAAGCACGTGCTTGTGCACATACTCCTCATAGGGCATGCCGGAGCATTTCTCAATAATATACCCCAGGAGCGCGTAGCCTTCGTTTAAATAGAACCAGCGCTCCCCGGGGCGGGTGAGGGTCCAATCCTGGGCATCGGCCATAAAGGTGAGGAGATCGGAGCAACTGGCAATCGGAAACCAATTCTCTCCTGCGCCGGTTGCTCCACGAATCACCGCCTCCGCGTAAGCTAAGGCAGGAATGCCGGAGCTGTGGCTCATGAGGTGGGATATTCGGATAGATTCTCCCCCGGGCCGGATGTTGATCGGCACGTATGTGTCTACGGGATCATCCACGTTTAACTTGCCCTGCTCTGCCAGCTGCATAATGGACGAAGCAGTGAAAGATTTGGTAACCGAGCCGATCCCGTAGAGAGTATGTGGTGTTGCCGCAAGGCCAAGTTCCAGGTCCCGGAACCCGAAGGCCTTTGCCCAGATGACCTCATCCCCCTTTACGATGGCCGCACTGAGGCCCGGAAGTTTGGTCTCGGACATCTTGGTGAAGATAAACTCTTCTAATTTGGTAAACGACATGGCAAGCCTCCTCGCATATCTTTGGGATATCCTGGCGCATGCACTTAGATTACGATGGAATAATACTATTGAGGCTGCTACGACCGTGCGCCGGGAACTCGATCCCGATCTATTCGCGCTTTATGAGGCATGCCTTGCCTATTTGCCCGCCTGGCAACGTGTTTGTCTTGTGTGCCTAAAGGGGACTAACCTGGCCTGGGTCAACGTTTCAGGCGTGGATCCAGCGCATCCCTCAGGCCATCGCCCAGGAGGTTAAACCCCATGACCGATAGCAGTATTGCCAGTCCAGGGACAATTGTGACGTGGGGGGCAACCCTGATGAAAACCCTTCCTCGACTTAGCATCGTTCCCCATTCCGGGGTTGGAGCCTGGGCACCCAATCCCAGGAATCCAAGCCCGGAAGCCCAGAGGATCGCCGTGGCGATCTGCAGGGTGGACTGCACAATAATGGGTCCGAGACAATTGGGCAGGATGTGCCTGGAGATGATGCGCAGGTTGCTTGAGCCAAGGGCCCTGGCTGATGAGATGTATTCCTGTTCTTTGACTTGAAGCACAGACCCCCGGACTAAGCGGACGTAAATCGGGATAGAGACTATCCCCACAGCGATCATTACGTTGCGCAATCCCACTCCCAGGGTGCTGACTATCACGATCGCCATCAGTATTCCTGGGAAAGCCAGCATGATATCGATTAGTCTCTGAACTATCAAATCTATTTTCCCGCCATAATATCCGGAGATTGCCCCGATGGGAACACCAATAAGTGCTCCGATTGCCACCGAGATCAGCCCGATGGAGAGGGATATCCTTGCTCCGTGTAGGATTCGACTCAGTATATCCCGGCCTAATTCATCTCTGCCCAGGGGGTTCGCAGGAGAGGGTTCTTGCAGAGTGTGGGGCAAAGAAGGATCGAGGGGGTCGTGAGGGGCGATCCATGGTGCAAGGACGGCGCAGAGAACAAAGATTGAGATGATCACCAGCCCCACCATAGCCATCCGGTTGCGCTTTAGCCGGCGTATGCCATCCCAGAATGGACTGGTTTTCTGGGATACTGTCACTGCTGCCTCTTGATCGACTACCATTTGGCCACCTTACTCGTAGCGTATCCTGGGATCGAGGAAGGAGTAGAGAACGTCCACAAAAAGATTGACGAAGACGAAACATACTGCAAACAATAAGACTGCGCCCTGGACCACGGGAAAGTCTCTGGCCATGATGGAGTCGACCATCAACCTTCCCACGCCGGGCCAGGCAAAGACGGTTTCGGTGAGGACCGCTCCTCCCAGCAAGATGCCTGATTGGAGACCGATGATAGTTACCACCGGGA
This sequence comes from Dehalococcoidia bacterium, assembly GCA_023271215.1. Classification (GTDB taxonomy): domain Bacteria; phylum Chloroflexota; class Dehalococcoidia; order SZUA-161; family SpSt-899; genus BS503. Next base: position 25,507 of record JALPYG010000009.1, read on the forward strand.
TCAAGGCGTTCTTTAAGGCGTGTTTATAGGTAACGATCCGCTCCCTCAAGCCTTTGGCTCTGGCGGTGGTGATGAAATCCTGACGGAGCACCTCCAGCATGCTTGAGCGGGTCATGCGGGCGATGATCGCCGCGGAGGCTGCCCCCAGCGTAATAGCGGGCAGGATGAGATACTCTATTGTTCCTCCTCGTCCCCCTGCAGGAAGCCAATCAAGCGTAACAGCGAAGAGCAGCATCAGCACCAGCCCCAGCCAGAAGACCGGTACCGAGACGCCGAATAGAGCAACGAGCATGCTTCCACTATCGAAGATGGAGTGTTGTCGCGTCGCGGAGATGACCCCTGCGATGATGCCAATGACCGAGGCGACCAACGTGCTGGCCATTGCCAATTCCACCGTGTTGGGGAACTTATCCCATATCTCCGTTGCTGCCGGTCTTCCGGTTCGGGTGGATACCCCGAGATCTCCGCGGAGCAGATTGCCCACGAATATGAAATACTGCGTGTGTAAGGGTCTATCTAAGCCGAGGTCTCTTCTGACTTGCTCGACAAACTCTGGGGTGGCATGAACCCCGGCGATGGCTACCGCCGGGCAGCCGGGGACGAGACGGACCATGGCAAAGACCAGTAGAGATACTCCTATCAAGACCGGAATCGTCAGGATCAATCTCCTCAGGACGTATTGCCACACCTTTACTTACCTCCATCTTGCCACAAAGCAGCCCCACACTCCTTGCTATCTAGAAGGAAGACCGAAGGCCGAAGTTTCCTAAAAGCCTTCAGTCTTCAGCCTATCCACCGGGGTAATTATGAGCATGAGAGGCCCCAAAGCTCAAGGCGGCTCAGGCTTTAGGGCCTCTTCTTCGTTAGCTGATCTACTCCTCCTTCGTTATCATCCCATGCGCTACTTCTCAATCCAGGCATCCCAGGCTTGGACCCTCTCGGTGGGGTGAAGCACGAGGCCGCGAACGCTAGCACATTGCGCGTTAATCTGCACCTCGTCGTATAGAAAGATCCATGGGGCATCTTCCCAGATCAGCTCTATGGCCTCTTTATACGTCGCCTGCCGTTTCGCGAGGTCAGGGGTTATGCGTGCCGCATCCAAGAGGTCATCCACCGCTTCATTCTTGTAGAAGGAGAGCGCCCAGCCAGCCGTCGGCCACTGCGAAGAATGAAACAGGGCGTACAAGCCGTAGTCGGCGTCGAGAGTCACGGTTCCCCAGCCGAGCAGGTACATCGTATGGGTCGCCTCCTCAGGTGGCTTCCGCAGGTAGGCGAGATAGGCTGCCCACTCCATCGTTACCAGCTCGACCTCAACTCCAACGTCTCTGAGTTGCGCCTGTACCGCCTCAGCAACGGCGACATCCTTCATGTATCTCCCTGTGGGATGATAGAGTGTGGTGCTAAATCCGTCCGGGAAGCCAGCCTCAGCCAAGAGTTGCCGCGCCTTCTCCGGGTTGAATTCATAGGGTCCGGCCGCATGGTGTCCGAAAACCGCCGGGACTATGGGAGCGTCGGAGGGGCGGCCGGCGCCGCCGAGGACGAATTCGACAATGGCCTCTCTGTCGATCGCATAATTGAGAGCCCGTCTGACCTTCGGATTGTCAAAAGGCTCCACCAGACAGTTGAATCCAACGTAGATCACCCTCACGCTGGAAGCACGGACAACCTCGATCTCCGGGTCGGCCTCAAGCCGCGGGACGTCCATCGGAGGCACGCGGTAGATGTGATGGACATCGCCTGCCTCCAGCCTCATGACCCGGGTGGCGTCTTCGGGGATGAACTCCCAGACTATCTTATCAAGACGGGGTCGGCCACCCCAGTACTCGTCATTTGCGACCAGTGTTATGTGCTCACCACGGACCCACTCGTACATCTTGAATGGCCCGGTGCCCACGGGATAGTCGACGAGCTCTCCCTCAGGTAGCGCCTTCACCGCTGTTGGGCTGAGCATCCCGATGAACGAGTGCGACAGATGCGCCACGAGAGGCGCAAACGGCTCGTCGAGATGCAGCTTGACGGTATAGTCACCGGCGACCTCTACCTCGGTTATCCTCTCGATGAGGAACCGGAACGGTGCCGCATTGTCAGGATCCAAGAACCGGTCCAGGTTGAACTTCACCGCCTCGGCGTTGAACGGCGTGCCGTCGTGGAACTTCACATCCTGACGCAACTCAAGCGTCCAGACCAAGCCATCCGGTGAGACCTCCCAGGATTTGGCCAGGCTGGGGTCCAGGCTCCCATCGACATCCAGGTAAACCAAAGGTTGTGTTATGTGTTGCGAGACGGTGGCCGCTGGTGAACAGGCCATGCGGATGGGCTCCAAAGTTGGAGGCTCCACTCCCATGGCGACAACTAACCGTTGCTCCGGCTCCACCTCCGGCGGACATCCCATAGCCAGCATGCTCACCATCAGCAATACTGCTGATACCATTAGCAATCCTTTTTTCACTTTTTCCTCCTTTACATAATCAGGTATGCCGGTACATTTTCGCTGTTACAATTTGATCTTGGATATCACCTCCTTTCGCTGCACCCTCACTCTTCTCTATTAAATCCAATCATTGGCCTTCTGTCAAGCTTCCTCAACCTCAAAGGGTATACTTTCCCTGATGGGCTACTTCGAGGAAACCGGCCAGAAGATCAATCGCCGCCTCGATGTCTTTCTTGTGAGCTGATTCAACCACTGAATGGATATATCTTGTTGGTATCGAGATGGTGGCGGCAGCAGCACCCTCTCGAGTGAGTTGAAGTGCCCCGGCGTCTGTCCCGCCCCGTGGCAGGACCTCCATCTGATACTTGATCCCCTTTTCTTCAGCTATTTCCTTTAACTTGCGCACCAGGTGCGGATTGGAGATGGATAGTGAGTCCTTGACCTTGATTGCTACGCCCTCGCCAAGCCTGGTCACCCTTCGTGGTTCCTCCACCCCGGGGATGTCGCAGGCTACGGTGACATCGACTGCAATCCCGATATCCGGGGCGATCCCGAAGCTTGATACCCTGGCTCCACGGATGCCGACCTCCTCCTGAGTTGTGGCCACAAGATAGATATCGGCTTCATGCCCCCTCACCTTCCGGAGGGCCTCGATCATGACGTAAATTCCCACACGATCGTCCAGGGCCTTGCACGAGACCAGCTCGCCAAACTCCACCAGGTCCTGCTTGAGGGTAACTGAATCGCCTACCCTGACCTTTTCCTTTACCGCATCCGCAGATATTCCCAGATCAATGAAAATATCCTCGATCTCGGGGGCCTTTTTCTTCTCTTCCTCTTTTAGAACGTGAACCGGTTTGGTGCCCATGACTCCGACGTAATCACCGGAGTCCGAGTGAACGACTACTCTCTGGGCAATTAGCACCCTGGGGTCAAATCCTCCGACGGGGTCTATCCGCAGGAAACCGGTCTTTTCGTCTATGTGGGTGATGAAAAAGCCTATCTCGTCCATGTGGGCAGCTATCATCACCTTCACCCGGGGAGCATCTCCACCTCCACTCTTCTGGGCAATGACGTTTCCCAGCACGTCGGTCCTTATCTCGTCCACGTGGCCTTCCAGCGCTTCCTTGACTATTTCACTGACTTTTTCCTCCCGTCCCGGTATGCCCGGTGCCTCTGCCAGCCTCTGTAAGAGTTCCATCTGCATTAATCCCTCCTTTCGTTTCGTTTTTCGATCTCCCTCTCAAATCCCTGATCGCTGGGCTCGTAGTACTTGCGACCTTCAAGCGCATCGGGAAGGTTCTGCTGTTTTACGAAGTGACCCGGAAAGTCATGGGCATATTTATATCCTTTGCCGTATCCGATCTCCCGCATCAGGTGAGTTACGGGATTTCGCAGATGAAGCGGCACCGGATGGGTGTGGGTCTTCTCCACGTCGGCTTGCACCCTGGAATATGCCTTGTAGAGGGAATTGCTTTTGGGTGCCGCAGCGAGGTAGACCACCGCCTGCGCCAGAGCCAGGTTTCCTTCCGGCATGCCGATGAAGTGAACCGCCTGTTGCGCCGCATTGGCCTGCACCAGTGCCTGAGGGTCGGCCAGCCCTACATCCTCAGAGGCGAAGCGTACCAGCCGGCGCGCGATGTAGAGCGGGTCCTCTCCAGCCTCCAGCATTCGTCCCAGCCAGTAGAGAGCCGCATCGGGATCTGAGCCTCGCAGCGACTTGTGCAGTGCGGAGATGAGATTGTAGTGTTCCTCGCCTGACTTATCGTACAGCAGTGCACGATGCTGCAGGGCATCCTCGATGGCACCTAGCTCGATGCGGCGTATTCCCAGATCGTCGGGCGCGGTGGTCAGGGCCGCCATCTCCAGAGCGCTTAGAGAGATCCTGGCATCGCCGTTGGACATAGCGATCAGATGTCGCAGAGCATCCTCAGCTACCTCGACTCTCATCTCTCCCAGGCCGCGTTCCATGTCTTCAAGCGCCCGCTGGATTATGAGTCCGATCTGCTCGTCGGTGAGCACGTTCAGGGTAAAGACACGGCAACGGGAGAGCAACGCCGAGATAACCTCAAACGAGGGATTCTCGGTGGTTGCGCCGATCACGGTAATGGTGCCATTTTCCACGTGGGGAAGGACGGCATCCTGCTGGGCTTTGTTGAAGCGGTGAATCTCATCGATGAAGAGGATGGTGCGCTGCCCATGCATCCCGCGGCGGGTCTTGGCCTCCTCGACGACCCGGCGAAGGTCAGCCACGCCGGCGCTCACGGCACTGATGGGGCTGAAGTGC
>JALPYG010000090.1 GCA_023271215.1 Dehalococcoidia bacterium
ACATTTCATAAAACGGAATGGACCAAATCTACTTTTGCAATTTGCAATTTTCATTTTGATATATGAAATGGACTATCCTGGGCTCCGGGGGGTGCATGGTCATCCCCAAACCTCTCTGCCGGTGTCGCGTCTGCCGAGAGGCCCGGGAGAGAGGCGTTCCTTATGCCAGGGCCGGCCCTGCTGCTTTCCTTCATGATATCAATCTCCTGATTGACACACCGGCGGAGATTGTGAGCCTGTTGAATCGTTCCTCTGTTGACCGTGTCGATTACCTCACCTTCACTCACCTGGACCCCGATCATGTGGAGGGACTCCGTGTCGTAGAGCAGATTGCCCTGGATTTTCGCACCTGGCGCGCCTATCCGGAGAAGCAGGTTCGTTTGCTCCTTCCCCAGCAGTTGAGCAAAGACATCAGGGAGATTCGATCCCGGTACGGTTCCCTGATCGATTTCTACCGCGAGAGCGGTTTTATCCGGCTCACGCTCTTTCAGGATGACGTCCAGATCGGAGACGTTCGGATCACCGCCATCCCCGTTGATCGAGGTTCGCAGCCGGCCTTCGTTTATGCGTTTGAAAAGTCAGGACGCAGGGTGGTCAAGGATTCTCTGCAACATCAAGCCCTTCCCGGAGCATCGCGATGAAGTTCAACATCCTGATCGAATATGCCCATTAATACCAAAACGTAACTACTCAGGTTCAAGGTTCAGGGGTTCACGGTTCAAGATTAGACCGATGAAAATTGAACCGTGAACCATCAACCATCAACCATTTATGTCGCCCTCAACTCTCAATTTGAGTTTGATCGCTTCGTAGCGGCTGCTGATGTTGAGCCTGGCGTATATTCTCCGTATGTGATTCTTGACCGTTTTTCCCTCTAGGTGAAGAACCTCAGCGATTTCGCTATTGCTCTTTCCCTCCGCTATGAGGTGCAAGATTGCGTTTTGCCTTGATGTGAGGTAATCTCTGGCCATTGTCGCCGGTGAAATCTTATCTGGATGGCCTCTCTGATTTGCTCAGAGGAGCGCCGGCAGATCATCTGGATGTATCGGACTTTCTCTTCGACGACGGACGAGCTGAGATGCTTCCGGAGTGTATAGGTTTCCATGGCAAGCCCTTTGAGGGTCTTGAGTACGGTGTCATGCAAATCGCGGGCAATCCGGTGGCGCTCTGCTATTGCGGCACTTCTTTTGAGAGAAGGACACCTTGACTCTGTTGCCTTGTGGCCTGCCGAAGGATCAGGCTAGCAGGCAAAAGGATCACCATTATAAAAAGAGCCCAGAAGATGTAGTCCAAGGTGCCGAAGGGTAGATCAAATGCCAGATACGGATAGGCTGAAGGCTGAAGTCCGAAGGCTGAAGTTCAATCATCCCGCACATTTCATGCCTAAAAGCCTTCAGTCTTCGGTCTATCTACCTGACGGCTCGGGTGGTGTCCTCTCTCGTCGCCTGAGCTAGGCAACGACATATATCATACACCATACAGCCGAAGACTAGAAGATACTTGGGCCCCCAAGTAAAACATCTTTTGGTCAAATATTTGGGCCTTTAGACCCATTGACAAGGGGTGAGCGTTGGTGTCATATAAAATCAAAGCGTCAAATCGGTGAACGAGGTTTCTGAGGCCATTCCTTGGGGATGTCTTTTAGGCGATGTGTCAATTACTAGAGGGTCCCGAGGGTCCCGGTCCTCTGCGAATGAGGGTAGAAAATGACGTTATTCTCCCCCAGCTTGACGGCTTAGAGGTTTGCCGTATCCTGCGCAAGGAGATGACCGAACCTAGTAAATCCATTATTCGGATGGGGTTCAAACTGCTTGTCTTTCTGGTGAGGAACCGGGGGCAGGTGTTCAATCGAGATTATCTCTTGACCGAACCCCAGCCAAACCCTAACCGAATGCTAACAGAATCTTAACACAATCTTAACAATCCGGTGTTATAATATAGACAGGTGGGGAGGGGATGATTACCTGCCAGGCGAGGAAATGAGGGTGTTTAGAAATACGCGGGGATTTCAGGGATTTCAAACGGAAAATTGAAGCTGGTGAATGCAAGACAGATTGGGGGTGAGAACTTTAGAGAATGAAACAGTGAAGTCTGGACGCGAATCTGAGGCAAGATTAAACGGCCTCGAAATAAAAAGGAGAGGAGCTTATCGTAATGACAACGGAACGCTCGGCTTTAGCGCCTGTTGCTCCCCAGCAGCGGGTAGAAGTGCTGGATATCATTCGCGGCGTTGCTCTGTTCGGCATATTACTGGTTAACATGGCGATGTTCAGGTTGGACGTTGCGGCTATATTCGTCGGAGTGCCGGGGATGCTTGCCCCGCCGGGAGTAGCGCCACCCGAGCTGGCCGACCGGGTGGCAACCTGGCTGATCGGGTTCTTTGCTATCGGTAGGTTCTATCCTATTCTGGCGATGCTCTTCGGCTTGGGATGTTATCTGATTATGAAACAAGCTGAGCAGAAAGGGGTCTCCCCCAAAGCTATCCTGCGGCGCAGGTTGGTAATTCTTATAGGGTTTGGGGCTCTGCATTATGTGTTCATCTGGTGGGGAGACATCCTCCACATCTTTGCCGTCACGGGGGCATTTCTCCTGTTGTTTATGCAGAAGAACGTCGTATCCTTGCGGAAGTGGATCATTGGGCTGGCTATTGTCGGAGTTCTTGTGATGGGACTCGTTGGCGGGGTGCTTCACTGGCTGATGGTGATGGAACCGGTAATTCCCGGGGTAGAAAACGCCGCTGAGCAGCTCGATCTTGCAAAGTACATGGAAGAGTTCCTGGAAGTTTTCCGCCAGGGCTCCTATTGGGAGGTCGTCACGACTCGCGCTCTCTACTTCCTGTCTGCGTTGCTTGGCCTTTTGCTCATGGTTCCGTACACGCTGATATTCTTTCTGGCAGGATTCTATGCCGGAAGAGCGGGGATCGTCGACGCACTCATCCGCGGTGAGGGCTCGTTCAGGAGAATTCTATTGCCGGCTCTGACCGTCGGTGCGATCGGCATGGGCATCGCTGTATGGATAGGCTTTTTCACTGATAACCTTCTGCTATTCATGGCTGGATCGGTGATCGGGATAATCGGGGCGATGGGTTTCACACTCTCTTACATCTCAGCGCTCGTCCTGCTGGCGCGGAGCGACCGCTTCAAAGGGTTGATGAATTCCTTTGTTCCCGTGGGGCGGATGCCGCTAACGACCTACTTGACGCAATCGGTCGTCGCCACCTCTATATTCTACGGCTACGGTCTAGGACTGAGCGGCCAGGTGGGAGCCGGCGCCGGAGTGCTGCTGACCGCAGGGATATTTGCCGGCCAGATGATCTTCAGTTGGTTGTGGTTCAAGTCCTTCGCCCTGGGCCCGGCGGAATGGCTATGGCGGAGATTGATGTACGGCCCGGGCGTGCGGATGCGTTACGCTCCCATCACCAAGGTTTAGGTTTTTGACTGGATAACAGGATAAACGAGATGGGAATCCCCGCTCCCCGCCTTCCCGAGGACAAGGTTAATCCTGTCGAAACAGCCTCTCTGCGGCCGAGGGCAGGACTGACAACCTGAGCAGTTACTAAGAAACAAGATCATCAGGTGGATTCTCCCCCCTGATCGATCTTGCAGGAAACGTGTGCCTTGGATTAAGAACAGAACGTGAGAACGCTTGGTCAGTTTCGATATCTGCTCCCCGCGTTTGGGCGCATCAAGGGAATGCTGGCGCTTGCAGGACTGGTGACGCTGTCAGTAAGCCTGATTGCCCTCCTTCCCCCGTACCTGGCTAAACTGGTATTCGACCGGGGCGTTGCGACCGGCGATATCGGCACAATTGTACTCTACGGTTTGCTGGCGATCGGGGCTTTCCTGCTTAGCTCAGTGCTCGACTTCGCGGGAGATGCCCTCTCTGGTGTTGCCGGCACTCGGTTCACCGTGAACGTAAAAAGCCAGGCCATACAACGGCTTTTGCAGATGAGGCTCGAGTTTTTCGACAAACACCAGAGCGGTTATCTGGCCGAGCGGCTAAGCGAAGTGCAGATGCTGGGTCAGTTCGTTTCGCCAACGATCTTTCAGTTCCTGGGTAGCCTCATTCAGTTTATAGGGGCGCTTGTCATCATGGCCCGAATAAGCGTTGAGATCACCATTGTCCCTCTACTCTTTGTGGTGCCTTTCTACTTCATCACTCGCAAGATGAGTGGTAGTCTGAAGGAGACTTCCGAGGAGCTCATGGAGACTGGCGCACAAATGATGGGTTCCTTGCAGGAGATGATTGGCGGAGTCGCCGAGGTTAAACAGTCCACAGCCGAGGAGAGGAAGAGCCATGAGGCGGCTGCTCAGTTTAAGGCTTTTGGCAGCCAGGAGATTAAACAATCCATCTTTATGGGGCTGGGGATGGGCTCCATGGAGTTTCTGACAAATCTGGTGATGGTGATTGTGCTCATCCTCAGCGGGATATTTATTGTCAGGGGGGAGTTGTCAATCGGCGATTATGTAGCACTTGCGGGATACGTCGGGAGGTTGTTTACCCCGGTGCAGTTGGCGGGCATGTTCATACTGACCATTCAACCTGCCATGGCCGCCCTCGAGCGATTAAGGCCGATATTTGAGGAAAAGACAGAACGAGAGGTGGGTGGAAAGAATCGCGTAAAAAAACTGGAAGGTGCCATTTCGTTTAATAACGTAAGGTTCGCCTACGATTCGGCGAAAGACCCTGTTCTTAGAGGCTGTAGCTTTTCCATAGCGCCTGCTGAGTGCGTGGCGATCCTCGGCAAGAACGGGGCCGGAAAATCGACGGTCGTGAAATTGACGTTGGGCTTTTACCCGGAATACGATGGAGAGATCCTTATTGATGGGCGCAACCTGCGCGACTACGACGTGATCTCGCTGAGAAGGAGGGTGGGGATAGTCTCTCAGAACGTCGTTCTCTTTACCGGAAGCCTTTGGGACAACGTTAAAATGGCCAGTCCCGAGGCCTCACAGGAAGCGGTGCAACGGGCTCTTGCCTTCAGCGGGTGTAGGGACACATTCGACGGGGATCTAGGCAAGATAGACATTGCTGAATCAGGAAAAACCCTCTCAGGAGGACAGAGACAGGCAGTGGCCATCGCCCGGTGTCTACTAAAAGATCCGGACGTGTTGATATTCGATGAGGCAACAGCCCATTTAGATAGCAGCACCCGTGGTGTGGTCGTGCATGCCTTAAATCACGTGTTTGCCCACAAAACGAGGGTTCTGATAACCCACGATCGAGAAATAGCAGGAGTTGCCGACACCGTTCTCTTTTTGGAGGAAGGGGTTGTCAGAAGAAGTTAAGAGTCTAGGGTTACGAGTTTAGACTCCACACTCTAGACTCTAGACTCCAGACTCTAGACTCTTGACTATAAAAGGAGGCCTTATGCCAGAAGCAATGTTGAAGATTGAAAACCTATCCAAGAGCTACGGCAAATTTGCTGCCGTCA
>JALPYG010000091.1 GCA_023271215.1 Dehalococcoidia bacterium
GCCGTATCCCGGTGCTTACGGGCGACAACCTGACGTACGAGTAGGAGGATCTAATGAGTCGAAAGATCACTATTGAACCGGTGACCCGCATCGAGGGTCATGCACGAGTGACCATACACGTGAATGGTGCAGGGGAGGTTGAAAACGCCTACATGCACGTGGACCAGTTCCGTGGTTTCGAGAAGTTCTGCGAGGGGCGAATGTTTTTCGAAATGCCGGTGATAACGCCGCGCATCTGTGGCATCTGCCCGGTGAGCCACCACCTGGCCTCGGCGAAAGCCTGCGACATGATTGTCGGAGTGACCCCCCCGCGACCGGCCTTGTTGCTGCGCGAGCTGATGCACATGGGACAGATGGTTCAGTCCCACTCGATGCACTTCTTCCATCTGGCCGGCCCCGACCTGATCTTCGGTTTCGATGCCGACCCGGCCATCCGCAACGTGGTAGGCATCATCGAGGCCAACCCGGAGCTGGCACTCAAGGCGGTCAAGCTGCGCAAGTATGGCCAGGAGGTCATCCGCATCGTCGCCGGACGTCGCATTCACGCCCGGTTCGCGGTGCCCGGTGGGGTGAACAAGGCGCTCACGGAGAAGGAGCGCGATGAGCTGCTGGCTCCCATCGATGAGATGATCGGCTACATGGGAGAGGGTCTTGCGCTGGCCAAGCAGTGGCTGGAGGCAAACCAGGATGTTGTGCAGCGGTTTGCCAACTTCAGGTCGGGATACATGGGCCTGGTGGACCCGGAGACCGGTGCTCTTGAGCTCTACGACGGCCCGGTGCGTCTGATTGACCGGGACGGAAACCTCCTGGAGCAGTTCGACGGCGCTTGCTACCTCGATTACATCAGAGAGCACGTGGAAGACTGGTCTTACCTCAAGTTCCCCTACTACAAGAAGATGGGCTGGCCGGCCGGGGTGTATCGAGTTGCGCCATTGGGCCGCCTCAACGTGGCCGATTGCATCAGCACACCTTTGGCCAACGAGGAGTTCAAGAAATTTAAGGCCATCTCGAAAGGCCCGGTGGAGCCATCGCTCTATATGCACTACGCACGGCTTATCGAGGACATCTATGCCGCCGAAAGGACCCGTGAATTGCTGGAGGACCCTGACATCCTCTCCACCGACATCATTACCGAGTCCAATGTCATCACCGGCGAGGGTGTGGGCGTGATAGAAGCCCCGCGTGGTACGCTATTCCACCACTACTGGACCGACGAAAACGGCCAGATAACCAGGGTCAATCTCATCGTGGCCACCGGCAACAACAACTGGGCGATGTGTAACTCGGTGGAACTGGTGGCCAAGGAGTTCGTGGATGCCAATAACCTCACCGAGGGCATGTTAAATCGGGTCGAGGCGGCCATCCGCGCCTACGATCCCTGTCTTTCCTGTTCAACTCACGCCATCGGCCAGATGCCGCTCGTCGTTGAGGTGCGCGGTCCCGATGGGGAGCTGATCAACCGCCTGCTAAGGGGTAAGGGATGAAGAAGACGCTGGTCATCGGCTTCGGAAACGTCCATCGCCGCGACGACGGGGTGGGATTCGTGGTGATCAATTCTGTGCGTGAGCGGTTAGGCCGACCTCCTCTGGACGCTGAGGATGACGGCTTCGATGATCTGGGCCACGAGATTGACACCCTCCTCCTGCACCAGTTGGTGCCCGATATGGCCGAGATGATCGCCGGGTACGATCTGGTGATCTTCGTGGACGCTCACGTCGGCATTATTCCTGAACTGCTCCGCGAGGAAGAAGTGATCGCGAGGTGCGAGACCACCACTGTCCCTCACCAGTTGCATCCGCGCACAGTGCTGGCCCTGGCCCACCAGCTTTACGGCGGTCAATCCCGAGGGGTGCTCCTTTCCATTCGAGGTCATGACTTCGACTTTGGCGAGGGTCTTTCCACACAGACAGCGGCGCTGGTACCGGCAGCGGTGAACCGGGTGCTGGCTCTGGCGCGGCCAAGCAAGTGGGACTTACGTGTTGAGAGCGCTGCGAGATGATTTGACAGACAAACTGATACAGCTTATAATGCTACTGGAGAACCAAAGAAGCCTAAAACACCTGAACCTCGAACGTTGAACCTTGAACCTGAACAACGGTAGGGAGTGATTATCTCATGGAAACACTAACCCCTTTCAAAGAAGCAGTCGATGTCGTGCTGGAGGCTGGCGGGGAACCGCTGAAGACATGTTACCAGTGTGGTCTTTGCAGCGGCACCTGCCCCTGGAACCTGGTGAGGAGCTTCATCGTCCGCCGGATGATCCATCAGGCGCAACTGGGCCTGGTTGATTTTGAGAGCGAAGAAGTATGGCAGTGCGCCACCTGCGGGGCCTGTGTGAAGCGCTGTCCCCGCGGTGTGGAGATAATAGACATCGTGAGGGCGTTGCGCAAGGTCGTCGCCGAGGTGGGGGTAGCAAAGGTTCCTGATTCGCTGCGGATCAGCGTGAAAAATATTTCGTCTCTAGGTAACCCACAGGGAGAGGTACCGGAGAAGAGGGGGGATTGGGCAAAAGACCGGGATATAAGGACATTTACCGAAGGTACGGATCTGCTGTATCTATCCTGCTGTGTCCCTGCTTATGACGGAAAGATTAGAAGGATAGCCCTGGCCACAACCGACATCCTCAATAAGGCAGGGATTGATTTTGGTATCCTCGGTGAGAATGAATCCTGCTGCGGTGAGAGCGTTCGCAAATCGGGGAGTGAAACAGTGTTCCAATCCCTGGCCGAAAGCAACATTGAGACATTTACTAAGAATGGCGTGGAGCGTATCATGGTCAGTTCTCCTCACTGTTACCACAGTTTCAAGAATGAGTATCCCGAATTTGGAGGGAAGTTCGAGGTGATCCATTCCACTCAGTATCTATGGGAGCTCATCAAGGAAAAGAAGATAGAATTCAACCGGGAACTCAAGAAGAAGGTTGCTTATTCCGACCCCTGTTACCTCGGTCGGCACAATGAAATTTATGATGCTCCCCGTGAGATTTTGAGGGGTATCCCCGGATTGGAGTTGATGGAGCTTCCGGACTCTCGTGAGGAGGCTGTTTGCTGTGGTGGAGGTGGGGGGAGGATCTGGATGGACACTCCAAAGGGGGAGAGGTTCTCGGATTTGCGGCTGGAGCAGGCGCTGGAGATGGGGGCGGATGTGTTGGCGGTTGCCTGCCCTTACTGCATGCTCAACTTCGATGACAGCGTGCTCACCATGAGTAAAGAGAGCCTCATCGAGATCAAGGACGTTGCGGAATTAGTTCAGGAGGCCACCATTTGATTGGGGGGTTCAAGATGCGGGAACCGAGGATTGGCGTTTACGTATGTCATTGCGGCAGTAATATAGCCGGCACGGTTGATGTCGAGGAGGTTGTCGGCTCTGCCCGGGAGTTAGATGGTGTAGCGGTGGCTCGTGACTACAAGTTCTGCTGCTCTGACCCCGGTCAGGATATGATCAGGGCGGATATCGCAGAGTTGGGTCTCAATCGTATAGTTGTCGCCGCTTGCTCGCCGACGATGCACGAGGTTACCTTCCGCCGTGTTTGTCAGGATTCGGGAATAAACCCCTATTTATTTGAGATGGCAAATATTCGGGAGCAATGCTCCTGGGTGACTGAGGATAAGGAGAAGGCTACGGAGAAGGCTAAATCACTGCTGGGCTCTGCGATAAGGCGGGTGTTCTATCAGCAGCCACTGGCGACCAGAGAGGTTTCGATCAATCCCAGTGCCCTGGTGGTGGGTGGAGGTATCGCGGGCATTCAGGCCGCCCTGAAGATTGCAGACGCGGGGTATAAAGTGTATCTGGTGGAGCGTGAGCCGACTGTTGGAGGGCACATGGCGCAACTGGACAAGACCTTCCCTACCCTGGATTGCTCCAGTTGCATTCTCACACCGAAGATGACGCTGGTGGGTTCTCATCCGAATATCGAGCTGATGGCCTACTCTGAAGTGGATGAGATTTCGGGATACATCGGGAATTTCAAGGTCAAGATCAGGAAGAAGGCGAGGTATGTTGACGAGGAGAAGTGTAACGGGTGCGGCATATGTCAGGAGAAATGCCCCTTCAAAGCCGATAGCGAGTTTGATGCCGGCATGGGCAAGCGGAAGGCAATTTACACCCCCTTTGCGCAGGCGGTGCCCAATATACCGGTCATCGACCGGGAACACTGCGTCTATTTCCTAAAGGGCAAGTGTCGCGCCTGTGAGAAGTTCTGCGAGGTAGGGGCTATCGATTTTGAGCAGGAAGACAGAATTGTTGAGGTAGAGGTAGGGACGATAATCCTGGCTACCGGTTACGGCGTTTTTGATCCCACCCCTATTTATCAGTACGGCTATAAGCGGCTGGATAATGTTATCACCAGCCTGGAGTTCGAAAGACTGGTTAGCTCGACCGGACCGACAGATGGCAAGATTGTGCTTAAGGATGGGTCCGCCCCTCGAAGCATCGCCATTATCCATTGCGTGGGCAGCCGCGACAAGAACTATCATGAGTACTGCTCTAACGTATGCTGTATGTATTCCCTGAAGTATTCTCACCTGATAAAGGAAAAGACCGATGCGGTGGTATACCAGTTGTACATCGATATGCGCTGCTTCGGTAAGGGCTACGAGGAATTCTATGAGCGCCTCTCAGAGGAGGGTGTCTTCTTCGTACGAGGCAAGGTATCTGAAGTTACCGATGAGGCTGTCAATGAGGAGGAAGGGAGATTAACTGTGGTGGCTGAGGATACCCTGTTAGGTTCCATAATAAAGTTGCCTGTAGATATGGCCATTCTGTCCTGTGCCCTGGAGCCACAAACGGATGCCGAGGCTGTTGGCCGACTATTCAATGTCAGCCGCAGCGCTGACGGCTTTTTTATGGAGAAACATTCCAAGCTGGATCCGGTTGCTACCGTGAGCGATGGGATATTCCTGGCCGGTTGCTGCCAGGGTCCCAAGGATATACCCCATGCCGTAGCCCAGGGATTGTCTGCGGCTGGCGAGGCATTGTCCCTGATCAGCAAGGGGGAGGTGGAGATCGAGGCGGCTACCGCGGTTGTTGACGAGAGAATCTGCTCTGCCTGCCAGATTTGCAAACTCGTTTGCCCTTATAGCGCCGTCTCGTTTGATGAGGAGAAGGTGGTGTGCCAGGTGAATGAGGCTCTCTGTAAGGGGTGTGGTGCTTGCGTTGGCGGCTGTCCCGGCGACGCCATAAGCCTGAATCACTTTACGAATGAGCAGATCATGGCTCAGATGGAGGGGATGCTGCTTCCTAGATAACCCTCACTCCGTTCGGGTAAATTCAAAATGAAAATTGCAAATTGCAAAATAGCCAACCACGGAGACACCGAGGCACTGAGAAAGCACAACGGCAACCGTTCACGGTTTACAGTTATCGGTTCACGGTTGAAAAAACAG
>JALPYG010000092.1 GCA_023271215.1 Dehalococcoidia bacterium
AGGCGGTATTCCTGGCGGCGTTTCGAATCCTGATGGTACATCGAATACCCCTGCGGGCACTTCGAACCCTCTCTTCTGGGCATAATACCCAAAGAGGCGAAGGCCCTCCCATTCCTGACCCACCAGGGGGCTTGTGGCCTTATCAAATTGCCCTGGGGTCATAACAAAGCTACCTTCTATGCCAAAGTAGCGGTCAAGTATAAGGTCCGTTATCCTTCCTATCTACTCGCGCTGATAAGGGGTCAAAGGCGCCTCTTCTCCCCACCACACCTCCCACCAGTAGCTATCATCCATTCCCCACTCCCGATCGCCACCCCTATCCTCGGCACCGGCGGCTGCCATTGCGGCCGCTGAGCCTATTACCAGCAGTATGGCAACCAGAAGCAAGGCAATTGTTCTTATTCCCTTCAGTTTCATTTCGGTTTACCTCCGTTTGTTATTTTTGCCCACTTTTTGCGAGTTATGAGGAAGCTAACCTTCGGCAACCGTTCGGATTTAGGCGCTTCAAACGGGGCAGTGATAATGAGCGTTGTCGAAACCGGCCTCTTGAACGAGGTTGAACCACTCGATATTTTCCGGGCTTTATCAACAAAGCCCTTGACTTCGTTAATTGAGCTACCCAAAATAAGGTCGCCGTAATCCCGTTTCTGACAGAGCTTGCCGCGACAAACTTGTCCCCGCGAAGCCTGCCCCGGCACACGGGCCGGGGGCGGGAAAGCAAAGGTTCAAGAATTGAAAATCTGAGGCTAAACCTCGGCTGCTATCAATTCAATAGGAGAAGATCGACAACTTTTTTGGAAAAACTTACCTATTACGTCAGACCGCTGAAAAGCCCCGAAGGGCTTTTCAGCAAATCTTAGACTCTTTGGGGGCTCTGCAAAAATCCAAAGATTTTTGCGGGGTACTATAATTGCTCGCCCTTACCTGGCAACCTCCCCTCGACACCCTCCTCAGGGGCATTACAAAGTCACAGCGGTCCGGTTCGAAGAATCGGACTAGCGCCGATTTCCGAAGAAATTAGGTGGACATTCGTGGCTAGTGACCAAGGCAGAGGATCGCCAGTATCAGGACACCAGTCGCCCAACTCTATGATTCCAATGAGCCCCACGCCTTGATACCAATACGTCCCGGAAGTGCCTTGTTCCCCGGTGGGGACGAAGACAGGGCCTCCGCTATCTTTATACCTCATCACATACCAGACATCAGGGTGACCAATGGGGTGAAATATGCGGTAATTGACGTTCGCATAGGGCACAAAGGCAGCATCTATTTGGGAGTTGTGCCCACCCGCATGACCAGCTACAATTTCCCCCAGGCTATTTCTCGATGGCCACCACCAAATGCGATGAGGTTGATGTATACGCACACCAATGGGGCATACGCCCACGCCTATCACGTGACCGGTGACCACTACACCGTCCACACCGAGTCGGCGTGCGCCAAATCCAGTAGTAAATGGGTGGTTTTGTGGATCTGTATGTTGCACGCCGCCGGGGACTGGTCGGTGTCTATCTGTTTGCGCAGCCGGCCCCACACTTTTGGGGAACCGCCTATTTATTCCGAGGGGGACATCATGGCCTACAATATCCCTGATCTTTTGGAGATACTCCTCTGTCATTTGCATTTGCCCTGGCCTGCTAACCCCGAGGAAACCGGTGTAACATATCCCAGTCAGGAGATGGGGCATTTCCGCTACCAAGAGGCTTCTAGCCCTCTCCAGCATGGCGAAATCATCAGTTGGTTCCCCTATCGTTATCTCGAAGTAATTTGCCGGATCGGCGCAGTGTTCTATAAACAAAACAGGGGTGTCATAGCCCATAATTTGCCTTATTTGGTTAGCGTAGCGTAAGTCGGTTAAGATGATACGATTGTAACCAGATGGGCTAGTAATGGCCGTCATCCTGGCAGAGATGCCCATGCGTTCGAGTTCCCATGGACAGGGTATGCGGCCCTGAAGTTCTCTGAGCTGTTCCGGGGTTGGGTTTGGTATTGCCTTCCCAAAGAAGACGTATTCCGGGGGTTCGCCTGGACCAACCCAAACAACGCTTCCTTCCTCTATTCTCCAAGGAGACGCAAGTTCCGGTTGGGTAACCGGGTCCTTTCGCGGCACAGCCATGTAAGACACATCCATTGTCTCAAGCACTTCCAAGCTCGTGGCATCTAGCGTAACCCAAACGTATTTCTTTTTCTCAGCCCTGACGAGAGCACTATAAATCAGGGCAGAGAAATAATCCTCAAAGGATTTGCCCATCAGAAGTATCTCGGCATTACCAGGAAATTGATCCAGTATTTTCTCTTCAACCTTCGGCAAAGTTCCCGGAGTGAAAAACTCTATCTCATGGTTGCAAAGCTCGTTCACCTCCACTTGGTTGTCGTTGAGGGTGACGTCAGCATATTTGTTTTCTTGAAGTCTCACCAGAGCCTTATAGGTATCACCGATTCCCTTAACCAGCAGTATTTCACTACCATCAGGAAGTTCCCGAAGTATTCTTTCTTCAACCCTCCGGGGTATGCCTCCGGGAGCGAAGAACTCTATCGGTTTGACTTCCCCTCTTGGGCCTGCTGCGAGGGAGATGTAGGGGTAGGACGGCGGTGCTGGGCCGCTTAAGGCAATTGCTGCACCTACCAAGCCGAGGACAAGTATAGCTACCAAGCCTATGCCTATTTTATTTTTCATCTTTATTTCCCTCCTTCTTAGTAACTGGTTTATTCACTTTTTTCTCCCTCAGTTTTTTTGATTAGCCTTCGCTTGGCTAATGCCACCGCACCACCCCTAGCTCTGCTCCATACTCTCACCCCCTAATCTCCAATTTTGTGCCTTAATTATTCGTGCCCCCGCCGGAAAAGCCAAGTGCTTTTTTTCTCTTGTTCTGCCTGGTCTTATGAATAAAATGGCGCCTTGCTATCCCGTCAAACGGCCGCTATGTTGGCCTCTATAAATAAGACGCTGCAGCAGGGAATTCTGCTCACACTACCTTGGTTTTTTGCTTGAGAGCCCGTCATACGTACAAGTAGAATTTCTTGGAAAAACTTACCTGTTACGAAGATCGACAACTTTTTTGGAAAAACTTACCTATTACAAACTATTACGTTTTTTGTCATCGTAGCTTTCCGCCCCACCACCCTAGCTCTGCTTCATACTCACCACCTCCTTTCATTCACCTCTGTCCCACCATGAACCCAAGGCCATCACAGTATGGCTCCAACTCTATACAATCGAGAAGCCCGCGATCCTCCGGCATAAATGAAAACAAGATAGTCAAGGGGAAATTCCTTCCCCTTTAGGTTCCCTTTTCTCTCGCTTAGCCATTTTGACACATATCTTAATATTCCCGCCCGCTTTTTTTCCGGAGTGTGGAGGAACTCCCAGCTTACCTGACCTCCCCTTGATTTATCGTCACTGGCTCTCACCTCCCTTATTGCCGACCATGTTTTGCCCCTCTATAATATATAACGAAATAGACGGCGAAAAGTTAGGAGTATTGGCAAACAATCCAGGGTCACGCCATACTCCTTGCTGCAACTTTGTGGATTTGCTGAGCTGTATAACGATTCCATCTACTCTTGCCTCCAATCCCGCCAATGTTGCATCATTTCTTCTTCTAATCCCTGCCGCTCCTCCGGGATTAGTAACCCTCGCTCAAGCGCATAATCAAGGAGCTTGCGCATAAGCTCTGTTGCTTCCTCGACGCTTAATCCCTTAATGAACTCCTCAACTTCCCCGATGCGCATATTCAATAAATCAACGTCGGGAAAGAGCTGCGCAAAGACATGCAACATTTGTTTTTCCATCAGCTCATCCGGGCCCCACTTTCTTGCCAATATCGAGTGTGGTGAGGCAACGACCGGCCTACCCTCTGAAAGTAGAGCGGCGCTCTCTCGCCAACGACGGCTCTAACCGCCTGGATATACTCTGGTTTTATCTGCCCAGCAATACGAACCGTTATTCTCTGGCATCTCCATGATGAACTTGTCCCGGCTACAGGAACCTCTATTATGCCGGGCGGAAGGTCCCATGGGCGCGAGAACGTTTCCCAGATCTCATTTGCCCACTTCCGAATTTCCTCCCTGGTAAATTCGGCCTGGAAGAACTCGAATTTTATGCCCTCGACCCCTTCCACTATCGCTCTCATGGCCTCTTTATACTCGTCTTTTAATTCCCGGAGCCCTACCGTGATAACCATGACTTGGGGAGGGCCCAGAAGTTCTGGCCCGCGAAAGCCTTGGAGATAATCTACCAGAGGCACACCTTGCGCCATCAAATGAGGCAAAGCGTCAACCAGTTCTTCATAGGCTTCGTTTTGAGCAATCACCTGAGGAAAACCATCAACGATTTGGTTCCAGGAGAAGCGAACACAGGGGCCGCCCGGGCCGGGACGTAAGGCGGTCGAAAATATTACTGGTACCTCCTCAATTCCAAAGAGGCTCTCCGCCTTCTTGGCTATCCACCCATAGATTTGTTCTGCTCTAGGGAAACGATCGCTACGTACCGCTATATTAATCGCCCCTCGGGAAACTGGAAGACTCACAACAAGGGGCGATCGGCCGTGCCTTATTTGCCGCAAGAGCGGGGCTAGTTCGTACAGTACCTTTTCTAATTTCTGGTTGAATTCTTCTAATTCCTCCTCGGTGGACAAGGCCGGAACCCTTCCGAATACCGCAATAATGTACCGATTGCGCTTCAGCTCCTCCTCAAAACACAGGGGGCTGCGAGGGGGTTGAGGCAAGCTGTTAAGGAAATCGCTAAATTCCTGCACAGTCATGCTCCAGAGATCCACACCGGGAAATAATTCTCCAAACCTTACCTCATGGGGAAGTATTCCCTTTGCCTCGGCAAGCCGTTCCCTAATCGCCACCAGCCATCCCTTGGGCTCTGCTACTATCCCCCACCAGGAGCTATCATCCATTCTCCGCCCGTCATCGGCGACATCACCAGCTAACTGAGCACCATAGCCACAATCTCTCTCCTGCTGATTGCCATGGAAAGCGGCAAGTCCCCCCGCACCGAGCATCGCAACCACCACTACCACACTGATTACTAACCACCATTTCTTCATTTTCGTTTTCCTCCTTTTCTTTTTTGCCCCTCTATAATATATAACGAAATAGACGGCAAAAAGTTAGGTGCAAACTTTCTTAAAGGGTAACTACACAGCCCTTAAGCAATATTGGGAAGGAAACCGCCGATGAACAGCGATTCACCAGCCAAGAGGAGTGAGCATCCTCAGATGCGAACAGCCTTCCTCTCTTGCCGGCATCTGAGGATAATTCGCTCTGATCATCAGGCACAGGAATTGTAAAACAGGCCATCTTTCC
>JALPYG010000093.1 GCA_023271215.1 Dehalococcoidia bacterium
GAGATTGACAATGCCAGGTGGAAAGGGTTAAGTAGCGAGTTGTCGTCCAAAAACCCAATTCACCCCGGCGGGGGGTATCTCGCGTGAGGCTGCGGTGTCCCTGCAGGCCGGGGTGGGCTTGGTGTTGGGTCGGAAAGCAGACGGCGCGGCTACCAACTTTCTTCAGATTATCGGCCATCTTAGAAATGTAATCCTCAGCCTCGGCCTTGATCCTCTCCTCACACTCACGGCGCCAGTCGGCGCCTATCTCACTATAGGCTGCTTCGAGGGGCTCCACTATCCGGAGCAAAATCACCTCGGAAACATTGCATCCAGTAGCGACTGCCCTCACGTACTGCAGAACGTGCTCTGCCAATTCGGAACCATCCAGCGGAACCAGTATTTTCGTGAACATATTCTCCCCCTTAACGTGACGAGTATATTATTGTTACTCATTCGATCAAAGGGCCAAGAAAGAGCTTGGCCCTTTGATCCAGGCTTACCCCCGGTAATCCCACCTACTTGTGGGCCCGTGCCATGAATTCTTCCACCTTACCAGCCTCTTTGGTCCGGTAAGAGAGTAATGATCTATTGGCCCACTACAATCTTAGCCTCCACCTTACAGAACATAAAGGCTCTCTCCGCGTCCCTAAAAGAAGTGGATAAGGCTATCGCTAAAGAATTCAAGGCTTTCCCAAATACCTTGGAGTCTGTGAAGGGTCTTGGCCCTGTGTATGCAGCAGGAATCTTTGTTGAACTCGCTAGCATCGACAGATTCAGTTCTCAGGCTAAGGTTGCTAAGTTTGCCGGTCTTACCTGGCGCAAAAGGAAATCTGGTAAGTACGAAAGCGATATTACCAGAATGACTAAAACTGGTAATCGCTATCTGAGGTATTACCTCATCCAAGCCGCCAATTTGTTGAGGGTACACAACGAAGAATACAAGGCTTATTACCAGAAGAAGTACAAAGAAGTTACCAAGTACCGGCATAAACGAGCTGTAGCTCTTACAGCCAGGAAGCTTGTCAGATTGGTCTTTGCACTGCTCACAAAGCGCCATCTCTGGCAGCCTCTTAATAGCTCTTTTTAGATTTTCAAAGAACGGTCGTGAAATTTAGGCCCTCATTTGGCCTACAATGAACGATCTCCAAGCAACCCAATAGAAATGTATGGGCTGTTTAACAGGATTTTTGTCTCTATTAACGAAAGACTTTTTGTTAAATTTAATCTTGACATTTTACCCCATTACTATTAAGGCAGGCTTGGGCATTTCATATAACGTTTTGGGGATATATGAAGTTGCCGAAGGCAATTTGGGGGAATCTTTGATTTCCCTTTTATCCGCTGTTATATGAAGTGGTGGGTTAGGGTACATATAAGCAACCTCCAACGAGCTTTTCCTCTTCAAAATCGATCGTTAAACTACTCTCCGGGACTATTTTCAGTTGTTCATTCAACGTATCTATTTCTTGTTTTAACTTTTTGGCTTCTCGCATCTCTTTTTCGTATCTTAATCCACTGCTGCGTTTACGATTTATTTCTTCATTTAGGCTCTTGAGTTTCCTTTCTTTTTCTTTCAGTCTCCTTTCAATCTCTACCCTTTGCTTCTCTAATGCAAGCTCCTCAATCTCTATTTTTACTTTTTCTATATCCGCTCTTATCCTATCCTTGATGTTGTTCATGTTCCTATTCAGTTTCTCTTGTGCCTCCTTTAGAATTTCTTTATCTTCGTCACCCAAATCTTCAACCTTTCCTGGCGCAGTAGCTACCTCATACACCTTAGTAGCATCTATGCTTAGTTCTTTTTTGTCAATTTCATACAAAATCGGTGTCAAAATTTCTATGGTTGTTTCAATTTCTGCAGTAAGATTTTTGATTTTTAATGGAACCAATAAGTAGAAAGATATTATTGGTTTACTGTTTGCTCCTTTCTTTTTCCAAAACTTACCAAAATTTTGTTTGATGAGTAAGTCAGCAGCTTTTCTAATGAGCGGATGAAACGGTCCCAAATAAGAAGGGTTGATATTCTCAAATTTGTATTTTTCTCTCCACTCATATACTTTCTCAGGGTCAATTAATAAAAGAGCTCTCTCATTTAAGGTAGCTAACTCTTTTATTCTTTTTCCATCCTTTTTATACTCTAAAATCATGAAATCCTGATCTTCTATAATTGGTCGAAATCTAAAATCAAGCGCATTTTTCCCGAATCTCATCATTTCTCTTAGAACTTCCTCTATCTTTTCAATTAAAGTATTTGTAAAACCAACCTGTAGAATTTCTACTTCCTCGGCTGGCAACTCTTCTAAAAGTTCGAAAATTTCTTTCCTCTCTGTTATGTGTTTCTTAAGCCCTTCTCGTAGTCTTTCCTCATCTATCTCTTTCAATTCAAATTGAGCCATAAGTTTTTCTATCTCAGATGAAATTGCTACTTCGGATAAGATAACAGAATAGCTCATCCCTAAATGAGTTGATATTTCTTCCAACTTTACAGTAAGTATTTCGTGCTTCCTTTTGTCAATTGTATCTTTGCATAAAAATGAGTAAGAAGATATTTCTCTCTTTTGTCCAATTCTGTGAATCCTTCCTACCCTCTGCTCAACTACCATGGGATTCCATGAAAGGTCATGATGAATTATTGTATCTGCTATCTGTAAGTTCAATCCTACATATGCTGCATCTGTAGAAACAAGAACATCTATCCTATCTTCATCCTTGCTCCAGAGTTTTTCTTTTAATTTTTCTCTTTGTGCTTCTTCAAGTTCACCATAGAAGAACCCTGATTTTATGCCTTCTTTTTCTAAGCATTTTACAAGTTTCTTCCCAGTTTTTATGAATCCGACAAAAAGAACAATTTTTCTGTTTGCTGATGGACTTAACTTTTTTACAAGCCCTGCAACTCTTTTAACCTTGGAAAATTCATCTATTTTCTCTATTTCTCTGACTATTTTATCTAAAAATTCAATATCATGCTGAAGATTCTTTTTGATTTTCTCGTCTATGGACAATTTTATAATTAAATTCCCTTCGTCATCTCTAAAAATTTCTATCTCTGACTGTGCTTCCAGTTCATCTTCAACGAATGAGCGGATTTCATCTGCTATTATGCCTTCAGTTTCTTTCTTGAGACTGCCGAAGTTATATTCGATATATCCCTTGTTTATAGCTTCTTTTATCCTTTCCGCTAAATTTTTCAATGCAAAAAGTGCTGCCTCTTTTGAACTTACAAACTCCTCCAAATACCTTTGTTTTATAAACGGTGCTATATGCTCTATACTTCTTGATATGATTTGATAGTATTTGGAATCTTCTGAGAGAAATCTTCGTAATTTTTCATATATTTCTAATTCTTTTTCGGAAAGATTTATAATCTCCGGTGGCAAAACATTTCTTTCCGGAATTATTTCGCTGAGCTCTCTTTTCTGCAGTCTTCTTTTTATAAATGTCTTAAAAAGTTTTGTTCTATCAACTTTGGAAATTTCTCTTTTAGTCGCTTTACTTATTATCTCTTCAGGCACGAAAAGAAATAGCTGGGTTGCAATATCCTCTATCCTGTTATGCATAGGTGTTGCGGTTAGGAGCAACCAGAATTTTGAATTTAGTTTCTTAACTGCCTTGAATCTAAGTGTCTGGCTATTCCTTATGAAGTGTGATTCATCAACTATCACTAAATCCCACGACTTCGTGAAACTATCTATGTGTTCTCTCAGAAGGTCATAAGAAATGAGGTATACATTAAAATCCTCAGGAGCAAAGCCCCTTAATCTTCTGCTCGTTATTTCCACAGCTTCTATACCAAACTTATTTCTTAAATCTTCCATCCATTGACGAATAATTGAAAGTGGAGTAACTATGAGAGTATTTTTTATATGCTTATGATAGAGCAAATGTTTCAAAATCATTCCCGAGATTATTGTTTTACCAAGCCCAACTTCATGGGCAAGCATCAAGCCTCTTTTATCCCCTGGCTGGAAGAAGAACCTATTAACACCAGCCACAGCATCGATATATTGGAATCTCAACGGTGCGAAATTTCCAATATCTCTTAAATCTACTCTGGCTAAATCTTTAACTAATAAACTGAGAAAGAGGGTCTTATTAGGGTCCTCTATTGCAACTGGTGGTAGTACCTCTTTTTGTCCTGCTAAGGTTATCTCGATCTCTAATTCCTCATCTATTGGTGCTGCAGACTCCCAAAGTTTATCGTACCATTCCACGAAACTCTTTGCCTTTTCTGATTCTAAATCCAAAATTTCATAGGTATTAAGCTCAATATTTGCTTCTATTCCGCCGAATGTGATATTGCTTGAGCCAAAAAGCAGCTTTAACTTATCTTCGTTTTTAGCCATGAAAACCTTAGCGTGCAAAAGTCTTGGCTTGATTGTTCTTGCTTCTATTTGTGGATTTTTTATAAGATGGAGTAAAAATCTCGCAGTTTGTGGTAAAAGATATTCTCTTGAAATATCTCCTATCAAAAGTCTAACCTTACCACCATTTTTCAATAATTCTTCAACAGAATCTGCAAAAGCCTTCCAGGCAGAAATTTGGAAATAGCCAGTAGCTATATCAAATGATTTTGAGTCCGCAAGCATAGAGTTGAGTTTATCCTTTACAAAAACATCTATGTTATCAACTATTTCAGAAGGGGGCTCAAGCGATACACCAAGTATCTTTGCCAGCCATTTTATTATGCTCTTAATCATTTCTTTCATTCTCCACGGGTAATCGAGATAGAACGAATTCCTTGATTTTTATCGCCATTTCAATAGCTTCTTCTGCTTCCTCCGTTGTTGGCTCCTCAAACAAAGGATACCTTATATCAACAGCATGAAAACAGACTGTATCAAGAGGTGGTTCTGGCTTTATTTTTATAGAGTTTCTCGCATTGATTAAGTCATTCTCGGCTTTTTTCATCCATAGCTTGATAAGGTCAATCTTTCCTTTCATAAAGGACCTTCCCTCTTCTAAGTATTGACGTTAAAAATGCTTGTGGAACATCTCTCCATTCTTCTACATCATGCACAGTAGCGACAATAACATCTTTTGGTATCAACAAATCTTGAAGCAAGGCTCGAATTTTTATCCTTTCCTCACGCCTTGAAGATGAAACCTTATCTACTACAACAAGAATATCCAAGTCGCTTCCCTTGCAAGGCTCACCATAAG
>JALPYG010000094.1 GCA_023271215.1 Dehalococcoidia bacterium
AGCTGCATGGCGGTCAACTGGAGGTAGAAAGCACTCTGGATATTGGCAGCACCTTTATCCTCAAGCTGCCCTTATATAATACCCTGGACATAATGGACTAGAAAGACTTACGCCCCGCAGGGCACAGAGCTCAATAGTACGCTCCCTCCCCCCAAGGAGGGAGTGTCGTTCCTTGTCGCTAAGTCAGCAGGGGCTGGCTATCAAATGGCCCTACCGTCCAAGCGCCTATCTAGGGGAAAGTCAACCACACGTTGTCCGACAAGCGCCATCGTCTATAAACTTGCACCCCATCAACACTGACCCGATGAAGGCTCTCAGCCGCATACCAGCCCGTGGAAGCATTGAGCCAACGGGCCAGGCCACGTGCTGTAATCAGTCCCCGCCAGCAGGGCTGTGTCTCGGAATCGTAACCATACCCCACCGCTATCCACTTGGCGCCATCCCACCACCATAGCCATACGTCTACCTCGACCCAAGTGATGTGGCTTGGCTCATGAGCTGCTCGCGTCCATGCCCTTCCGTGTGCATTGAGGCCTGATCGGTAAGGCGGCTGGACCCCGGAAGATATTGCGGCGATTCCTACGTCACCATCAGGAGCTTGTGCCTTAACCTCAGCCCTGTCGTGCCCTTCGCCAGGCACGGTTGTGGGTGGCTCGGCAGGGGGTGGCCCAGGGGGACCCATAGGCGGCATTGGCCACGGCCCAAGCGGCTCAGGTGCTTCCCGCTCGGCTACGCAATACGGGCAATAACCCGGGACACAAGCTGGCACCCTGGCTGGTATAGCCCACTCAGGGATTGCCTCCGGTTCGCCCTCCAAGCGTCTTCCCAAGGCATCCCAACCCTCGCCAAGGTGTTGCGCGATGTAGGTGCGTAAATAGGTCCGGCATGGGGGACCTGGTGGCGGTGGCATCTGTGGATATGCTTCGCCCTCCGGGAGGTCACCTGCGACCTCGGCATAGACCATACTCCCCGGCACAGCGACCAGGACCACTGCCAGCAGGATCATCCAAATGGTCTTTGCTTTAGTGCCTGGATTCATTTTGTCCTCCTTTTATGGTCTCTCCCACCGTCTCCTGTCTTTCCAGGTTGTCAGCCGGTCTTTCTGAATGCTATGACGTAACTATACCGGCAAGTCTGGGGCGATAACCCCAGACTTGCCTTTTGGCGAATGTGCCGCTATATGCTATCACCGTCTACGGCAGATATATTGTTGGGCTTTGGGTAGTGTCAGACCAGATTACCTGACCATTCTGCCTTGCTCGATGACTGCCGGTCGTAGCCCACCAGCCAGCAACATGTATGACCTCGGCTGTTGCCTCTGCATAATAACGTCCCCCAGGGGGCGCCCAGGTATCTGCAGCAGAAGCAAAGCCCATTAGTTGCCAGCGGGTACCATCCCACCACCATAGCTCTACCCAGACACTCACATCTCCGTCCACGCCCCCAGTCCAGTCCATGTAGGTATATCCCGATCCGTGAACCTCGCCACCTACGCGGCGGGGCCCGTGGACGTTACCACCGATGCGCAGGAGAATCCCGACCTCGTCATCGACCGCAGGTTCCCCGCCACCTGGCTTGGGCGTTTGAGCCTCACGCACCGCCTCAACCTTCTGGTGTGGAGCAACTTCCGGAGGTGGTTCGGATGGCGGCACCGGTGCAGGTGCGGGTAAAGGTGGCGGCCTCAGCAAACTCTCCCTTATAATCTCAAAATCACGCTCGCAAATATACTCATCAAAAGTACGTTCAACAGAGAGCCCGAACAGCTCTGCCATGTCATACAGCTCAGCTTCCAGGCGAGCCAACTCTGCTGCAAACTCATGACGGCAAACATGCTCATAAGCGACCATCTCTCGCAGGCGAGCTGTTACCGCTTCGCTTTTAGCAGCTAGCTCCGGAGGCAAGGGTGGCGGCGGAGGTGGCAGTTGGAGGGCCCCCACGTCGCTCTTGATGGCACGCTCATGACTAAAATACTCACCATCGGTGGTGTCCGAAGGGTTACGTGAGTCGTCAGCTAACACAGCCACCGCCGGTATGGCCGGTATGGCAAGTAAGAGCACTGCCAGCAGGATCATCCAAATGGTCTTTGCTTTAGTGCCTGGATTCATTTTGTCCTCCTTTTATGGTCTCTTCCACCATCTCCTGTCTTTTCAGGTTGTCAGCCGGTCTTTCCCTGCTGCCAATTTGCCATGGGCATCACCTCCTTTTTTGCCTTTCTCATTCGCTGTCCTCATCATATTACATTGCGTGTTAAATCTCTGTTAAGTTTTGGGTAAGCGTTCAGCATTCAGCTTACGAGTGAACGAGGTAAGCACGCGCTTGAGCCGTCGGCCTTCGACTGACATCTGATTGCTAACCGCCTACAGTTTTTGAGTATCGTTATACTTCGTTCGTCCCTACTTCTTTCCACTGGCGGAAGTGCTGGAATCTCACTATGACCATATAGCAACCCTGGCAAATCCTCAACAACATAGTTGCCCGAAGCAAGAATCCTGCGACATGAGGTTGCGGGATTCTTGAACTGCACAGCGGCTTGATTGTTGAGATCGTCAAACGCAAGTTTTGTACAAATTCTGGGCGAAACGTCAAAAAAGTGAGAAAACCCCGTTATTCTTCCCGGTTTCTATGAAAGGTAGGGCAAGCTGAGCCGATGACTTTCTCTCGATAGCTTGAACCAGAGCCTGAGCATACAAACTGGTCTCAGGGAAAACGGTAAGAATCCTTAGATAGCACCAATATACAGCAATATAGTCACGACGCATAGACAAAGTGGGTCCAGTCATCCGAGTAAGTTCAGAACCCAGGACATTGGGCTTGCGGAGCATAACGGTTTAGTGTGCCCTTTTATTACTTTACCCCCACGCTCTCAGCTTCAGGGCAAAGAATCTGCGCACACAGAATTATGTTACCCTATCCGAAGCTGTAATCACTCAAATGTCCCGAGTTCTGAAGTTACGATTAAGCTACGCTTTGTATGAAAATAGTTGTGCGGCCCGGTCAACCCAATACAGATGGCTCATTTCACCGGGATAAGAAAGTATGGTAAAGAGACAAGAAATCTGGATATTTAGGCCCGTGAAACAGCCCAAGACTAAAGTAACGGAGGCTGTTAAGAAAGATTTGGAAGTAAAGGCGAGCGAACTGATTGAGTCTGTTCTAAAGCCCAAACACGTCAAACCACCTTCTCAAGATGAACCATTTAACTACATCGTGGACATCTATGCGAAGTGGTACCGCAACTATTTCTATTTCTGTGCAAAGTATCGTTGTCCTGGTCCAAATGCCGTATCCCCATTTCTTGAGGAGAAGTTTGCTCGCCTAAAGTACATTGGCAACGGATTTTTTAATCTCTCATACATGAGACGCACAGGGCAGTGGTGGGAGATTTATACCGAATCATCTGTAGAGGAATGTCTAGCAGCCATCAGAGATGAACCTCATTTCTTGCCATAAAAAAAGCAATCTAAGTGACTCCCTTCTTCCGAGCCCGAGTGTTGAATAAGCCCTCTAATCAAGGATTGATCAAGAGAACAGAAGCACAGGTCAGCTTCCTCATTGGCATTCCCTGAGAAGATCACTATCGCGGCAGCGCGATCTGGATTTCTGGAGATAACAATCTTCTCTTTTGTTCGGCCACATCGCTCACCGAGGCAAGATGGCTATGCCACAAGTCGGGGCATCTCTACAACCCTTGTTACAACAATAAATTCAATCCATTCAATCTATACCATCCATGTAGCTATGCCAAATCCGTATAGGCTTAAATTCTCCTGTTACTGCGTATTTCAAACCCCTGCTATAGGGGTTATCCCCAGGCTGAAACTGCCTCAACTCGCTGGTCGGACTTGAAATCACACGGTAAAACAACCAACTGCCTGTTGGGAACTTGATGGCTTCTATTTGCCCGCTTGTTAGATTATAATGTGAATTGGCTATGAAGTACGGCAGTAGAGGGAGGCTGACGTATGGAGGGTAAGAAAACACTCAAGATAGACTTAGATGAGGTTTGCTGGGCGATGGAAGATACGTCCTACGAGCATGACTATTACCTTGACCTCAAGACGGGTGAAATATTATTCATCTCAGACGACATGGACAATGAGGAGACCGAGAAACTAAGGGGTAAAATTGACGAAACCCCGGACCGTTATGAGGCCATACCTAAAGTTGAACCCCATGAGGGCTATGAGGATATGGAGGACTTCATTGCTACTGTGGAAGATGAGCACCTTGCCGAACTGCTTGAAGTGGCTATAGATGGCAAAGGTGCCTTTCGCCGCTTCAAGGACGTGCTGGCTCGTTATCCTGAAGAAAGGGAAAGGTGGTTTCGTTTTAAGGACGAGAGGATGGAACAGAGGGCATTAGAATGGCTCGATGATATAGGTATAAGGCTAGTTGAAGAGTGAACAATCCGATGTTTTGTTCAGCGGGCCTATTGACTGATTGCTATCTGCGTGTTACTCTAGAAGCACAGAGTGCCAGAGGTGGGGATTTTTGAACATCTCAAGCTCAGCGATTCCCGGGAGGAGGTTATCCACCATTACATGAACTTTGTTCTTCAAGGCAGTTTGGTGGCGAACCTGGAAGCGTCTATAACGACCCAGTTCACGCAAGTTTTCCCAGACTGGTTTCTCTGGACGATACATGGTTCCGTAGCCACTGAGTAGGGCTTGTCCGATAGATCGCAGGTCAAGGTCATCGGTCTTAGACCAGGTAAGGCCAGCCTTACGACATTGGGCAGTTGAGAGTGGATTGAGAACGAAGAGGTTCTCATAGCCGAGTTCATAGATGCTGGCGGCAGGCTTCTTGTAGTAATGGCCAGTAGCCTCCATGCCGAGCAGTATTTTTTCAGACTGTTGTTCTCTGGAGACCCTGGAGATGGTATTATGCAGGAAGGTGATACCTTCATGGCTACTATGGAACTCAAATGGCTGCTTAAATATAGTGCCAAAATAGTCAGCCATTAGAGCTCTGTGGTAACTCTTGCCAATTTCGATGGGTACAATCGTGATTTTCTCTAAATTACTTGATCTCAGATTCTCAGCGAAGAGACTCCCCTTGTTTCCACCGATATGGTGTGCTATTCTTTTATTGCTCTTTGCCATGATACACCTCCTTGA
>JALPYG010000095.1 GCA_023271215.1 Dehalococcoidia bacterium
CATCGCCAATGGTGGCAGTGGCGGTGATGATGTTTGTACCCTCTACCAGGGTTACATCAGCCGTCCAGGTGGTGGGTGTGGGGTAGGTAACCGGGCCAAATGTGGCCGCGGTGTCGGCAGCCAGTGTTACTATTGCCCCTTTCTCCATTGTACCCGTTATGGTGTGCTCGGAGACATTGGTTAGGGCTGGGGGTGCCGGGTATACGGTCACCCTTCCCCAGAGCTCAAAATCAAGGATTACCACCGCTCCAGCATCAACGATAACATCCAACTCCTGGTAGAGCTCAATGAAACCGTCTGCGGAAACCCGGAACTCATAGGTCCCCTCGTCCACAACAAGCTCGTATGTTCCATCGGCATCGGTGGTGGCGGTGGCTATCACCTCATCCGTTACCGGGTCTATCGCTTCCACCGTGGCACCGGCTATCGCCTCTCCGGTAGTGGCCGAACTGACAACCCCGGTGAAGGTCCCGGTACCGCTGGGCAGGATGGTGAACGATATGACCTTCTCGGTAACTATTTCATCGCCGTAGAACAGCCTTGCCGTTGCCTCGTAGCTGCCGGGTATCAATGTGAGGAGCTCGGTGATAGTCCAGGTGTGGACCTGGCCGGCTTCCACCGAAACCTCCTCAAGGAGAAGCTCTATTACGGGGAAGCCCCGGCCGTGCTCGCCCAGATAGTAGATAAGGATTTCGCCCCCGACATCGACAGCAGCACCTCCGTGGTTGCTGAATTCGACGTCGAAGGTCGCCTCATCGTGGCGCACAACCTCCTCAGGCGTTACCGTAAAGAGGGTTATCTCTCCGCCGGCGGCTGCTATGGTCTCTACTCTCAGGGTGTATCTCTCCTCCGTTCGGGGTTCAACCCCCCATGCCATTATGAGAACCATCCATTCCCCGGGCATCGGAGAGTCAACCGACACGACCTCCGGATGGTCAAGGGTAACTGATGCTGCCGCAACTTCCCCCAGGGGATTAAACAACATCAGGTCCAGGTCATTCCACTCATCAGTCCAATCCAGACTGAGATTCAGGTTGGCTATCCCTGGTTGGACATCAAGGGTGTAGTAAACGTGGTCTCCCCATCCGAAGAGATTGGCACCCTCATCAACAGTTCCTATTATGTTCATCACCCACATTGATGGCAGATACTGCACTATACCGACGGAGACCGGGATGGTTGTGTCCCCAACGGTAATGTAGCCAGAATAGGTCCCTGCCCGGGCCCGGGGAGGTATCGTCATCGCAGCATCGAAGGTTGCCGTTGCTCCTGCCTCAACCGTTATGCTTGCCGGCACGGTTATCCAGTCGCCGGCCACAGCACCCTGGGTATCGGTCATGATTGACCTGGTTATGGGCAGGGTTATAGGCGCTGTGCCGTTGTTTATCACCGTGAAGGTCTGGGTAAAGGCACCCGGAAGCACCCTTCCCACCGACCATTCGTGAGGCTCCACCAGGATGCCTTCCCTCAATGCAAGATAAGCAGCATGTACATTCAGCCTTCCGGCACCCTGATCCAGTACGCCGGCAGCTAAATCATCGGCCGAACTCTTCAGTGCCATTTCTACCTCTGCCGGCGTCAAACCGGGAAAGGCGTCAAGTAGCAAGGCTGCCGCACCGGCCACATGTGGGGCGGACATCGAGGTGCCACTCCAGTCATCGTAGAGCCCAAACTCCGGCGGACGACCCCAGGGATCAACGATATGTGGGGGCACGGGAGCGATCACCCAGAGCCCGGGGGCGGCTACATCGAGTGCAACCCGGCCGTCTCCAGCAGGACCCCTGGAGCTAAACCACACGATCTCATCCCTGGCCTCAGATGCCGCTACGGCTATCACGTCGTGGGCAATTGCCGGCCTTAAAATCGTGGCTTGGCCTGGCGCCTCATTTCCGGCAGCCGGGACCACGATGTGCCCGGCAGCCACGGCATTGGCACTTGCCCGACAGATTGGCATTCTGCCGGTTCCGTCCCATTGATGGGCCCCGAAGCTCATGTTGAGGATGTGTGCCCCTTGATCCATGGACCACTCTATGGCTCTCAGGATCCACGAGGTTCTGGTCCGGGTCTCTACATTAAATATTCTGGCATTGAGCAGGTATGCCCCGGGGGCAACCCCGCTTATTTGCCACTCTTGATTATATGCTCCGGCGGCAATTCCCGCGACGTGCGTTCCATGCCCGTGCCAGTCCATAACAGTACCATCACCGGTGAAGTCCTTTGCAGCGATGATCCTGTCGGCCAGGTCGGGATGGGTGTAATCGATGCCGGTATCCAGTATGGCGATCTTTATCCCCTCTCCATCGTATCCGGCATCCCACATCGGCGGGGCATTCACTATCGGATCACCGTAATCCCAGTAGAGGGTGACGTCCTGCGTACTTGTCTCACCGACAATGACCGCTATGTCCGGCACCCAGGCCGGTGTGAGAGGGACGGTCCACGCCGGGGAGACGATTATCTCATACGTGTCTGGTGCTAAGACCGGCGTAGCAAAACTACCATCGGCAGCCGTGAACGCCAAGAGGCCCCAACCGAGCCCCATCAGTTGCTTCCGCCCCAGCACCGCGGCACCCGGCACCGGTTCTCCAGCGGTATCAGTTACCGTCCCGGCGATTACACCGCCTTTCTCCAGGGCGACGTTCACCGTAGTTGTCTCGCCGGTAACGACCTCTACTTCGAGGAGAGCTGGCAACAGATATCCGGGCGGTGGGACGACCTCCATGGTAGTGATGCCTGGTGTTAAACCAGTGGTGGTGTAGTAACCCTCGGCATCGGTCGTCACGCCGAGCCAGGTCAATATACCCGCATCAAATACCCATACCACAGCATCAGCCACGCCAACTCCAGCGGGGTCGGTTACCCGGCCGGTGATTATCCCGCCTTCGGGCAAGGTGACGTCCACCGTAACTGTCACGCCGGCAGTAACCTCTACGGGAATGCTGGCCGGCGCAAGATGCACCCCCACGGGTGGGATGACATCCAGCAGATACTCACCTGCTGGTACGGGAGGGGTGATATAATAACCCTCGGCATCGGTCCGCGTAACAGCGATCCACCTCCATGCCTCCCAACACCACACAGCTACCAGAGCATCGGCCACCGGCGCCCCAGCGGTATCTGTTACCCGGCCGGAGATTATGCCGACTCCCAGGGTGACATTCACAATTGTTGTCTCACCGGCAACAACCTCTATCCCAGGGATATGGGCCGATGGTAGGCCGAGATCATGGGGTGGACGTACCCACATCTCTGTGATGCCTGGTGATAAGCCATGAGTGGTATAATAACCGTCCTTATCGGTGAAGACCCACGCCCCACCCCCTAAGACTGGCTCTCTTACCTCGACCAAAGCATCGGCCACCGGAAGGCCATCCGGGTCAGTTACCCTCCCGGCGATTACGCCGCCCGGTTCCGTCAGGGCGACGTCTACCGTAGTGGTCTCCCCGGCAGTAACCGTTATAGGGATCTCAACCGGGGCAAGATGTACCCCCGGCGGTGCAAAAAAGATCCACTCAGTTTCGCCTGGTGATAAGCCAGGGGTGGTATAATAACCCTGGACATTGGTCCTTATTATCCAACCTATCGGTAGGATCGGGTCCCACGCGATTACCCAGGCACGATAGAGTCCGTGTCCCTCGGAGTCAGTTACCCGGCCGGCGATTATCCCGCCTTCGGGCAGGGTGACGTCCACCGTAGTCGTCGCGCCGGCAGTAACCTCTATATCAGGGATCCGAGCCGCCGTTAGATAGGCCCCACGTGGTGGGAAGACCCGCATGGTATAGGTGCCTGCAGGTAAGTCGGGGATCTCGTAAGTACCGTCCTCAGCGGTAGTTGTCCAGGCAGTAACCCCGTTCCACACCACTATACGAGCATCCACGACCGGCTTTTCAGCGGTATCTGTTACCCGGCCGGAGATTATGCCGACTTCATCTGCCGGGGTGACGTTAGCCCCCTGCTGCCGGACGGTCTCTGCCCGGTGAGTGACCGGCGTTTCGTCCCTACGGACGATCACTCTATCATCCACGTCGTATTCGATATCCGGTCTCGGCAGAACCTCTACTTCTCCGGCATCGTCATCAACTGGTGGCTCCGGATACAGATCGGGTACTTCCGGCGGTGCGGGGAGGCGGAACTCCTTATCCGGCCGGACCCTTTCAGCATCTTTAACATGCGGGGCGATTATTACGGCTTCTTCTGCCGGGGTGACAGTGGCCGCCTCCAGCCTGATGATCTCTCCACCACGGATGATAAGCATTTGATCAAGATCGAAGATCAATCTATCATCGTATTCGAATTCCACCCTTGGCGGGATCTTTAGTCTTCTAATGGCGTCGTCATCAACTGCTGGCTCCGGATAGAGTTCAGGTAGTTCCGGTGGTTCAGGAAGGCTGATCTCTTCGTCCAGCCAGACCTTCTCCACGTCCGGGCGGGCGGCAATCTCAGCTATTTTCGGAGCGTAAACCGTTGCTGATATTGCATTGACGATCCAGTGTTCTGTAATATTCTCCGCCCCTATCATCGTCAATTCCGTCATCAAGGGGACTTGTGTTTCTGCTTGGAGCGATTTTGCCGCCTCGACCTCAAACGGCACCGGCTGCTCTTCCAGCATTATTATAACCGGGATATGTCCATCAGGTCGGGCTGCTATTTCCGCTTCCAAACGCGAATCTATCTTCGGGTCTACATCCTGTATCTGGCGCGGTATCTGGTCTCTTAGGCCACGCTCGGCCGCCGCTGGTGCAACTGGCGCCAGTACACTGCCTCCCACCAGCAGGAGACACGTCGCGAGAGTTAATATACTTCTCCAGAATTTCATGGAAAACCTCCTTTGAATTTGTGAGCACCATCCTTTATAGTGGGATATTGCGTGCCTTGAAACTCATCCTTCACACTGTCATTATCACCCCCTGTTTCAGTAGTCAGCAGTCCATCCGTCGGTTTCTGCCTCTTTTGCCTTTGTCCCTCTGTTTCTGTCACCTTGCCATTCACTGCATACTGATAGCAGAAA
>JALPYG010000096.1 GCA_023271215.1 Dehalococcoidia bacterium
TTATAATTGCAATTGGTCGCAATTATTCCAATTGGTGCACTGGAGGAATAGCAATGGACGATAGAGAGAAGCTGCGGACATTAGTTGATCACTGGATCGAACACAACAGGGAGCATGCTGAAGAATTCCGGGAGTGGGCCGGCAAAGCGAGGGACTTTGAGGAGCAGGCGGCAGGCGATAATATCTTGAAGGCGGCGGAGCGGCTGGAAGAGGCAAATGTTTGCCTTCTCCGGGCCGCGGAGGAATTGAAGGAGCGTCAATAGATGCATGAATGGGCACTGGCCGAAGGGGTCATCTCTACAGCCCTCGAGGTGGCGGAGAGAGAAGGTCTTAGTGAAATCACCGCCATCAAGATCAAGATGGGTGAACTACAGCAAATAGACCTGGAGATATTTGAACTGGCGTTAAGGGAAATCAGACAATCTCAGATGTCGATGGTGACCAACGCAACAGCAGAGCTGGAAAAAGAGGCGGCGGTTCTCAAATGCCGGGTCTGCGGGCGGGAATGGGCTTTTGGTGATGCCCCGCTGGCTGACGAGGAGCGCGAATCCATTCATTTCCTTCCCGAGATTGCCCATACCTATATCACCTGCCCCGGGTGTAAGAGCCCCGATTTCCAATTTGTGAAGGGACGGGGGGTCTGGATAGACTCTATCGTGGGGAGATAATTCGATATGGATCCGAGACCAGCAATCATCGGCGAGAGATTTAAGGACATAAAGCGATTGATTGCCGTTGCGGGGGGGAAGGGAGGGATTGGGAAGAGCATGATCGCCTCCACCCTGGCGCTCATTCTGTCAGACCTGGGCTACAGCGTTGGGCTGCTGGACCTGGATTTTTGCGGCCCCTCCACACATGCGATCCTGGGAATAGACGGGGTCTATCCCGAAGAGGATAAGGGGATCGTCCCGCCGCAGGTACATGGCATCAAGTTTCTATCAATCGTTTACTATGCCGGTGACAATCCCTCACCGTTAAGGGGCATCGATATTTCGAATGCCGTGATAGAGCTGTTGGCCATTACCAGGTGGGGTTCGCTAGATTTCCTCATCGTCGACATGCCACCGGGAATCGGAGATGCTACACTAGATACCGTTCGACTGATAAAAGGAGTGGAGTTTCTGGTGATAACCACCCCCTCAAAAGTGGCGCTGGAGACGGTGGGGAAGACATTGAGGATACTGAAGGAGATGAGTATCCCGATTATCGGAGTTATCGAGAATATGAAGATGGCCGAGTCCTCATACGTCAGGGAGCAAATAAGGAAGATCGATGTGCCCTTTGGGGGTGAAATAGCTTTCGATAGAGAACTTGAGGATTCGGTAGGGAATGCAGTCAGGCTGCTTGAGACCGACTTCGCACAGAATCTAAAGCAGATCGTTTTGAGCACGCCTGCGTTCAAGCCTCAAGATGGGGGATAAGGAGGGAAAAATGTGTCTGGCCAGAGCATACCTCAGCGCAAACGGAGGGAGTGAGCTTCTCCTGGAAGAGGTGACTAGCTTGAAGATCGAAGGGGAGATGCTTCATCTGCGCACCCTCTTCGGCGAGCAGAGGGAGATTGCGGCAGCTCTCAGGGAAGTTGACTTCCAGAATTCCACTATTACCCTGGAGATGGCGGCTGGAGGCTAAGGAAATGAGCTGCTTTCGTCTCCTAAAGGAAAAGGGTTACCGGCTCACACCGCAGCGGGCGATAATCCTGGATATACTCCACCGGGCGGAAAAGCACATCACGCCGGAGGAAATCTACGAGGAGGCGCGGGCCAAATACCCCGAGGTGAATAAGTCCACCATCTACCGCACCCTCGAACTCCTCGGAAGGCTGGGGCTGGTGGATGAGACCGACCTCGGTGGCGACAGGCTTCACTACCACCATGTGGAGAAAGGACATCACCACCATCTCATCTGTCAGAGGTGCGGCCGAGTTCTGGACGTGGATGAGAAGATACTCGATTCCCTCAGAGAGGCGCTCACTCGTGATCACCGGTTCGTCCCTGATATGAGGCATCTGGGCATTTTCGGGCACTGCTTGACATGCGAGTGATTTTTTGTTAAGATGTTATTGCAATGTGTTGCAGGTGCACCCAGTTGCGGGTAGGCTGGCAAAGTAAATAAAAGGAGGATATTTCAAGATGGTTAAGAAGGCGATGACCTTAGCGCTAGTTGGCATCTTGGTGTTAACAACAATAATGTTAGCGGGCTGCCCTGCTCCGCAGGCAGAGGTCGGAGTCCCGCAGGAAGTAGTTGCTGGGTTGGGGAGGGACCCTGGTGTAATGTATGGATACGGTGCGCATCCGCCACTTACGCGTGTTCTTGAGCCGTTAGTCTTTAGGGATGTCAAACTGGAGCATAAACCTGGGCTTGCTACTTCATGGGAAGTATCAAATGATGGACTAACCTGGACGATTAAACTGCGGGAAGGTGTTAGGTTCCATGACGGAACTCCCTTTGATGCTGAAGCAGTGAAGCATAATCTGGAAAGGGTATCAGAGAGATGGCCCGGACGCTTTGGATTAATCAGATCAATAGAAGCTGCCGGTGAATATACAGTCAAAATCATACATGAAGAGCCTTTTGTTCCGTTTCTTTATGCGCTGGCCTGGCCAGGGGCAGCGATGATCAGCCCTGCTGCTATTGATGATGAAGGAAAAGTCAGCGAGCCGATTGGAACCGGTCCTTTCAAAAGGGTAGAATGGGTTACCGGTGAGAAACTGGTAATGGAGCGGAATGAAGATTATTGGGG
Source organism: Dehalococcoidia bacterium (assembly GCA_023271215.1). GTDB lineage: Bacteria > Chloroflexota > Dehalococcoidia > SZUA-161 > SpSt-899 > BS503. The sequence goes on from JALPYG010000096.1 coordinate 2,741, forward strand.
AACCAGGCCCAAACTAGAACGAGTAACTTTAAAGGTCATTCCCGACCCAACAACAAGAATAATGGCCCTCGAAGTCGGGGAGATAGACATGATCATCGATACAGGCGGTGTATCCCCGGAACACATGCCTGTTCTGCTAATGCATCCTGAGATAGAGGTGCTGACAGTCGCCGGGGCAGTTCCGCATTACATGACTCTTAATACCCGCAGCGTGTTTTTCAACGATACGCGGGTAAGAAGGGCGATAGTCTACGCTATTGACCCGGATAGCATTATCAGGTATGCGCTGGAGGGTTACGGCAAGGTTATGACCACCGTCACGCCTCATTCAGAAAAGGCGTGGATGTATCCAGAGCCTTTATTCCACTTCAATAGCCCTGATAGGGCGCAGGAATTGCTACAGGAAGCAGGATGGATAGATACCGATGGTGATGGCATACGTGAAAAGGACGGTGAAGATTTTGAGGTAACATTCCTCTTAGCCACTGGCCTGGTCGGTCGCTGGCCGTATGATACTATTGCTGAGATTGTGCAGGCACAGCTTCGAGAAGTAGGAATTCAGGTGGAAATTCTGACGGTAGAGACAGGTCTTTGGAGAGAGAAATTGAAGGCAGGAGAGGCCGAGATCTCAATGCGTCCATGGGCAGGGATATCTCCGCAGACACGACTGGATGCATGGCTTCATTCAGAGGGAACAAATATCCTTGGTATGGGCATATTCTACTCGAATCAAGAGGTTGATAAATTGATCGAAGAGCTTATGAGAACAACCGATGAAAAAGAGGCAAAGAGGTTGGCTTTCGAGATACAGAAAATCGCCGCACAGGATGTTCCGATAATTCCCATATATGATGAGGTTCTGGTGAATGCTATCCGGGATAATATACGAGGATACGAACTCCACCCCTGGTTTACGGTCAACTGGGAGGACATCTATGTGGTGGCGCCATGAACTGGTCTGACGAATGGCGAAAGCTGGTCCTGGGGTCGTCGCTCAGAAAAAGGGGGGGCCCCTTTACTTCAGGGGAGTTTGTTGAATGGTACGATCTGCAATTTGAACATAACAAGTATCCCGGGATTTTGCTGGAGAAAGTCCGAAGGCAACTGGGTAGGAATTCAACAGTACTCGACATTGGCAGTGGCACCGGGGCCTTTGCTATTCCACTTGCCAGGGAAGTAAAATGCAGAAATCAAGGATAAAGGAGGGGAAAACAGGCATATACAGAAGAACTGAGTTGGAGGAAGCTGTTGAGTTTCATGGGCACCTGTGTCCACCTATAGTTTTTGGGGTGCGAGCATCTCAGTTGGGATTAGAGAGACTGCGAGCTGAAAGACCGGAGGATGAGGAAATAGTTGCTGTTATCGAAAATGATTCCTGCATGGTTGATGCTGTTCAGTCAGCCAGTGGTTGTACTCTCGGCAAGGGTAATCTCATCTTAAAAAACTATGGGAAGATGGCGGTGGTCTTTATTAACCGTGCAAACGGAGAGGCCATTCGTCTGATAGTAAAGAAAAAAGTAATGGAGGATTTGATGAATTCTGATTTCGGCAGGGCGCGAAGAGAAGGACATCTTCCGCATGAGGAGATGATGAAGATGGCTAAAGAAGTGTCGCAGCAAATGATGGAGCTCTCTGATGAGGAGCTATTCGATACCAAAAAGGTTCAAACAGAAACTCCCAGGTTTGCCCGGATTTTCAGATTGGCTAAGTGTTCTGTATGTGATGAATATTTTGGTGAGGCATTTGGCAGGGTTAAAGATGAGGAAATAGTGTGTATTCCGTGTTTTGAGGAGGCAAAATGATGAAGATGAACAGAAAAATAGCTGGCTTGGTGATATGTTTGCTGCTTTTAGGCGGTGTGTTAGCAGTCTATATCACACAGCAGGCCGAAGAGGCCAAAGTAGAAGTCCCGCAGGAATTAAAAATCTCCTTGGGAATGAGCATCGGTGGCTTGGATCCGCATGGCTCTTTGGCCGGAGATGCGCGGATAATCTGGGCGAATATCTACGAAACCCTGGTTTATCTGGATGAGAATATGCAGGTGCAACCAAGATTGGCAACCAGCTGGGAAGTATCTGACGATGCTAGAGTCTGGACCTTT
>JALPYG010000099.1 GCA_023271215.1 Dehalococcoidia bacterium
CATTTCGAAAGGCAAAGACCTTCCTCGTCCCCGTTTCCGCGGTCGTTTGTCTCGGCGGCGAGTAGCCGCTCCACTGCCCTTCGGGAGACAACCATTCTTCTATCCCCCAGCCTTATGACAGGAACTGGGAGCTTGTCCTGTCTGGCCAATGCGTAAGCGAGATTTCGGGAACAACCGACAGCTCTGGCAAACTCGCCAATGGTCATCGTCAAACAGTCGCCTCTCATGGCCGTCTCGCCCTTACGAGGTTTCACCCTGGGCCCCCTCTTTTCAATCCATTTTTCCAATGTATCCTTAACTTCCGGTTTTCCCTCAGTTTCGATTTCCCTGTGTATGGGTCTAATCCCGATGGTGTCCAGGCTTACATCCAGGTCGAACTGTGGTGGTTCGTGATTCGACCTATTCCACTATGCAGGAAGCACAACCGCGTCAGAGCATCGGCCCAATTGCAGTGCGTAATTCTTAACTTCCACAATGGGACCCTTGACATCCGCTGATTCCCTATGATATAATTATTGTGGATGATTACATATTAGTTTAGCACAACATCGGCGATATGTCAAGTCTAACTGCCGATAATAGGTGAATAAGGAGACTTGCTAAGCAGGCAAATGTCGATGGGGGTGAAAATGAAGCGAAGAAGTCAGTATCCGGGCAACGTTATCGCTTATGCTCTTGCCCAGCGTAGCAATCGCGCAAAGTGGAAAGAGATTCAAGATGGCATTCGCCGGGAGTTCGGAATAAAGCCGCCATCTGACAGACAAATGCGGGAGTGGTGCAAAGAGTTTGGTGGAGGCTCTAATGAGCCTGAAAGTATACTTCGACAGACCCTGGTGGAAATGACCAAAGCATCAGCCCCGTGGGCAGCATTTACTACGCAAAAGTTTGTTATTGACCAGGTGTCCACCATAGTTGATGCATGGAAACGAGGAGAGAAGCCGTGGATAGTGGGAGGCATTATCATAATGTCCGTTTTTGAGGAAATGGTTGGTAGTGAAATGTTTGATGAGATACTTCGCAGATACGAAGAGGGAAGGGCCGGTAGGAAAGAGAAACTTGTCGGGTGGATAAATCTCCCTGCAATAGAACGTATGTCTATTCCCTTCCCCATGCTCGGTCAGTTAGAAGAAGTAAAACATGAAGGGAGTGCCGTAAATCCAGAGGTACAGGGAGTGGAAGAAAGGAGATAGAAGTGAGAGGTAGCATCCGTCAAAAGGTAAAGGCTCCTGGCAGATTCAAGTCTATACGGGCACTGGTCCGGACGGTAAATATCGGCGCCACTTTGAGACAATAAGAGGTCGTAAATCGGACGCCCAAAGGCGCTTAACAGAGCTACTGGCCAGCCTCGACAAAGGGGTGTATACCCCTCCCGGACGGCTTACAGTGGCAGAGCACCTTCGCAACTGGCTTGAGGGCTACGTTAGGACTAACTGCTCTCACCGCACCGTTGACAGCTACCGGTCCATTATCGAGACTCACCTGGTGCCGGCTTTAGGGCACATTCAATTAAAACACCTCCATCCGCAGGCAAAACAGGGCTATTACGGCGAGGCTTGCCAGCGGCTATCAGCCCGGAGGGTGCACCATCACCACCGGGTATTATCTCAATCCCTAAAGTTCGCAGTCAGGCAAGGTTACCTGGGGCGCAACCCTGCTGATCTAGTGGACGCACCATCGCCACATAAGAAGGTTATGCGCACACTAACCCCCGGTGAGGTTGAAGTCCTTTTTGAGAAGGCAATGGCCAGTTGTTACTACCCAGTAATCTATACGGCCGTGAGCACGGGACTGAGGCAGGCTGAATTACTGGGCTTAAGGTGGCGTGATATTGACCTTGATATGCTCTCAATATCCGTTAGCCAGGTGCTATACAAGAGACGGGGAGTATGCCAGTTCAAAGAGCCGAAGACAGGCCACAGTCGGCGCCGTGTCAGTATGACGCCCAAATTAGCCTTGTTTTTGAGAGAATACAAGGCAGAGCGTGAATTGTTTTACCATAAACTGGGAAGACAGCTTACCTTAGACGACCTCGTTTTTACCAGTGTGGAAGGCAGACCAATTGACCCTTCCGTTTTGACCCATGCTTTTGCCAGAATGGCCAGACAAGCGGGAATGGAAGGAGTAAGATTCCATGACTTGGGACATACCTTTGCCAGTCTTATGTTACTACGTGGGGCAAAACCGAAAGTTATCTCTGAAGCTCTAGGGCATAGCTCGGTAGCCTTTACAATGGACACCTATTCCCATATAATTGAAGGGATGCAGAGCGATGCTATGGCGTTACTGGACGAAGTGCTGCCCGCAGGGGTAAACCGGGGAGAAAATAAAATTAACGCCAATTTAACGCCAACTTGATGCCGAAGCATCGCTAACTCGCAAGATTTAGCTTCCGGAGGGGTGGCCGAGTGGTTTAAGGCGGCGGTCTTGAAAACCGCTGGGTGGCCTAGCTATCCCGTGGGTTCGAATCCCACCCCCTCCGCCGGTGCGAAGGAGGTGAAGCAGTGAAGATACACGAATATCAAGCTAAGACCCTCTTTGCGGAATTTGGCATCCCGGTGCCGAAAGGTGGGGTAGCCAAAACGGCATCGGAGGCCAGGGAGATTGCTGCCGAGCTTGGCGGGAAGGTGGTGCTAAAGGCTCAGGTGCATGCCGGTGGTCGTGGCAAGGCGGGGGGCATCAAGACCGCTGAGTTCCCGGATGAGGCAGCAAAGGTTGCTGCCGGGATGCTCGGAAGGCGGCTGGTGACTCACCAGACTGGCCCTGAGGGGGCACCGGTGGATGCAATTCTGGTAGAAGAAGCACTGGATACGCGGCGTGAGCTTTACTTGAGCATCATAATTGACTCAACCACGGGCATGCCGATGATCATCGCCAGCGAGGCCGGCGGTATGGAGATCGAGGAGCTGGCCGGCGAAAGCCCCGAGAAGATCATCCGAACCTGCATCGATCCCGGAATGCTGGAGTTCCAGCCTTTTGTGGCACGCCGGATCGCTTTCGGCTTGAGCCTGGAGGTGGAGCAAATCCGACCGGCCATCGCTTTGATTTTCGGACTCTACCGCCTCTTCCGAGCCAGGGATTGCTCCCTGGCGGAGATCAATCCGCTGGTGGTGACCACCGATGGCCGCTTGCTGGCCCTCGATGCCAAGCTGGACTTCGATGATAACGCCTTGTATCGCCACAAAGACATTGCGGCACTGCGCGATACCAATCAGGAGAATCCCCTGGAGGTGGATGCCAAAGGTAAGGGCATCGAGAACTACGTCAAGATGGACGGCGATATCGGCATCGTAGTAAATGGTGCCGGGCTGGCGATGTCGGTTATGGATACCCTCAAACTGGCCGGCGGCAGCCCGGCTAATTTCCTGGACATCGGCACCGTCAATGATCCCCGGCGAGTGGTCAATGCCTTCCGCATTCTCTCGGCTGATCCCGATGTGAAATCGGTGCTGGTCAATATCTTCGGCGGGATGGCACGCGTTGACACCATTGCCACCGGGATTGTGGAGGCTCACAAGGAAATGGATATCAAGTCACCTGTGGTGGTCAGGCTTGCCGGTACCAACCTTGCCGAGGGGGAGCGCATACTGAGCGAATCCGGTCTGAACTTGATAAGGGCCAAGACCTTCCGTGAGGCGGCCGATAAGGCGGTGGCCGCTGCCGCGGGGAATCTCTGGCAAGAAGGGGGTTAGCAGTGAGTATACTTGTCGATGAGAATACCCGGCTGTTGGTTCAAGGCATTACCGGCGGTGAGGGCACTTTTCACGCCCGGGCCTGCATCGAATACGGCACCAGGGTGGTCGCCGGTGTTACCCCAGGCAAGGGGGGCACTCTATGGGAGAATACTGTTCCGGTCTTCAATACCGTAGAGCAGGCAGTGAAGGAGACCGGGGCCAATGCCAGCATAATCTTCGTCCCGGCACCCTTCGCTGCAGATGCCATTTTCGAGGCCGCCGATGCCGGCCTCTCGCCCATCGTTTGTATAACCGAAGGTATCCCGACCTTTGACATGATGGCCGTTTGCCACTATCTCCGGGGAAGGAATACTCGCCTCATCGGCCCGAATTGTCCCGGCGTTATCTCTCCAGGGAAGTGCAAAGTGGGTATAATGGTGGGTGCGGCGTTCAAAGAGGGCACCGTGGGCGTCTGTTCCCGCAGCGGCACTCTGACCTATGAGGTTGCCGCTATGCTCACCGAGACAGGGATCGGGCAGTCAACCTGCGTGGGCCTGGGAGGCGACCCAATAATCGGCACTACTTTCGTGGAGGCATTAGATCTCTTTCAACAAGATCCCGCAACCGAGGCGATAGTGCTGATCGGCGAGATCGGGGGCACCGCGGAGCAAGAGGCGGCGGCATTTATCAAAAAGAGGGTCACCAAACCGGTGGTCGCCTTTATCGCCGGAAGCGCCGCTCCCCCGGGCCGCCGCATGGGACATGCCGGGGCTATCGTAACCGGAACCGCCGGACGGGCCGAGGAGAAGAAGAGGGCCCTTGCCGCCGTGGGGGTGCGCATCGCCGAGAGCCCGGCCGAGATTCCGGCGAAGATTGGGAGGTAGCCTTGAGCTGGAGGCTGGAAATCCAGGTCGAGGAGCCATTTCAAGATCAGGTGCAGGAC
>JALPYG010000097.1 GCA_023271215.1 Dehalococcoidia bacterium
TTCCGATGCCTCATTATATCACCGCCTACACTGCCGTCAAGATCATCAGGGGGACTCCCTGATCATCCTGCAACCAGCCGCTCAAGCCCCTGCCTCATATCGCTTCAGCGGACTCGCCAATCGAGTTTCAGAGGGGTAAGTCCCAACACCACAAGTGTAAATACCACGAGAATAAGCAAGTCCTCCCAAAACCCGCCATACATCCTGCCAGCTATAGCGGCGCGCAGTGTCTCTGCAATATAAGTAGCAGGAATAAACCGTGCTACCACCTGCAATGGGTCCGGCAGATGCTCAAGCGGGAAGAATACCGGAGCCAGGAAGATGAAGAAGGGGCTCACCACCTGACTCGCTATGGTTGCGATCTCACCTGTTGGGCTCCAAAACCCGATAAAGGCCCCTATCCCGGCCATGGTAATTCCACCCAGTATTAGTATGAGCAGTGCCACCGGTGGGAGCCACAAATCAAGCGCGATCCCTCCTATCAGCAACATAATGAGGAGTGCCGGGGTAGCTATGACAAAGCCGCGCGCGGTCAGCGCAGCGATAAAGATCGCCTTGGAGATGGGAAGAACGGCATAATACTCGAATGCATTCTGATATCTCAGACGTCCAATGAGTTGGCCTTGAGAGACCATCATTCCCAAACAGATAGTTGTGACAAGGGCACCAACGAAGATAAATCCGAGCCTTTCCGGCCCCACGTCGCCGGCGAACAACACGAGAAAGACCATAAGTCCTAAGGCAGTGCCGGTACTTTGGAAAAGATACCAAGACCACATTGTCCTTAAGTCGAAGAGTTGACTCTTAAGGAGCCACCCAAAATCGCGGATATTCTTTGAGAGATTAAGGCATTTAGCTTGTTGTATTTTCTCGTCCATCATTACCCTCCCATCTCTTGCCGGTTAATTTGATGTAGACATCTTCATAGGTCGGTGTGATCAAACGAAAGTCGTCCAGAGTCTCAAAGCCCAACCGTTCGATCACAGTTGAAAAGAGAGTGGAAGCCTCCCGTTTTGGCGTGGTGATCTGCCAGACGCCCAATCGCAGCCTAATGCTACCCGGAATTCTTGCCAGGAAATCCTGTGCTTGCTCTTCCTGGCCAGAGCGCAGGCGCACTTCCAAACGGACGGTGTCCTCGACCAAGCGCTTCAGCTCGCCTGGTGTCCCCATGGCCTGCAGCTTGCCGAGGTCAATAATTGCTACCCTCTGCACCGCCCATTCTGCTTCCAGAACGTTATGTGTGACCAGGATTATCGTTGTTCCACGCTGACCATTAAGCTCATGAAGATAATCCCACACGAGCCTGCGTCGCACGGGATCCAGTTCATTGGTGGGTTCATCGAGTATCAATACCGGCGGATAGTTCATAAACGTAGAAAGCAAAGCGGCAAGCCTTCTCTCACCCCCGCTCAGCTTACCGACCAGTCGGTCTGCCAGTTCCTTTAGATCGAACCGTTGAATAAGACTATCGGTTTGCTTTTGTGCCGCTGCCTTTGACTGGCCTCGCAGCCGCCCGGTACCGTAGACGACTTCACGAAACTTGTGTGATTCCAAGCCCACAGCTATCTGGTTGTAGTAACCTGCATAGCGGGGAACCACCGCTGGCTTTGCTACTACATCGTGGTCAAAGAGAAAGATGCGGCCGCTCGACGGACGAAGGAGCCCTGCCATCTGCCGCACAAGGGTTGTTTTCCCCGCTCCGTTGGGCCCAAAGATCCCCAATATCTCTCCCTGAGCGACCTCAAGGTCTATTTCATCGTTGGCTGTTACGCCTGTCGGATACCCTTCGGCTGTTGGGCCTTTCGGATATACTTTGGTAAGCTGCTCTACTCTGTAAACTTTTTGCATCGTTACCTCCTTGAGGAAAGGGGGTCAACCACATTTTCTCGCTGTTCTTACCCGCGATTTCAAAAATAGAATTGACCATCTTTACTGCATGTTCCTCTATTTATCTCAAGCTGAAGCGTTCTTAAAATCCATCGTATAGACAGTGCCGCGCCAGATCCACTTGAGCAGGGGCACGGCCCCCGTGAAGTAGGACTGCACAGGGCAGGCATGCCGTGCCCCTGCTCTGGGAGGCTTGTTAGCGAACAAGGCGTTCATCTTCAGGAGCCGGCGCCCAGACCACGGCTCCTCCTTCCCCGGCGCCAGTCCTTCATCGTCGAACATAGCATCCTCGTACGGCAGACATGCTCCGTTGCCCAGAGCGAATTCGGCCTCGATCTTTCGCTTTCTGAGTTTTGCCCTGGCTGCGGCGAGCATTCCCGGCGAGAGGTCCAGCAGAAAGAACTTGTCATCCTTACCGATCCGCTCGGCAATGATTCTCATATTGCTTCCAAAGCTGCTTTTACCTTGAACACTGAGCTGGCGTGTCTTCTTCGGCATTTTCTCTCGTAGTTTTCAGGTAAACCCGCCAAAGGTTAACTCCGCCTAAACACCATGTCCACTTTCCGGGGTCCAGTTCACCCCTTTTTATCTCGTCAAACGACCGCTACTCCCACCGGAAGGCGCGGACGGCAATGACCAGGCCCAGACAGAGAATGCCCAGCAGGATAAGCACTTGCCAGATGAGGTCGACCAGCGGAGTGCCCAGCCACAGTCCCTGCATCAGCTCAGCGGCATGGGTGATCGGTATAAACGGGGAAATGTAGCGCGCGATCCAATCAGGAAGCATATCCAGCGGTATAAACACTCCGGAAAAGAACATTACCGGGAAGAAGATGATCTGTGAGAGGGCGTTGGCCGCCCGTGCCGAGCGAACTACCGCGGGGATGAACAGAAAGATCGCACCAAGGCTCAGAAAGGTGAACACAAACCCGGCGAGGAAGGAAATAAGGCTCCCCCCAAGGGTGGCGTCGTAAACCAGCATCGCCGCAACGGCAAGCAGAGCGATCCCAAGAACCGTGATCATGAAATTGGCCAGAGCTATGCTGCCCAGAATGGTAAGGGATCTAGCCCCAGAGGCAGTCAACCGCTTGAGGAACTTTATCTGACGGTAGGTGACGATGCTGAGAGGCACGCCGAATATGGCCCCAGTGGCGATGATGAGAACCATCAGGGACGGCGTCACGTAGTTGATGACGATCTCCCTGGGGGCCTCGGCCGGGATGAAAACCTCCATCGTCAGGAAGAGGAAGAACACCGGAAAGATGAAGGCGAAGAACACGCCTATCGGCTCGCGCCGAAACACCCTCACCTCCATTGAAATTAGTTTTCTGAACTGGCGCAGAACTATCATTCTCTCATCTCCTTGCCGGTAATGGATAGGAATACATCCTCAAGGGTCGGCTTTGAAACGGTGAAGTCGTGGAAATTGCAGTTATTGTGTTCCAGGACGCGCTTGACCTCATCGACAACCCGGCGATCGGCGCACTGGATGGTAATATCCTGGTCGCTGACTGTAAGCTTGCACCCCTTGATATTCTCAAGCTCGGTTACTATGCTTAGGTCATCTAGCCAGAAGTTGATCCTCAAGCCGCCGTCAATCCTGCTTATGAGGTTAGCTGGGGTATCTAAGGCAACTATCCTGCCTCGATCAATGATAGCCACCCGGTCACAGAGCCGCTCCGCTTCCTCCATGAAGTGAGTGACCAGGATAACGGTCTTTCCGGCATCGCGGATGCTGCTGACCATCCCCCACATCGCCCTTCGGGCCTGAGGATCGAGTCCTGTCGTCAGCTCGTCGAAGAAGACTACCTGCGGGTCGCTGACCAGGGCCACAGCAATGGAGAGCCGCTGTTTCTGCCCTCCGGAGAGGCTATCGAAGTAGCCATCGGCCTTGTCCAGGAGCCCCACTTTCTCCAGGAGAGGTCTGATAGCTACGGAGCGGGAGTAAAGGCCGGCGAAGAGGTCCAACACTTCGTTTACCTTGAGCCTGTCCGGGAATAGGCCCTCCTGGAGCTGTATGCCTATCAGTTGCCTCAGTTTGTAGCCATCTGCCTTTGGATCGAGATCCAGGACGCGGATAAACCCCCCGGAGGGGATCCGCAGTCCCTCCATGCACTCCACCAAGGTAGTCTTGCCGGCGCCGTTTGGCCCGACGATACCGAAGATCTCGTTCTTGTAGACCTTGAAGCTGACACCGTCAACGGCGGCGAGATCACCATACCTCTTGATAATATCTTCAACGACAATTACTGTTTCCATTCTGTAACACTCCTCCTTTGGAACGCTTCCTTAATTGGCATTTCCACAAAGCGAAGAAAACCAGCCGCAAGATTGTCAATGTCAAGGAGAAAGAATCTCCGCTTGAGAGCCCCTTTGCTCTCGCGTTGTCATTTTGATGCCTACTGCATTCGTATGCTTGCTTTACCAACACTATTTGATCTTATTCTACCACAATCAACAAGCTATATTAAGGTTCTATTAATCAGACCAAGCATCAAAAACCGGCAAGTGAATCCTCCATCTTTGATATGCACGGCAGCGATTCTATCCCCCTCTATGACCACAATGCTGTCTTTGATGATGTCATGACCATCGAAGAGCCGGGCACACTCAATCACTGTTGTCATTTTCGCATCCTCTTCCGTACCAAACATTCAAAAGCCAAATGTGAAACAAATGAGATAAGCAAGCTGGCGATGAGCAGGTACATTGCACCCCAGATGAGCCCAGAGAACGTCTTGAGCGCCACATTGCGTATCCCAAAGTAGTAATGGTTTAACCCAAACGCGACTGCTGAAATGGGTAAT
>JALPYG010000098.1 GCA_023271215.1 Dehalococcoidia bacterium
ATTTCCTTAACTGGTATAACAAATTGTTGATTTTCATCCCTTCTTGTGCTACCTTTACAGTGAGCTTGAGGTCTATCTGGATCTCAGCCATCGGGTTCCTCCTTTGTTTCTGTTGCTGTTTCATTCAACAGAATAGAGGAACCCGATTCTTTTATCAAGGTCTTTTGATCCCAACCTCCTCTATGCCTTGTGGAAATGCCATGATTGACGCTCCTGGGGAAACCTGATGGAGAGACAGGCTGCCCACAGGTTTACCCCATCCGCCTGGAAAAGTCTTCGACTTTCCCACAATCACTTGGATAACTGCTCCGCAGTTACCCACATTCCCACAAGGCTGATTATTACTGATTCAATAGGTCAAAGGACTAAAATCATACAACTTTGGGACAAAGCCAAAATTAGAATATGTGTTCTTGACCTTCTCTAGTTCCCTTTTTCTCTCTATAAGTGGCTCTATAGCTAAGAAGAGCGCCTCGGGAAAGATTCTTGTCATCTCGACGCTCCACTTGCCATTCGATGCTCCAATATCAATTATGCTGTTTATTGGTATATCGTGTTTTCTGATCCGTTGAACGGCGGACGCCATTTTAAATTCACGCTGAGTATTTCTGACGATTTGTGCCCCAAAGTGCTTAAGAAACGAATTGGCTATTTTTAATACAGTCCTTTTCATGGTCATATCTAATCACCCGCAATTAAGTCCACTGTTTTGACCAAATATCGACGATTAAGCATTGAAATCACCAGGTTAATCTTAAACAATTTATTGCAAATTCTTAGTCCTGTTGTGAAAATATTGCAGTTGTTTCTTAATTCATTATAGTATTTCTCCATACCTGAAAAAGTCTTTTGATCCTTATGCACTCTGCGCCCTGCCAAGACGGCATTTATCGTATACAACTGGCTGTGCTCAGCAAAAGATTTCCAAAGATAAAAATCACCTGCCAATTCTAGGGTACTATTTACTTTCCCACCTGCTTTATTCCAAAGTCTTCTTGTCCAGAAAGTGGATTCTTGTTGTATAAACCCTAACCCCTTGCCGTGATAACACCCTCTTTTTATTAAAGTTCTAGAATAAATTGGTATGAAAAAAGGCAAGTTATGATGTAATCCTTGTTTACTCCATTGCCCAGGAACCCCAGTGCACCAATCAATGTTCAACTTGGTAATTGCATTCACAACTATTTCAATACTCCAGGGTAGATACATATCATCAGCATTTATCCAAGCCATAATTTCTCCCTTGGACAGATTAAACCCTTTATTTATAGCATCATACATTCCATTATCAGACTCTGAAAGCCATATCATATTATAAGTGCATTCATATTTTCTTAAAATATCCAGTGTCCCATCTGTTGATCCTCCGTCTATCACAATATGCTCTATATTGTCATAAGTTTGATTTACTATGCTTTGTATGGTTTCTTCTACATACTTCTCACCATTATAAACAGGCGTAACAATACTTACCAAAGGTCTCCCTTCTTCGCTTTTCTTAGTAAATAACCGCTTAACCTTTAATCCCCTTTCCATGCCTCATCCCCCTCCAATTCGAAAGCGTTTATTTATCAAACATGTCATCATAGTTAACTTTCGGAAAGATCTTCAGCTTTCCGTCCACAGTAGCATCCAAGATCCGCCGTCCATCTCTTTCAAAGACCTCCCGAGCAATGGAATAGCCAAGTTCCGAGGTTTTCAAGTCTGGCAACTGCCAGCGGAAACCTTTTCCAAAGTAATTGGGATCAAAATGATTGGAGTCATCGCCGCGGGAAACAACAGTGGTATTGCACTCACCTTTTGAGGTAAAAGAATGATCTACACCGATAAGAATCACATCAGAGAACCCCATATAATAGGCTAGTTGCAAAGCCACGTTTGTAACGGTGGCAGATTCATAAACTAGCTTCTCTGGATTTGGCGAGAAGCCTACATTGTAAATGCTTCTGAGAAAAATCGTATTAGCCGAGTCTACAGGCTCACTCATGCCCCGCCAGCTGAGAAATTTAGGCATAGGTAGATCGGCAATGTCTTCAGCACATTGCTCGATTACTAATTTGTTGACCGAAACAAAGTAAGTTGTGTGGAACCCCAATTTGGGGAAAAGCATGTAGATACGATTCATACCAAAAGTGAACTCTTCGCACAGCGGACTGAGATCCATTAGGTTGAGGCTGGGGCCATTGCCAATAACGAAACAACGGTTACCCAAATGCTTATTCTTAAACTTACGGAGCCGATGCAAACAGACAAGTCGCTTCAAACTGAAGTGCCATCTTAGCTGGAGCCAAGGTTCTGCTTGCCAAGCCCTGAGAGCATTCCCGACAGTGGGAGGTACAACTGCTTTTGCTAGTTCTTCAACTTTTCTCATTCCGTGCTCAACCTCGCAATTGCTCCGCCATCCACTACCAGCGTTTGGCCAGTAATGAAGGATGAACGCTCGTTATCCGCCAGGAAAAGGATAGCCTGAGCAATCTCAGCCGGCTGTCCCACCCGCCCCAACGCGGTACGGTTACCTATTGCCCGGATCAGTTCCCTGAGATCGGAACCCTGGGCATGACCACGCTTCAAACCTGCGTGCAGCATTGGAGTGTCCACAGCGCCAGGCAAAACAGTATTGATACGAATCTTATCTCGTGCCAGTTCCAGTGCTATAGCACGAGTTAGGGACAACAATGCTCCCTTGCTCGCAGCATAGGCGGCAATGTTCGTGGACGTAGCAATAGCGTGGACCGAACTTACATTGACAATGGCACCACCATGCTCACGCATCAACGGGTAAGCGTTGCGGACAGCGAGATAAACGGAACGCAAGTTGGATGCCATCACAGCATCCCACTCCTCCGGAGTTGTCTCAACCAGAGGTCTGCAGATTTGTATCGCAGCATTGTTGATCAGAGCGTCAATCCGTCCCTCATCATCCGCGACTTCCGTAAATATCCGCTGCGAATCAGCGATGTCCGAGACATCCGCGCGAATAAAGCGATGAACACCCGGCAAGTTGTCCACCTGATGCCGATCAACACCTATGACACGCCAACCCGCCCTGGCAAATGTTTGCGCTGTCGCACTGCCAATACCCCCAGCTACCCCACTAATAAGGACAACTTCATTCATTCTCTTCCTCTTCCCCTCTGAAGCCCCTCTATAAGATTCCGAATGGTATTCTCATGCACTCGCTCCCAAGCGACAGGACTACTGTTAGCGTTATGTGGTGCCAATAACACATTATCCATATCTCGCAACGGGCTACCCGGGGGCAGCGGTTCGTTCTCAAAAACGTCCAGGGCTGCTCCAGCAATCGAGCCCTTCTGAAGCGCCTCAATTAGCGCTGACTCATCCAGAATAGCCCCTCGAGCTGTGTTAATCAAATATGCTGTATTCTTCATCAGCAAGAATCTCTCACGATTCATCAGGCGATAGGTAGTTGGATTGAGATCGCAGTTTAAAGTAACAAAATCGGCTTGCTGGAGCAGCTTACTTTTCGCAACCATCTTGATGCCGGTTTCCTCAATGAACTCCGCGGGCATTTCCACTACATCATTCCCTAATACATTCATTCCAAAGGCAATGGCGCGATGAGCGACTGCCTTACCTATGTTGCCCACCCCAATAATTCCAAGCGTGCATTCCTGTAGGGACACACCCGCTAGTTTACGCCAGCTCCCCGCTCGCATCTCACGATCCATCCAGGGCAACCTACGGGCGAAACTAAGAATATATCCCAGGACCGTGTCAGCTACTGGTTGGCTAAAAGCGTCAGGGGTATTTCTCACAACAATGCCCAGCCGGGCAGCCGCCTCTTGGTCAATAGAGTCAATGCCGGTACCCCACTTCGAGATAACTTTCAGGCGAGGCGCAGCCCGCAGCACTCGTTCCGTAAACTCGTCATCCCCGCAAATGACACCATCAATATCCCCTACTAATTGCAGTAACTCTTCTTCGGATAAGCGTTCAGAAACCGGTGGTATCACAAGCTCAATATCGCTGGCCTCAAAGATGGGATGAAAGCTATTAATAACAGGCTGTATGTAGGGAGCCGAGACTAATACCTTCCGGGTCATGTCGTAGTTTCCCCCATTGCCTTCGATCGCTGCAAAAACAGAGATTCAGCGAAACGAAAATCCAGCTCCTCATCAATATCCCAGGCCTCTATACGGTTTATCTCGAACATGAGTGGATGCCGACCGATACGATTTCGATAAGTTTCCAACACCTCACGGCTGAAGATGTATACGTTCGAGTTCTCTTCAAAGATAGGCGGTAGATCTTGAGTGCGCAAAAGTATTTTCGGGTCATGATTGAGGGGTCGAGCTTCAGCGTCCCATAGCCGGGTTTGTAAGCGCGTGACCGAAAAGAGAGAATCGTATTTCGGCAGCTCCTCCAGAAACTTTTCAATGGCCCTGGTGATGGTCCTCGGGCGCAGTAAGGGATTTGTGCTATGTGTTTGAATGTAATAGTCAGCATTAATTTGGGCAACATCATATAAAAGCACGTCATTCATGGGAATGGTATCAGCTCGTAGGTGTTGAGGTCTCTTAATCAGTTTCACTTGAGGAAAATTCCGCACTGCATCTTCAAGAATTATAGGACTGTCGGTATCGATCGCGATTTCGCTAACTAACGGACAGTTTAATAGGGTATTAATAATATAGTGATAGAGAGGATGTCCAGC